>NZ_CP162137.1:2032500-2338750 GCF_040833995.1 Leptospira sp. WS58.C1
ATAAAAATGGGGATATAGAACATCCGGATTCCGTCCTTTGGGTCAATTCTCAAGGAAGGATTAAAGGATTAATTTTCGAATTCGATAAACATTGGGACCAGAATCCAAATGAACTTATTAAATTCATAAGCGATAAAAAAGAACAAAAGCCCCAACTTAATTAAGCGATTCATAATAAACGAAAATACCAACCGGGGATCGTTCGAAAGATCTAATCTCAAAAAGCCCGAAAATCGAACCAAAAAATAAATCCTCCGGGAAAAAAATATGAATCCGCTCCATCACAAACAAAGTATACAAGATTTAGCCAGGCTGAAATTCAAGGAAGAGACTACAAAAGTAGATCGTTTCTTTTACATTCTTCTCTTAGCCCATATTCCTTTTGCATTCTTATTATCCGTGGAATATGGAACCTGGAAGTTCGTCCTAAAGTCTTCCATAATAATCGCGATACTTTCCACCATCGGTTTTTTGTTCTTAAGGGGGTTATATATATTAAGGATCTTAAACGCCGTACTCATTATGGCTTGGTCCGGGATACTGATCCAATCCCAGTTTGGAAGGATAGAGATGCATTTTCATGTGTTCGTTGCATTGGCTTTTCTTCTCTATTATAGAGATTGGAAAACACTGCTACCTGGAGCATTATATATCGCTGTACACCATGGTTTATTCTCCTTCTGCCAGAGTATAGGGTACAAAATTTCCGAAACTCCTATCATTATATTCAATTATGGGAACGGCTGGGATATCGTTCTGTTACATGCAATTTTCGTGATTTTTGAGACCGGAATACTAATATACTTTTCAATAACCTTCAAAAAGGAATTTTTGAATCAGGAAATCAACTTGGCGGAATTGGAAGAAGTCCGAAAATATAACGTTTCTATCCAGGGAGAAGTCAGGGAAAAATCGGAATCTGTAAACGGAATTTTAGAAAGTTTGGTCCAGAGTTCTTCGACAGTAGCAGATAAAACGACTGACCAAGCAAATAGTTTGAAAGAAATTAATGTAAGTATGAATCAGATCGCTGATGCAATCTCAGACGTATCCGATTCCGCAAAAAAGCAGTTAGAAGCAACAGGGACTCTGGAAAATTCTTTTCAAAATTTAGAAGTCAGTTTCCAGGAAATGGAAGCCGGACTTGTTTCCACAAAGGCTTTATTCGAGACGGCATGGAAACACGCTCGAGAATCGGAAGAAAGTCTAATGGCGATCGAAAAATCCATCAAAAGAATTGAATCCAGCTCTTCTAGTACTACTGCAAAATTAGGGACGATTACGGATATTGCCGATAAAGTAAACCTTCTTGCGTTAAACGCATCCATAGAGGCGGCAAGAGCAGGAGAACATGGAAGAGGTTTTGCAGTGGTCGCAGACGAGATCTCAAAATTAGCGGACCAAACAGCAAGCACCATAAAGGAAATTTCTAGACTGATCCGCGATGGAAAAGAAGAGATGACCAAAAACACGGATATAGTTCAGACAGGAACAAAAACCATCTCCTTGATCTTGGGTGACGTGGATTCTATCAAAGAAAGCCTAGATTCATTCTTTTTACTTTTGGAAAAACAAACGAATATCAGGGTTACTGTGGCCGGTGCTCTGTTCAATGCGGGAAAAATTTCCCAAAACGTTCACCAAGCAACGGAAGCGGAAAAGAAAAGTCTGGAAGAGATCCGAAACTTTCTAGATCGGATCCAAAATTCGAATGCGATCATTGCAACGAAAGCTGTTGAGGCTGCGGACCAGGCAAGAAAATGTGAAGAATTAAGCGGTTCTTTACAAAAGCAGGTCCACGAATTTAAGGCATAACAAACTTCAATACTTAAACCGGAAATTTATCCGAAAGCACGGAAAGAATTTTCCAATCCCCAAAATTTTTCGTTTGAAATATTTTCTTTCCGAGAGGAATGTTCCTATTTGTTTTCGGACATTACCATGAAAAAGTTTCTATTTATCTCCGCTTCCGCATTAGCCGTTGCGGTCTTCTTAGCAATTCCAGGCACAATCAGCTCACAAAGTGGGGACATTGAAGCAGCAATCCAAGCAGCTTGTAACCGTTTGGTAGATGGGGGATTGTATAAAAGCTGTAAGCCGGCCCCAGGATTCTCACTCGGACAAGGTTATTATAGCCAATCCGCTAAAATCAAATGCCAATGTGATAACAAATCCGATAACGGAAAAACGATCGTTACCATTTCTCTTTGGCAAGGGTATTAATCCTTCCTTAGTAGGTCCCGGTCTTTCTTAACGTTCGATGTAGAGCTGCGGAGAAGTCGGGATTATGTCCTAAAACTTTAAAAAAACTAGACGTTTTACCTAGGACATTTTTTCAGTTCTTTTTTTTTCGCGATAATATTCGAGATCACATCTTTGAGCACATCTTTATAGTAATACTGTCCTTCTTTCTGATCTTCTCCTGCCCAAAAAAAGAAAACCAAAGGTAGCCAGAGCCAAGACCGAACCTCATGCAGATAGGTTTTCTTAAATAGCAGTTTTTGGTCCTCAAATGCCGAAACATCGAAACTTTCAAACGCAGTTAATCTGCTAGGCAAAAGAGTCAAAGTCATCATGGAAAACGTCCTTCCTGCGTATGCGAGTGGGGAAAAACTGATCTTGTTATTGATCTGGATAAATACTCCCTTTTGGACCTCCGTTCCTTGTTTATCGTTCGATGAAAGGATCCCGGATTCATTAAAAACCTCCTTTGCCATGACATCCAAAGCCGGGTGAGATTTGCCATTGTATTTATCCTCCGAAACCTTTACATTCGTACGATTGCCATCTGCAGATTGCTCGGTCGTAATATCGGGAGGAAGTCCATTGATCAGGGTTTTAAAGGCAACAACACTCAGACAGGAAGAAGGTTCCAAATTGTTTTTGGAAAGAACCGGATCTACGGAATGATAGTAAAGACAATGGAAACCTGTACTAGTTAATAACCCAATGATCAAAATAGAAAAGATAGGAGCTTTCATATTCAGCCATTATGGATAGGGCTCAGTCAATCCGGTCAAGAATAGTAAATAGATTATCATCTGATTTTGTTCGTTAAGAGTCATACAGTGCGCGCGAAACGTGGGATAGCCTTGGTTCATGATATATCACCAGACGCCGAATCTAATGCGACATAATACCTATATCCGGAAGTCCAGGCTATGTCGCTTTCGGATTTATTTTCCAAAGCGCTATAGCATCAATCGGAGAAACATAAGAATGTGGACCTTCAAATTTGCAATCTCCGCATTGAACAAAATAATACGATGCTTTGAGTGCGCTCCCTCTTCCAAGAATCGAAGTTCTTCTCGAACTACAATTAGGGCAGGGATCTATTGAGTCTTCTATTCTTACTTCCCTCATGATATATAAATATTATGCCACGTTCATTTAGTTCTTAGGTTTCTTAGAATCTAAGAACTGCTTTAAAGCAATCCGCGCGATCTTGGCCTTAGAAGCTCCTGTCTCTTCACAATAGGCGGTAAGCCTTTCAGAGAGATCAGCAGGCAACGGAATTCCTAATCCTTTGCCTCTTTCTGCTTCCTCAGCCTTGCGGACTACCTTAGTGGCAGTCTTTGGCATGTATGCAACTCCTCCTTTCACGGTCCTATGAAACACTTGCGTTTTTATTATTGCAAGAATTATTTTACCGAGTCGAGAAGTTTTTTCGCGTTTTCCGTGAGGGACTTTAAATCCTCTTCCATCTGCCTAAACTCAGGAGTGTTCCGAAGTTGTGCCGCAAAAACCGTATTATTGAAAATATGATAAATACCGTTTAAGATATTCGTGATGTGTCTCTGGTTCTCTATGATAAGAACCGCTGTCGGTGCTGCTTCCTGTGCTTCCATTATACCCACTTAGCCTCTGCTTTGAATCCAAAAAGACCGATATTAAATTGAAAAAGAAAACCCCAAGGCTTAATTTCAATTGCCCAATTTAGAACAGGAACCAAATAATAAAATTCGAACCTAATTCCCGTTGAGACCGTTGCTCTATTTAATTTCTTATCTTTATGAATACATTTGCCCACGGCAAATAAATACGAATGGAGTTTTTTATCTAACCCGTAGGCGATAATCCAATTTTTCCAATTCATCTAAACCCTCTCTGCTTGTCCGGCAACCGGTCTTCCCGGATTTGCTACTTTTTCTAATAATGATTTCGCAATGGCTTGGAGAGTAGGGGACTCTTCCAGTTTATCCATAAGCTTCGTCGCAAACTCGCCAGCCTTCTCGAATCCAGACGGCTCCTGGTCCAATTCTTTTTCCATTTTGAATTTTTCTAATTGGAGTTGCATCCGGGCTTCCATTTGCTCGGTCCTTGCCTCATGAAGCTTATTGTTAAATTCTTCCATTTGCTTCATTCGGGATTCGTGCATTTGCTCCTGGAATTCATGCCTGTAATCCATGGCCTTTTTTACCTCTGCCATGGTTTCCGAAACACTTTTGGTAAGATTCTTTTGGAATTCTCCCATTAAAACAACCATGCTTTGGATTGCGCCAGCTTCCGGATTCGCATTTTGCCTTTGATCTGATTCCTCTTCTGCAATAGTCATGAAACCTTTATCTAAAAGTTTCTTATCTTGGTATAAGAACCATTGCACCTTGGCGGTTGCGATTTCCTCGTCAAAAATTTCTAATTGTTCATGAATTAGGCCAATCGCTGGAACTGCTTCCGTATATTTTTGTTCCTTTTCGCCATACGAAAAGGCCAAAGTAATCGCAGAATCGGGATATTTTTGTTCTAATCTCCCTTTGCGCATCTTGAGACTTCTCAGTGTATTAAGCGCGTTCATGTAGGACATATAGTATTTTCCTTTACTTGCTAAAGCATTTCTATCGCGTTTTAGTTTGTCTGTCAAACTATTTTAGTTTGATATAGAACAAAAAAAAGACCGGAAGCTTGGAATTCCGGTCTTAAAGGCTTTTCGCAGTTAGGTTTTTTCAGGTATAGGAGTTATTTCTTTTTCTTACGTTTAGCTAAAAAAAAAGCCCAAGCGAACCAAGGATTAGAGCCGCAGGCCATACAGGAGACGTTTTGGGGACGTAGAAGTGCACGGGATCCGAAACTTTAAAATAATAACCCCAGAGGACATCTGGATGCTTACCAAGAACCTTAGTGACAGTTTTACGGAGCTCTTTGGAGGTATAATCTATTCCGCCGATGTCTATAGCTCTTCCGGATTCATGAGAAGAGGTTCCTGGTTTTGCCGCCATACCAGGAGGCATTTTTTTATATAAACAAGTTTGTTCTTCTTTAGTTCGAAATCCGGAAGTGATATGGGCAGTAGGAAGTTCTTTTTTTAGATCCTGAAAAAAATCTAAAAGTCTTCTATCCACTCCTTCTATTCTTAAAGGCCCACATTCACCCATGATTATACCTTATAGAACATTAATGCTTTTGCGTTTGCAGAAGTAGTAGCGGTTCCTCTTACTACTGTTGCATCTGTATTTGAAAATGCCAATCTATATGGAGTATCTACGTTAGTTGCAATGGAATAATCTACCCTATCAGAGGACCCTCCCAAGTTTGTAATATTCATGAATGTTGCACCGATTAGTAAATTATTGCTTATTAAATTAGGAACTCCATGTGGAACATTTAAATTAGTGACCCCAATGCCAAGCGTAAAAGAAATAAACTTTATAGCAAAAGCAGTCCCATCATCTAATCTAAACTGAATTGGGACCGGAAAAAATGGTGCTTGCAAGATTTCCGAAAACGATAGAAATCTTTTATCTTCTTTTGGATCAAGACAAGAAAGAGAATAATCTCCTCCGCCTATAGGAGTAGCTACGTAAGGAGCGGAATCGCTTAAGTAAGTTCCGTCCGGTTGCTCTCTCCAAGTCATATATCATAAACCTCTAAATCAAATTCGACTGCATAAGAGAATTTATAATCTACAGGAGGAGCGGCGAAATCTCTCTGCTTCAATCCATACGGAGTAAACAGGAGGGTATTATAATTTTGCGCTTTGAACGCAAAAGAAAGATCATTATTTCCGATCACTCCGTAGTTCTGAATTCGTGTTGGAGTAGGTCCTTTTTCCCAAACTTGGGAAAAGTTAAGAGGGAAGTCGGAAATAGTCGGAACTCGCATTGTCCTAAGGCACATATTAATATCCCCGGACTGCATGTATAAAAAGTTAGGATTACTTGTGACAGATGGAAATTGATTCGTCAAAGTGAAGTTTGCCGCATCATAAATATCTGATTTATCAAATTCTAAAGCAGGGTTTGAAGCTATGTTTTTATAACTATAAGAAAACGTTATCTGGGATGAATATTGAGCGATTACTTGACCAACATTTCCGTTAGTAAGCCAAAACCTCATATGTAGAGGAATAATTTCATAGTTCTCAAAATTTCCGCCGGCATCGTATCCAAATTCCGGAGTGATCCGTAAATGATTCACTCGGTATTTTAAAGACGGATTAATATCTATTGCATGGAACGGAACCGCTACAGTATAAAATGTAGTGGCTCCGTTTGTTCCTTGCTGATAGACGCCGTAATGAACTATTCGGCGGATGTCTTGTAGCTTACTGAAATCCATAGAGAGTTAAACTCAAGGCTCCAATGGCTATGTTTCCACCCGTGTTATTTAGGACGGAAAGTTGAACACTTTGTCCAGAATAAAGAATGAAAGGTTTAATTTTTTGGAATGGAGCGACAACAGTTTGTCCTCTCCTTACTCCGATTGTGCAAAGCGGAGAATTTCCAGTAACGATCTGCCTATTTCTCTGCGCGTCGTTTATGATTACCGGAACTCTATCCAGGGTATTATCCAAATACACTAAATGGAAACCGGTAACAAGCATCGGAGATCCGGCATTATGCGTAATAGTTAATGCAAGAGAATAACCTGTAGACGCAGAAATCGCGGACGCATTTTCGTTTCCGATGTAAAGCTGTTCCGCATCCTTTTGAGTATTTAAAGGAGGCGGGAGTTTTTCTATCATTTCCATATGAAAAATTCCTTATACCTCCGGATTTCTCCGGAGGTTTTCCTTTACTTACGCAGGACGAACCTGAGAGATGCTGGATTGAGGAAGTTCCTCGGTCACGAGCTCGAATCTTACATAGAAGCCGTTTAAAGTAGACGGCAAGGAATATCCCGGAGGAGTAGTCACTTGGAAGTCCACAGAACGACCTGCTCCTACGACAAGAGGAGGTCTGAATACAATTCCCCACTTGGACGCTTTGTAGTTATTTCCGTTTCCGTCGTTTGGATCGAAGAAAGTCAACGGTCTTGTTGCGGCGGTTGGAGATCCTGCATCTGGTGCTTGGTAGATCCAAGGTGCATATGGCAGGTAGCTACTTAAAAGGTCCTCATGCACAAGTTGAGAATCTTGTAAGATACTCAATCTTGCTTGAGCCATGAATGCATTATAATCCTGAGTTGCAGTCAGAGTTGCGAAAGTCGCGCCTGTTTGCAAAGTAGGGTTAACGTATGCTGGACCATGGAAGGAAACTCTTAGAGCAAGAATCCTACCTTGGTTTTGTTTAAAGATATTCTGTCCTTTATCATAGTTACGCAGGTTAGCGGCTTCTATGTTATTGAACGGTTGAAAGGCGGTTGCGCCTGTTGCTAAGGCCCAAGTAGAATACTTGTGGGACTCGTAGAATTCTACGTTTCCTTTTTGGCCTCCGAAGACCATTTCTGTAAGTCTTGCCATGTTGATTCTCTCCGTTAGTGTTTTCTTGTTTTTCTCACTACGATTTCTTTTTATGCTCCGAGCGGATTAGCATCCGTCGCACCCGATAGGGTGTATCCATCCAAAGGGCTTTCGTCTGTTCCCTCAGAAAGAGTATATCCGTTCAAACTTTGTCCGGAATTATAAGCGCCATTTGCTGTGAGGTAGGCGATCATCTCAGGAGAGATATTATCGTTACCAGCAAGCATTAAACTTGTCTTAATCTGTTGTGCATTAGGAATGAGCTCAGTTTGAAGAGCTGCGTTAAACGCCATGAGTCCAGATCCGATCATACCGCCAAGTTTCCATTCCCATTTAGGGAGGAAGTAGGAACCGACTGCACCGAGTCCGCAAATAGCGACGCCAAAAAGGCCTGCTTCTTTCAATGATTTTGATTTTGTAACTTGCTTTGCGGTAAATCCGGTTAACAAGTAGCTTGCGAATCCGATTACACCGCCAATAATAACGTCTGTGCTCATGGACCCTTTTCTTTTGCTTTTCTTAGCCATGGTGATTCTCTCCGATCTGTTTGTTTGATATCAAACTATTTCCTCTTTTTTTTCATCTTACTTGCAGCAACTGCCACAAGTCCGAATAAACCAGCGATCACTACAAAAGGGGTCAGGTTCATTCCGGTGGTTATAAACTCTTCATCCGGAGTGAGCTCCGTAGTCTGAGTTGGTGGAACATACATCGCCGGATTTGGCGGAAGAGTAGTATCCACTTTTGCAGGAGTAGTTGTTTCGGCTATCTGCTGAACAGAAGTCTTTACAATTTTATTTTTTCCTGCAAAGGTTCGGTTAAATGCGTTTATAAAAGCCCCAATCATATATTGAGAATCAGCAGAACTTTCCGGACCAGGAAGAATGAAAGACATTCTTTCTTTGTCTGCATTTAAGAGCCTTTCAGGGAAGAACAGAAAAGGATAATTTGATTTATCCTGTGGAACTCCCTGAGGCCAAAAACTGGAAATTCTTGATCCAGAAAAATATATGAAGAAACGATACTTCACGAATTCTTATCTCTTTTTCTTAGAAGACCTTAGAGCCTTGATCCTATTTCTCAAAGCTTCCCAGCTTCGAACTTCACGATTGTATTTTGCGTTGATCTTCTGGCATTGTTTTTGCCAGGTCTTCCATTTAGAGATCGGTTCTCTTGCGGAAGGTTGCTTAGGATATCTCGGCTTTTTAGGTTTTGCTGGTCCTGCCATTTCTTTACCCTTTTATAAGTTTTGGTAATATAAACACAGCGCCTAAAACTCCGGCGCCAATAAGAGCGTATTTCATAATATCGTCATTTCCGGCGCTTGCTTCTTGTCCAAGTTTTATCTCAGGCGGAAGAGCAGGAGTAGAAGTTGCTTTCCTTATAGGAGTTGCAACAGTAGCCGGCGGACGAAGTGCAGATGCTATAGAAAGAATATCATTTAAGTTATTCTTAGGAGGCTTCGGAGTAAAAAGAGAATTTAATCCCTTTTCTATCGCGGAATTAATTGCAGTATTTACTCCTGTCGTAACTCCTGCGGAAACCTTAGGAATGGCGACGGATGTTAGATTGTTTAGAATTCCGGTTAACATTCTTACCTCCTTTTATAAGTTTAAGCTTTTTTATTCCTTGGATCGTTTCGACCGCTTCATCAAGACACTCTTTAACTATTGAGCGAACTTTTTCCTCGAATCCTTCGATCTCAGAAGCGCGAGTTTTTTTATCTTTTTTATTAGAATATGACTTTATACCGAATTTTATCACTTCGGTAATCGCATAAACAATTCCTAATATTACCGATTCGCTCATTTTTTCTTTTTCTTCTTTTTATTTTTTGCAATGAACGCAGCGGCAAGAATCGCAGTTCCGATTCCTGTTATAACGAATAGTCCAGTAAGATCTTTTTTTGCCTTATCGATTTCTTCATCAGAAGGCCCTATAAGTCCAGTATCAATGGTTGGTGCAGTAGTCGGATAGGGTGGGGTAGTTGCGGAGTTGAATCCTTCGGACCCGCTGTCAAAAGTTTGTGTTGCTTGGTTTATTTGCTGAGCGGCATTTACAGCAGTGGAAGTGCCGGGTAAAACAGAAGCCGCAAATGCGGTAACGTCCGCAACCTTATCAATACCTTGATTTATTGTAGCATCGATTCCAGGGCCAAATACGGAAGACACATTCCCTGCAGCCTTGAAAAATGGATCAGAGATGACTAACTTAGGATTAACTGATTCAAGCGCCTTGTTAATTCCAGTTTTATCGGCAACTTTTTTTGCAAGTGCGGATGCCCCGCCCGCAGCAGTCGCCTTGCTCAAAGTAGCCGCTGCAATCTTAAGAGGTTGTATTTTTTTTAATGCAAGCAAACCCGCAGCCATATTTAGTTTTTTTAAATTAAGTGCAGCAGAGAGCCAGGATCCCAGCTCGTATCCTTCGCCGAGTTGAATCTCATCTCCGGCAAGGGTTTGCATTTTTTGAAAAGAAAAATTATCTGCCCAATCTTTGGGGCCATATACAACCTTGGGTTGCAGACCGACTCCCATTGGAGTCCGGTTTCCCATCTTAGGAAGAGCAAGAGTTCTCTGTCTTCCTTTCATTCCTTTAGGCAGCGGTTTGGCAAGGTTCAAAGCAGGAACAGACACCCCGGTGCGTGAAGGAAGGATTAGAGTGGAAGTAGGGCGTTCATCGCCTGCTAAGAACCCGAGTGTTGCCATCTAACCAGATTAGACATAATAATAGTTTGGAAGTCAAACTATTTATTTGGATATCCAACTATTTTTCATAAAAAATTTTGTGGTAAACAGGAGTGTAGGGAAGCTTTCCGAACTTGTTTCCGGGATAGGTCGCATCCATTGGGACCCAAACTCCCATAAATTTTGCAGAAAGAAAAATATGCCTTGGCTCTTGTCCTCTTCCGGTTACATGAATTCGAAAAGTATATCCTTTTTTTCTTAAGTAAGTCGCAATTGCATTTGTCTTATCATCGCAATCACGAGAACCGGTCCACTTTGGATCTAAAATAATAGAAGGTCTATGCACGAGCTCCATTCCTTCGACGACTTTGCCGTTCACTATCCGAGTTTCCGGATCGTTCTTATACGGAAGCTTTGCAACATAGTCAAAAAATTGGATCGGACTCATCTCGGAAAAAAGAGAAGTGATGTCGCCAGTATATTCTTTAGATTTTTCGAATATAAGTTTTACAGTTTGTCTGTAGTCATTAAGTGGAACTTCTTCGACACGAGTTATCATGCGGACACCTTCTCATACCAACGTTGCCAAACAAGTTTCAAATTATCCGGGAGCTCATCGACACCCATTGCATTCCGAATTTGTTCTGCTGAACTTTTAGACAGCTTATTCTCCGCATATTCAACGAACCGTTTCCACGATGCCTTCTCGTTCTTGGATTTAATTGTATATCTATCTTCTTGCTCTTTCCTCGCTTCTCCGGCGACCCCCCCTCGCGCGTGGAGCGACCCCTCTTTCCTCGCTTCTCCGGCGACCCCCCCTCGCGCGTGGAGCGACCCGGATCGCTTCTCCGGCGACCCTAAATTTTCTTTTTGACCGGAAATATAGGGATTAAAAATAAGGCGTTTTGTGCCATCTATATCGTGCGGCATGAATTTTAATTTCAAATGATTACGTTTTTCTAAAACTCCGATCCCTTTTCCTACTGTAGTTTGATCTTTTTTTATCCACATTGCAATTTGCGGATTGTAGAGCTCACAGTAGCCGCGCGAGCTCGTGAATATATGAATAATTCCGAATATACGAAGTTGAGTTGCGTTAAGCTTCTCGTCTAAGTAGACGGCTTCTGGTAAGATGATTTGGGCAGGGGCATAAAGCCGAGTAGTTCTTGATTCCATAATATGTCTCTTTGTGTGGGCAAAAAAAATGCAGGCCCCTACGGGCCTACTGTTCCATCGCTTTTTGTTGTGTATTCGCCTGGATATTCTTTTAGTCTTAAAAAAATTTCTTTTTGTCGTTCAGAAAGATCTGATTCATTTATGAATCTATATCCGCTGTCTGGGCCGAACTGAATCCTTAAACAATCTCTATCCAAAGTATAGAGACGCATTGCACTTTTTGTCGCAGCATAGATTGTGTCGTCAATATCTTCGTAGTCTCCTCCAAGTCCATTTGCAGTAACATTTTTAGAAAGATTTTCAGCCATCTCTCTGACTTTTGGGATATCTTCTTTTGAAATAGATTCACAGGTTTGAATCGTATATCTTGGATAACCACAACAAGACAAAAAAAGTAGACTAACTATTATAAGTTTGAAATTTTGCATTTCTTTCTTTCTCTTCCTTAGTAGTCATTAAGGTATGGAATATTTCTATGAGCCCCCAATATTCATCCTGCTTTTTCTTTCTGATCTTAGGCAGGATCAAATAAACCCAGATTGGAATTAGAGGCCAAAACAGAGAACAGAAGACCCAATATATGAAGAAAATGAAATGTGCTTTTGGAGCATCTTCTTTTGCCTCCATTATAACACGCATGCAAACAAAAACAGAAAGCCCAGTAGGAACTACCCAGATCCAAAATAGATATTCTAAATACTTTTCTAACATTATATTTCTCCTGCCATACAGACGACTAATCGTAAGTAGGCCACTGCGATTTTTAATTCTTTTTCCGCTTGCAGAAGGATTTTATAATTCTCGTCATCAGTAGTTTCTGTTTTTATAAAATACGAAACCTCCTGTAAACGTTCTTGGACGCCTTCTATTAATCCAATAACTCCACCTTTTCTGAAATTCTGTGGCGCAACTTTCTCGCTCATTGTCCCGCCTTGTAATCGAACTTTCGATCATCCAATTCTCCGAGATGGTTCTTTAGAATTTTATTTTCTAAATTCTCGAATTCTTTTACCATCTGTCCTTCAATTCCATAAAGGGCAGTGCGGATCATTTCAAATTGCTCATAGAGCATTTTCCCAGGACTAATCACCTTAGGCCAACCGTGAGCCTGCAAATCGATGTGATTCTTTTCTGGGTCCAGGATTATAGAAATAATCCGCTTCGGAGCTCCTTCGGTTTCAACCTTTACCGGTTCCATTAAACAGCCCATCCTTAATTGATTTCATTTTTTTTTCTGTCCCAGTCTGGACGTAGAGTTTTAGAAGAGATTTTCCTTTGGAGCCTATGAATCTCCAAGAAAGATCGAGTTCTACTTTATGTTTTTGTAAAACGTCTTCTAAATCTCTTAGTAACTCTTGTGGATTCATAGCTTTTGCAAAACAAGTGTTAGATCGTCTATGATCTTCGCAAGTCCCGCGCGAGCTCGATCTCGCGCTATTCGTTCGGCACCTTTGAGCACCTCGTCACTATCCTCGAAGTAATTCATTCCAGTGCGCATCCGCTCCAGATCGAGAACAAGGATACCGTAAGAACTCAAGTCTTCCATTTTTAAGCGATGCCCGACTATACAGTCGAGATCATTAAGGAGACGTGATATTCTTTCTCGCGTTATGCCTTTCTCTTTCGTTTTAACAACAGAAAGGTCGGGCAGGCGAGCGGCTTCGTATTCTCTTGCTGGATTGTCAGCGGCCTTTAAGACGGTCATCTTTTTTCCTCGAATAATTCTCGCGGGAGTTCTTTGGGATCTTTTTTGCTCCATTCATAAAGCATATCGGTTATGAGAAGTGATTCTCTTACCAAATCTTCCGGATGGATTTTATCCTGATTGGGAGATGCAAGATGTCCTGAAATTAATCCGGAAAGAATTGTTGCAGCTCTATCTCTGCGTCGCGTTAAGGCTTTCTGCCTTATTTGTATATCTCCATAATTCATTTTTCTACTGGAATCCTTGGCTCTATGCAGGTATAAATATCTGTTGGATTTTTTACCTGCTTGCCGTTCACTTCATCCAGGAAAATGACCGGAGTCTTTCTCCACATTCCACAAGTATTTGGAAGATCCTTTTTGATCTGGATCGGTTGCTGATTTAATTTAAAATTAAACCAAACTCCAAATACTACAAGAGCCACGATAAAGATCACGCGGAAGATCTGCGAAAGAACGAATCCCTCTTGCGTAATCATAAAATCGTATATCCAGCGCAAATTTACTCTTTTAAACTCCATAACCTTTTCCTTTTTTGTAGTTTTATAATTTCGGATGTCCCAAAGCTTCCAAGTGATGATTCGTTTCTCGTAGAGAAGGCCGAGAAAGCTTTAGGGTCCGGATGGCCGAATGAATACCATCCGAAATTATAAAACTCCTCCTTGGTCCTTTTTATGATCTATCCAAAACAGGAAGACTGCGAAAGCGAATACTGCGAGCATGATAATTCTTTGAGTTGGGCTCATTTAACATACTCCAATGAATCAATATAATTTTTGGAATAGGCATACGCATCTCCGGAGGACAAGCTATATCGGCCCCCTGCTTTATATGCGGCATCGAGATATGCGCGCGAAATCCGTGCATGATATTTTGCCTTTTCGATTAAAAGTTTAATTTGAAGATTTTTGCTAATATGATTCATGTCGGATCTTCCTCTATAGATTCGATCCATGCAAAACAAACGGCAGCTATTTGGATCAGTTCTTTTTTGAGCTCGGCTGGATCATTCGCAATCCCTTGATCAGACATTTCGTTTATAACTTTCGCAACTTCGCCAACTTCTTCCACTAAGATTGGAAGCTTTGCTTTAGCCCGGATGCCTTTAGTCGCCGCATTATATTGAAATTTCCCTTTTTTTAAAAGTTCTTCCTGACGATCCCTTTCAAACAAAACATATTCAAATATTCGAATATGTTTTGCAGTAGCTATAATCTCCTTCTTCTTGCGGCTCATGCTGGTTCTCCCGCGACCATAGGCTTTTCAGGAAGAGAAGGGATTTCGCCTTTATAAAGAAAGTCGTAAAACTCTTCCGCCGTTAATGAGATGACTGCGCATTTTCGAGTCGAATCATCCTTTCTATCTTTGTACGGAACATCCGTATAAGTTCCTTTTCCTGCGGGTTGCAAATCTGTTTCCCAAATTGAAATTTGGAATTTCTGATCATCTTTCAGAAAGTAGCGAGATTTCATATTCTCGCCAATATCTATAGTCAATTGAAAAATCACTTCGCAATCTCCGCAGGAACTTTGAAGGAAGCGAATAAGGCGATCGCTTTTACGTAATTCTTTCCATGTTCATTATCCGGATCGTAATACTTCTCGGAAACTCTCTGTGCAAATTCATCTAAGGTTCCTTTAAAACAACCGCAGATAACTTCGTCTTTTTTATAATCGTATTTCGTATAATCATTACGAGATCCGATCGGACCAACCTGGATAATTGAAAGAACTTCTAAAGAATATCTTGCGCCGCTTAGGTCTGCGCCGCTTAGGTTTGCGCCGCTTAGGTTTGCGCGGCGTAGGTCTGCGTCGCTTAGGTTTGCGCGGCTTAGGTCTGCGTCGCTTAGGTTTGCGCGGCGTAGGTCTGCGTCGCGTAGGTCTGCGCTGCGTAGGTCTGCGCTGCGTAGGTATGCGTCGCTTAGGTTTGCGCGGCGTAGGTCTGCGTCGCTTAGGTTTGCGCGGCTTAGGTCTGCGTCGCTTAGGTCTGCGTCGCTTAGGTTTGCGCGGCTTAGGTCTGCGCGGCTTAGGTCTGCGCTGCTTAGGTCTGCGCCGCTTAGGTTTGCGCGGCGTAGGTCTGCGCTGCTTAGGTCTGCGCGTTTTCCTTCGATGACATTCGTCATTCGACCGCGAATCCAAAGCTTATGTTGCTCTAAAATATACGCTAAATCGTCTTTTGTTACTTCCACGAATCATTTGCTACATAGTGCCAATGAGACATATTACCTATTATCGGAAGTTGACTTAGATCGGAACGAAGTTACTCTGCAGCCTTTTCTGGATATAAAAAGCTTAGATTCCGAGACTGCAGACAAATGGACGGCTCCTTTGTCGTATGGAAGTCTACTTTTTTAACTCGTCGAAGCGCCTACATTCTTCAAAAATCGCTCAAATCATCATACAAAATCAGATCGTCCAGATAGACATTTGCATAATCTGTCCGGAGTCCGGATGTTCCCCAGCTAAAGGTCCCATCCGTAACGGACAGTTGTAGAACATTATCCACATAAAAGTCAATATGATTCCCAATCGCAACTAAGGTCAGCTTATACCATCGTTTTGTTTGAAAAGATTTTGGATTTCCTGCCTGATCCTTTAGGGTTCCGGTTGCCAAGGTTGTGTAAGTCCCGCAGAGTTTTTTCTTAAAATAAACGGTCCCATCACTTCGGAGAGATGCCACATACAAATCATTTTCTGTCCTGTATCTCGTGAATAAATGAATCCCCTGCCAATTGTCCGTTGCTTCCTGCCAAGAATCTATATAAAACCTCGTCTCAACGGCTTGATCCGTCCATTTTACCCGAGAACCATTATGTAAACCTTGGATTAACATCCTAAAATTGTAATCTTCCGTTTTCGCCCTCTTATAAAGCCCACCCGAAAGATGTTTGGATAGCAGACTTCCGGAAGTAACTTCAATATGAGATCGCAAAGCCTTATTAGAACTTACTTCTATCACCGTTCCATCCGCGTACGTTTCAAAACCTTCGAACGAAACTCCGTCTGGTGTTTGCCAGGTATAAACCTCGCTAGAACCGCTCGGATAATAACCTGTTCCTGGAAAAAATTCATAAGTTCCAGGAGGATTACAAGAACTCGCTTCCAGTTGGCTTTTTGTTCGGTAGGAAGGATCTAAAACTTGTTCCAAAATGATATTCGTTCCGAGATCGAAAATGCCTAAATAAAAGAAACTAGCAATACCTAACATTCTAAAGGTGGGAGTCATATTGTTGCCTATCTGATGATTTTCGACCCGAGATCAAATCCGTTCCACTTTCAAAAGTCAAGCGGTTAAATATCTCCTCAAACATGGAGCATTCCCGATATATTTTCTACCGAAGTAGAATACAAATTTTTACATCATCCGAGTGCATACCTAGTTCGAGAAAGAATAGAATTTGGTCGAAATCATTTACGTTTTCTAAATACTTTGGTCTGGAAATTTATTTGTATTTAGTATGTAATCAATTAATTACTTAAAATATTGAATTAGAAACTTGCTTGTAGAAATTTGGTTTCATGCGGCCATCTATTTCAGTTATACTTCCTACATACAACGAAAGAAAAAACCTACCGATTGCAGCGGATAGAATTACTCGCTCCCTATCCGATTATCGTCATGAAATTATCGTAGTGGATGATGACAGTCCGGATCATACCTGGGAAGTCGCAGAACATCTTCAAAAGAAAATACCTCAACTCAAAGTAATCCGCAGGTTGACCGGAAAAGGTCTCTCCTCCGCTGTTTTAACCGGAATGGGCGCTGCCGAAGGAGAAGTTTTTGTAGTAATGGATTCCGACCTGCAACACGACGAAAAGATACTTCCGGAGATGATCCGTTCTTTTTATGAAAGAAATGTGGATCTCTGTCTCGGGACCAGATATGCCAAAGGAGGATCTACGGGGAAATGGTCTTTGGCTAGAATTGGTATCAGCAGATTTGCGAATTTTTTAGCAAAAGGTCTTTTAGGTCTTCCTGTTTCAGACCCTATGAGCGGGTACTTCGGGATCAAACGTTCCGTGTATTCTGAAACTAAAAACTCTATCAACCCGAGAGGTTTTAAGATCCTTCTGGAATTTTTGGGAAGAAGTAAGGAAAAACTGAAAATTGAAGAGATCCCATATACTTTCCAAACAAGAATATACGGAGAAACAAAGTTAAACAATTCGGTAATCAAAAATTTCTTTTTGGCAATCTTGGACATTCGTTTCGGAAAATGGATCTCCCCCACCTTCTTACTCTATTCACTCGTGGGAGCAAGCGGAGTGCTTGTAAACTTAATCGGGTTTTTTATCGGCGAATTATGTAAATTTCCGGAAGTACGAACCGGGATATTCTTTTTGGATCCTTTTTCGCTTTCGGTATTTTTCGGTATAGAACTTTCTATCCTATCCAACTTCTTCTTGAACAATTACTTTACATTTTATGAAAGAAGGTATTCAGGCAAAAATTTAGGAATTGGATTTCTAATATTTCATTCCGTAAGTATGGTAGGGCTACTTGTTCAAATGTCAGCATTCCATTTTATCTATTATTCCATTTTCAAACAATGGAGTGGAGTCTCCGAGCTTACTTTAAAATTCAGCGCGGATATTCTTTCCATCCTGACAGCTATGGTCTCAAATTATTTCCTGAATTCCAATCTGACTTGGTCCAAGAAAGCGGAACTAAATAGATAAAGTTTTTATTGATTTCTTCTCCAAGGATCCCAATATAATGATAGCCTGTCCTTGACAAGTTTCAAGGATACTGAAGCCTGCAAATGCGGACAATAAAGAGAAGGTCCACTACCTTCTAAACCAACCCAATCGATCGGAGAAAAATATGCCTAAGGTGCTCGTTCCTTTTGCGGACGGAATGGAAGAAATGGAAGCAGTCATCGTGGTGGACGTGCTTAGAAGAGCCGGGATTGAGGTTGTCTCTGCCGGAATTTCCTCGAATATAATCTTAGCTTCCAGAGGAATAAAATTAGTTTCAGATTCACTTTTGTCCGAAATCGATCCTTCTAATTTTGATATGATTGTTTTGCCTGGAGGAAACCAAGGAACTAAAAATCTGAATGCGGATCCTTTCGTCTCGGAAATATTAAAAAAATTTAAAAAGGAAGACAGATGGATCGGTGCTATCTGTGCGGCACCGAACGTTCTTTTAACCCACAACATTCTTCAGGACCAAAAATTTACCGCCTTCCCCGGAAGTGTACCCTCCAATGAAAAATATACGGGAAGCAGATTAGAACTTTCCGATAAAATTTTAACTAGTATCGGTCCCGGCTCCGCATTCGAATTCTCTTTAAAAATTGTGGAACTTCTCTCCGGGGTCGAAAAAAGAAAAGAAGTGGAAAAAAACTTACAACTTCCTGCATAAAATGCAAATATCGCCGCAGCTAAAAAACAGATTTAAGAATTCCAAGAATATTCTAGCGCTCACGGGGGCAGGAATTTCAGCGGAAAGCGGAGTTCCTACATTCAGAGGAAAAGAAGGTCTTTGGAAACAATATAGGGCGGAGGACCTTGCAACTCCTCAAGCATTTCGTAAAGATCCGAAACTCGTTTGGGAATGGTATCTCTGGAGAATGGAATTAATCTCTACTAAGTCTCCGAATCCTGCTCATTTTGCATTGGCAGAATTGGAAAAGAAAAGATCCGATTTTTACCTAATCACCCAAAACGTGGACGGCCTTCATAAAAAGTCAGGCTCCGAAAAGGTCATGGAAATCCACGGAAATATTTTTAGGAATAGATGTATCAGCTGCGCTCACTTTTATGATTCGGATCTTTCTAAACTGAAAATTTCTATAGAATGTGCAAACTGTGGAAACTTGGTAAGACCGGATGTTCTATGGTTCGGAGAAAGTTATGATACGGAACTATTAAACCAAGCTGTGTCTCTTGCAGAAAGATCGGAACTCGCTTTAGTGATCGGTTCTTCCGGCGCTGTAGGAATTCCCGTAGAACTTGCCAGGATTGCAAAAGAAAACGGAGCTTTTGTGATAGAGATAAATCTCGATCCAAGCGGCTATAGCAGATACGCGGACCTATTCCTACAAGGAAAGGCGGGAGAAATCCTACCGGAAATTGTTTCTTATTTCGTATGAATCTTTGGAAACGTTTCTTCTAACTTTCTAAAGATATAATCTCCGAAGACGGGGAAACAATTCGGGGACATATGACCTGGATCCGCAAATTCCTCACAATTATAATTCGGATCCTCGTTCATATTCCAGAAAGGGGTCCCCGTCTCTTGATTAAACTTCTCCACAATAGGTTTCCAGACTTCCATGGGAGTTTTGAGACCTTCGGAAGTTTCCACTTTCCTAGTCATATATAGATTAAAATATGGACGAGCCACCTTCACCCAGATAGTCGCGTAAGGTATATTGTTTTCTTTTAATATACTGATGGAATCTTTCTGCATTTCGAACATATTCGAATGAAAGGTATACGGTTTTAAATAGGAGGAAAAATCCGTTTCGGATACCTTTACAAGCTGTTCATCCGTATGTTTCTGTTTAACAAGCTCTCTAGGAGTGCTTCCCCTTTCTTCCTTAAGCATAGTCAACACTTTTTGGACCGCTGTTTGATACACTTTGGCTAAAGCGGAGGAGTTTTGCATTCTTTCCAAAACCCGCCAGAGTTTAGGTCTATCTCTATAAGTATGAAATAGATTCTTGGAGATAAAAACCGATAATTCTTCTCTGGAATACCTGGTCCAATGCCTGAGTATAAACTCTGGGGAAAGGCCATAAATCAAGACTTCGTCCAATGCGAGAACGGGAGTTTTATTATATATTTCTAATGATTGGTCCAGAAGAATAAAATCCGGTCTTGTGCCGTCCGAATGAAATCTTTCCACCCAGTATAAAAAATAATCCGGAGATCCTCCCGGAACAGAAAAATTATAAAGCACCCAGTCCGGATGTTTTTTTTCCAATTCTTTCGTAGGAAGCAGAAGCGCCCTGGAATTTCCGAAAAACACCAAAGTTTTTTTACGTGTAGTCGGGTCTTTCTTCAGATACTCTTTCAGATCCGAATATAGATCCTCTTTGCTGATAAAATTCAAATGAGATAACGTATTGGAATAATAATATTGAAAAAACTCTAAGGTGAACAGTCGATCCAAGCCTAAGGAAATCAAAAGAACAAGCAGAGGAAGAAGTAAGAATGTATTCTTTTTCATAGTGATTTAATCGCCTAAAATTGACAATAGATACAGGCTCCGGAATCCTCCGATAATAATGCGATGGCAAATACCGTCCCTACCCCGCAGGCCACAAGCAGCCAATCCTTTCCTCTTCCCCATTTC
Organism: Leptospira sp. WS58.C1; assembly: GCF_040833995.1. NCBI lineage: Bacteria > Pseudomonadati > Spirochaetota > Leptospiria > Leptospirales > Leptospiraceae > Leptospira > Leptospira cinconiae. The sequence goes on from NZ_CP162137.1 coordinate 2,053,048, forward strand.
AACAATAAGTCCTTTCTGGATTGGATCCAATGGAAAACGATAAATCCCAAATAAGAATATCCGATCTTTTCAATATTCTTCATGGATTCTAAAATAAAAGGAGAAGGTCCGGTGACCAGGGAAATAGAATTTTCTATCCAGCCAAAGCCTAAGGATTGTAAAGAAGCAGATAAATAATTAGGAGTATTCGTAACAAGTCCCACAACGTGTTGAAGCATCTTAGTTGCTGAGTTTGCCCTAAATAAGATCGCGCTGAATGAGAATAAACAGAATACGAATTGTATCCTCAAGAAGTTCAGAATTTTACTTTTGGAATCTTCGTCGTTCCAACCGAACTTGCCTACTAAAAACCTTTCGAAAGCGAGAATGACTCCCCAATAGAATCCCCATGCTATAAACGTATAGTCTGCGCCATGCCATACCCCGCCCACCGTCATAGTGATGATCAGATTGAGGTAGGTCCGCCATTCTCCTTTTTTACTTCCACCCAAAGGAAAATAAATATAATCCCTAAGCCAAAAAGAAAGAGTCATGTGCCATCTCTGCCATAATTCTCTTCCGGAAGGAGAAAACAAAGGTGCATTAAAGTTTTCAGGAAGTTCAAATCCGAAATATAGACCGACTCCTCTTGCCATATCCGTAAGACCCGAAAAATCACAATATACTTGGATTGCATATCCGAAAGCAGCTAAGACCAAGGATAGATTATCGTACTGTCCTGGATTCGAAAACACTGGAGCGATCACTCCGGCCACAGGGTCCGCGATCAGTAATTTTTTGATCAAACCTGAGATCATCAGATAAGAGGCGCGAATAACCTTATCCTTATCTGGGCTCAAATGTCCGATATTTACGAAATAATCCTTAGTCCTTAAAATCGGCCCTACAATCAAAACCGGAAAGAATATTACAAAACTAAGATATTGTTTCAATCCGATCACATCACCTTCCGGTTTGCGATAGGCATCCACAGCCGCAGCGATCATTTGGAAGCTGTAAAAGCTCACCGCCAAAGGAAGGGAGATCTGTAATATTCTAGGCACTTCGTCAAAAAACGGATACTTAGTAAGATCAAAAAGTATCCTGTTCATAAAGTAAAAATATTTAAAGAATCCTAGATTAATCGCGTTTAAAAGAACGGCAAAGATCATCCAAACCTTCGGTTTTGCGGAAGTCCTGATCTTAAAATATGCGAAATAATTGAATAAAACGATAATTAAGAAATGAAAAAAGAAATAGAGCCCATTTAAGATGGTAGAAGAAGCGATTACGTAAAAGATCGCACTGGAAATGAGTAAAAAATCGGATCTTCTCTTTTCCGGAAGAAGCCAATAGATTGAATATATGACGGAGAAAAAAACGAAAAATAAGATCGAATTGTAGAGCACTCTTTTACTTTCCCTTCTTGAATAGTTCCTTCCAGTAGAGAATCTCTCCCGGAGAAAGTTTTGCGCCGGAGTCCTTTTCTTCCCGAGTCGGTTTTTCCGCTAAGGCGCTTTCTATTTTTTTTACGAACTCTTCGGATAGTATAGGTTTTGTTCCTAGTCTTTTTGCAAAAGCCAAAATTTCCTGATCGGAAGTCACAACAAATAGATCCGCAGGCCTTGGAGCAAACTTGATATATTCCTTGATCAAATCGTCCGCCTTTCTGTCCTGGCTGAAATAAACGTGTATTTTTCCGTACGAATCTTCTTTGGTCTCGTTCCCTTTTTCTTTTTTACCATCGAAGAAAACATGGACCTTAGAACTTTTCAATTTAGAAGAATAAGATTCCAAAATCCGCAAGAGGCCGACTCTGGCATCCCTCAATCGATTGGAATACATATACTCTTCCAATTCAGGAATTTTGTAAATCAGGTTGAAACCGTCTACGACTAAATGCATCCCTTTAAAACTAGTGACCAGAATGTATGTTTTGGAAAAACTTGTAAACACCGAACCGAATCGGACAATGGCTCATGGCGGAAGCAAATTCCCAACCGGCAAAATCCTCTAAAATCCGAAACTTCATACAAAGGGTAAAATATTGGAGAAGTGTTTTGCCAGGTACTGCAAGAGATTATTTTCTTTTAGGTTTGGCCGCAATCGACGTATTCTTTCTACTATTCGTAAACTCTTACAAAGAATTCATCCACAAGGACATTCCCGCTTATATTCTAGCGTTCGACTTATTCGTCATATTTTTATGGGGAATAGAAGTTTGGATTAAAATTCGTCAAAAAAAAGACATCAAAAAATATTTGAGAACCAACTGGTACGAACTCATTGGTATCATCCCTCTATTTTTCCTGAGGTCGTTTTTACTTTTAAGAGGAGTTAAACTTGCGATTGCATTCTATAGGTTCGGGACATCGGGCCAGAACGTTAGCGAAGTTCTAACTCGCGAGATCACATTCAGATTCAGGGATGTGATCGTAGATACGATCGCGGATGCCGTATTTTTACATTCATTGGAAAGAGTGGAAGAAGTGATGCTAAGACTGGATTATAGTCAGCTCGCAAAAGAGGCCATTTCTAAACATAATGATCAACTAAATTCCAAGGTAAACGAATCCTTACAATCTAAGTTTTTATTGGAAGAATTATCCAAGATACCTTTCATGTCGCAGATCTCTCATAAATTAGGAGAAGATATCGGAAGAATGATCGCGGAAGTTTTAGAAACGGAAGTGATCGGCGATATTATGAAAGATATCACTGCGAACATCTTAAAAGAAATGGCAGAACACGTAAAAAAACTCCCCCTAGAGAGGATCACGGAACCGAAAGAGGAAGTAACTTCTCCCCCTTCTATTCCGGAAACGTAAATCTCAAGCAACCCCACTCGGAATTCTTAAGATCAAAACCTGAGTCGTCGATTTTGCAAGAAGTTTGCCCTCCTCATCGAAGGCCTCTCCTTCTAAATAAATATGTTGGTTTCCTCTGGCGACAACCTTTGCATGTACAGTGATCCTTTGATTCTCTTTTACCATTCGAATATAACTAACACTTAATTCCAAAGTGGTGGTAGGTTTGCCGGCAGCCAAATAGCATAACGGACCGAAGGTATTGTCGAATGCTGCCGCTAAAAATCCGCCTTGGAAAACTCCCATCGGATTGGAGAATCGAGGTTCCACGTAAAAACTACAGACCATCTCCTTCTTACGCACATAAGAAACAAATTCCCCGGATAATTCTTTGAAAGCGGGAGGAGGTACCTTTAAACCCGGTGCGGCCTTCGAAAACTTCTCCCATTCTTTCTGCATATCTTCTAAATCTTTTTGATTCGCCAAGGTGGATCTCCTAGTATATTCCGATCTTGTAAAGAAATTGGATTCGAGCAAATTAAAATTGCCATGATTTGGTGACACAACCAATATGTAGGAAAATGAACCCCTTCATTTTCCTCGAAACTAAACTGAAAAACGGCATCCGGACCGCATGGCAAGAACTTGGGATCAAAAAGGAGATCGCACTTGCAATCGCAGGCGGCGGGATTAAAGCGTTTTATGGACTCGGCTTTGCATATACACTAAGGACCTGGGGTATAAAAATTAAAGAAGTATCTGGGGTCAGTGCGGGAGCCGCCATGGCCATCAGCACCTTATCCGAAACGGAAGAAGACAGTTCGAATTATTTCCAAGAACTGACCAAACGAAATCCTAAAAACTTTTATTGGAATAGACTTCTTAGGATCAGCGCTCCCTTCCCTCATCATGGTATAGCAAGACGAACCGTAGAATATTGCCTCAGATTTTCCAAACTCATCTCAAAAGCCGCAAGGATCAGGATCCATACTGTGGAAATCCCGAAAGAAAGTCTGGACAAAAACAAAAAAGGCCAACCGATACAAAGGATACTTTTTGCTAAGGCAGCTTCCGTTATCCGCGCCTATTTTAAGGATGAAACCTTAAGAAGAAAGGGAGAACAACCTTTCGAAGTATTAAAAAGAATGAAAGACTGGGGATGGAGAGAAAAAGTTTTTACGGAGAAGGACCTAACCGATCCGGAAACGACCACCCAGATCGTAATGAATTCCTGCTCGGCTTTCCCGGTTTTGCCTCTACAAAGTTTTAATGGGAATTATTATCTGGATGGCGGATTAACCAATAATCTTTTACTGGAAGACTTCTCCCCTGAACTGCCGAAGATAGGAGTATTTTACGAACCTACAACCTTAGTTGGAAAATCCGCTTCCGTCCTATCGGATACCTTGCTTGTTTCCCCGGGGGGACCATTTATTGAACAGGGATTTGATTATACGAACCCGAACCTAGTAAGGTATGCATTTGAAACAGGGCGGAAAGATGCGGAAGAACAAAAGGAAAGGATCTTAGGTCATCTAGACCCAAACTGGAAAAAACACTTGCATTCTTTTTTCGAACAAATAAAATAATTAACTTGCTCCTCAAAAGAAGATGGGGATGATCCCCTTTCCTTCTCCAAGGAACCTTAGAACTAGCGAAAACGAAAAAATAGAAAACACTCTTCAGGACAGAAGGAAATGCCCAAAATCGTAAACCACGAAAAATACAAAGCTGAGATTCTCTCTAAATGTGTGGATATTTTGGCCAGGCGAGGGTATTCGGCTGTTTCCATGAGGGAGATTGCCACAGAATTAGATGTTTCCACCGGAACCCTTTACCACTACTTTTCCACGAAGGAAGATATATTTAAGGAACTTGTAAAATTCGTACTGAATAAGGACATCGAAGAACTACAGGTCTATTCCAAAGGAGAAGATAACCAAACCATCGAAAAAAGAGTAGAAGCGCTCTTCACGATGGTAAAGGACAGAGAGACCTATTTCCAAAATCTTCTTTATATCATCTGCGACGTTTCTAGATTAAAAAATCATGAAGAAGAAAAACAACTGATCGCAGAAGCGATGAAAGAATACGTAACCATCATCACAAAACATTTAGGAATTACGAATCCGAACTTAAACAGACTTCTAATCAGTATTATTTTAGGGACCGTGGGCCAAAGGATCGTGGACCAAGAATCCATCAAACTGGATGAGGTAGCAGAAGTGGTGAAAGATTTTATGGGAGTGGTGCTGGCGAACACGTTCACTTTTTAAGATCTAAAGAGGAACCAGTTGGGATTGTAGAAGTATCTACATTATAAATAATTCACTGTTTGTTGGAATTCCAACAAGATTTCGTTTAAAAAATTGGTTCCACAAATTAAAAATATATGATATAGGGGCGAAGCGCTCCCACGAGCCACTCCTCGCCACCCAAAGTTAGGTGCCGAATACGATACAACTTGTTTGATTCAAACTTTAGCTTCGCTATACTCAGCTACCCTTCGGGAATCCTCGCTTCTTACGGGTCGCGAGGATTGGGTAGGGGCAGCTCTTTCACCACTGTAGGAACTCCTAGAGTGAGCGACAGGATATCCTATCTTAGAACTTCTTCTTTTTTACCGGAATATATATCGGCGATAAGTCCCGCATATTTATCAGTCACTACGTGACGTTTTACGGAAAGTTTCGCCGTAAGTTCGTCTCCGGTCTCAAAAGGTTTAGGTAATAATCTAAAGTCCACTACTCTTTCAAAAGACTTAAAACCGTTCGTAGCAGAGATGGCACTTTTGATGACTCCTTGGATCTTCACTGCACATTTTTTTTCCTCTTCCGCCGAGCTGAATCCAACTCCCGGTTTAAAATCCGGGAAAAATTCAGGATTCGGAACGATCAATGCGGAAAGATACTTTTGATCCTGACCGATCACCATACATTGTAATATGAATTCGGACTGGCTCAGAATATTTTCGATCGGAACAGGCTCCACATTTTCCCCTCCGAGAAGAACGATGGTTTCTTTTGTTCTACCTACAATTTTCAAACAATTATTGTAAGTCATCATTCCTAGGTCTCCGGTATTGAACCATCCGTCGATCATCACCTTACGAGTATTTTCCTCATCATGATAATATCCGGACATGACCTGATCCCCTTTTACATGGATCTCTCCCTTGATTCCATATCCTTTAGGCCCTCCCTCTTCCGTAGTCCAGAGTATCTTGGAAGTATTCGGATCTACAACACGGAGAGAAGTTCCCTTATACAGAGGCCCTACCGTTCCGATCACTGCTTCATCCAAGATACGAACTGATATCACGGGAGAAGTTTCGGTGAGGCCGTATCCTTCTAAAACCTGGATACCTATCGCGTTAAAAAATTTATCCACATGGATAGGAAGAGCTCCTCCTCCGGAAACAGTCCCCTTCAATTCTCCGCCCGTAGCTTGTCGGATCTTACTCAGAACGATCAGATCCAAAAGAGTAGCCGGCAGTATATTCAAAATATATTGTAGAAGTTTCAATATTCCCACGAAGAAAGAAATCAGTGAATTTCTTCCGGTCAGATCCAATTCTCGAAAACCTAGCCAACGTTTCGCGGATTGAATATTCGAAGAGAAGAATAGTGCCGCATGAAATAGACTCTGTTTTATACTCGAAGACTTAGCGATAGTCGCATATATCCCTTGATATACACTTTCCCAAAGCCTCGGTGCGGAAGCCATAAACGTAGGTTTTACTTTTTTTAGATCTTCTTTCAGCGTTCTCACGGAAGAATAATACGTACCCGCTCCGAAATAGATACATACCATCTCGAACATCCTTTCAAAACTATGCCAAACTGGAAGAATAGAAAGTATCCTCTCTCCCGCAGACAGTTTGATCGGAATCCGATTGATCTGAGACATGATATTTTTATGAGTTAAAGGAACTCCTTTAGGACGACCCGTTGTTCCGGCGGTGTAGATCAAAGTAAAAAGATCTTCCTCCTGGATCTGAGAAATCCTTTTTTCCATTTCTCGGTTGCCCTTATCTCTTAGTTCTTTTCCCCTTTGGACTAGATCCCAAAATCTAAGTTCTTTGCCCGTACCCTTCGCATTTTTGTCTATTAGAATAATTGTATTTACGTTCTGGATGGCGCTTTGGTTTTGATAAAGTTTTTTAAGGACCGAATCGTTTTCTGCAAATACGATCGTGGACCCGCTATGGGGAAGAATATGGTTGAGATCCGAATCTGTAACATCCGTTCCTCTCGGAACGTCTGCCCCACCCGCCATCACAATCGCATAATCGGTGATAATCCATTCTAAACGGTTATCTGAAAGAACGGCAGCATGTCCCTTATACGGAAATTCCAATTCTATAAGTGCGGTCCCGAGTTGTAATCCTAACTCGTACAATTCCGAAAATCCTACCGAGTCGAATTCCCCCGAAGAATTTTTAGTCAGAAACGCAGGTCTTTCCCCATATTTATTTTTGGACGATTGATATAAATCGGCAAGAGTTTTCATGCCACCTCCTAGAGTGGAGGAAAGTATAGTGCTCGTTCTGAACTTTGTCGTCCTGGCGTATAACTCAGGACGTGTGGATTTTAAAATTTTAGAGATGCTTTGTATAATACGGCTGTTTTTCTAAATTCGCTAGGTGTAGAATCCGCAAATTTCTTAAATGCTTCATTGAATGCGGATTTGGAATTAAAACCGACGGATTCAGAGATCGCTAAAATGGAACGGTCCGGATCTTCTAAAAGTAGAACCTTAGCTTCTTCCACTCTCCAAGAATTGATATAATCCGAAAATTTCATGGCCAAACGTCGGTTTAAAAATTCCGAAAGTTGGTGGTTGGTGAGTCCCAACTCTTCCGCGAGTTGGGAAAGTGTAAGATCCTCATCCGCATAAACCTTCTCCCTTTTCATCAATGATTCCAAACGATCTTTGATCTTGGATTCATCCATTCCTTTCAGTCTGGATTTTTTATAACGGACTTCTCGCAAACTTTTCCCAACGAATCCGAGCCAATTCGGTTCACGTTGAGAAAGTAAAAAGCCTAACACCAAAAGAACAGGAAGACTGAAAATACTCTCTTTAACAAATTCTATCCTTCTTAAAATAGAACCGGTAAGTCCCCAGAAGATCACAAAACAAACAAGACAAATGAAGAGTAAAAATATTCTTCTGGCTCTTTCTTCGTTTTCATCCTGCTCGGAGCTAAATAGATAACTTCTGTACATCCAAAGCAGCGGTAGAAAGTAGGATAAAATCGAAATTTTAGGAGTGATCTGCAAAAAAGCGAGAATACTGGAATAACTTCGGGCTTGGGTGATCTCTTGTAATGTGCGCAAACGGAATTCTTCCCCACCTAACCAGAACGGTAAAAGTAAAATTATACAGAATAGATTGGGTAGAAAGTGTAGAAAGAGCTCTCTTTTAGAAACTTCGAGTCCAAGTAATGTGATCTGAAAATGAATGTAAAGAAGCGGTGCTATTCCCAATGCAAAAGGAATATGGATCCCGTATAGGAACGGATACTTGCGCACTAAACCGGAAAGAAAAGTTGCACCTCCCACAAGCCAAAGAGAGGAAAAAAACATGATTAGCGCGGCTCTCGTCCTTTCCCCCAAAGAAGCCGGAGAAAGTAAGATCCCTAAAGACCAGATACAGCCAAAGGCTGCTCCAAAAACTAAATAACCGGTTTCTAAATCCATGGAACTACTTAGAGATATCAGATTGAAACTAGATGAAAAGTCAAAAATGATATCTTGAAAGTATCTCCGAGGTTTCCGCCTTTTTGCGAGCAGGGTTCCAGCCCAGCATTTTTCCTAATTCTTCTATCATTCTATTCATAGATTCCATAGGAGGTGCGCCAGGAACTCCCACTCCGGATCTACGGAAGAAGAAATCGGTCCCCTTCTCTATTTTTTCCTCGGACGCAATATAACGGATCTCTGCCGTACTGAATTTTTCTCCATTATGAAGGGTAAGAGACTCGTCGTTTGCTTTTTGGTATTTAAGAACTTCATAAGCTAAACTTCCATATCGAGCGCCCAAAGTTTCCAGGTATTCTCCGGAAAGTTTTGGATATTTTTTACTAAGCCCTTTAATTAAAGAAGAAAGATCTGAAAATTCTCCGGAAACTAGGGGTACTTGATCGGTTTCGCAAGGTAAAAATTTCCCTGGCAAATACTCGCATAGTTTATCCGTGATATTCTCCGCTAAATGTCTACTTGTCGTATATTTTCCGCCCAACGCTGTGAAAAATCCGGGAAGTCCTTTTTCTTTATGATCTAAAATTTCGGTTTTACGGGATGCATTGTAAGTGTCCGATTTTTCGCTCGGATCTTCTACCAAAGGTCTCATACCGCCGTAGTAAAAATCCACGTCCGATTCAGTTAAATCGGTATATCCGAAAGCAATATTAATTTCTTCTAATAGACCTTGGATGTCCGATCTGGTGACCTTAAATTTATCGGGAGAATCCGAGAATACGGTATCCGTTGTGCCGATAATCGTCTTTCCTCTCCAAGGAAGAACGAACATATGTGTTTTGTCCCTTTTTTTCAAAACGATTGCCTTGGAAACGGTTAATGCCCGAGTTACGATATGTATTCCCTTGGATCGGACAAGCACCTTGTCCATTCCGACCCCGGCCAAAGATTCCACAAAATCCGCCCAAGGACCTGCGGCATTCACTACAGTTTTTGCAAATACCGGATAGGTTTTGCCGCTTCTTTTATCCTTTAAGATTGCCTGGTAGACTTCTCCTTGCTTCGAGATCGCGACTAATTCCGTATAATTGAGAGCAGTTCCCCCTTTTTTTTCAGCGGAGAAGATGAACTCACATGTATGTCGTTCCGGATTCATGTTCTGATAATCGTAATATAAAAATCCACCTTTGAGTCCTTTTCTAGGGAGACTTGGCGCTTCCATCACAACTTCTTCCGGAGATAAGGATCTGTATTTAGGGATCCAAGAATCCGAACTAATATCTCGATTTCTATCGTACGAAAAATAATCGTACATCCTGAGACCTATATTTGTGATCCACTTTTCAGGATTAGAATAAACCGGAATAATAAAGCCTAGGGTCTTGAGAGCGTGAGGACTGATCTTAGCGAGTATCCTTCTTTCTCGTAAGGACTCTCGGACCAAACCGAACTCTGCATTCTTTAAATATCTTAAACCACCATGGATCAATTTGGAAGTGGCCTGAGTGGTCCCCGAAGCAAAATCATTTTTTTCCACCAAAAGAGCCTTTAACCCGCGTAAGGTGGCATCCCACAAAGTAGTGGCACCTGTTATCCCTCCCCCCACCACTAGAGTATCGAAAACTTGGGAAGAAATCTGAAAAGATTGAGTTTTAACGTCTTTCGTTTTGGCCATAGATTCACAGCTTGGAATCAAGAACTCGGTCGGTCAAGACATTAGAAATTATACAAGTTCTTTACTCCAAATCAGTAGATGATATTTTTTGCTTAGACCCGGTTCTTAATTCCCACTTATTTAAGGGACTTGAACCGAACGGAGTTCGATTCAATAGATGTCACTTACTTCCTCCCGGGCAGGTAGTCTTCCAAACAAATGGAATTCTGTTCTAGGTTTTTTAAAAAAAGATCCGGATAGAGACGTATATGAGACTCAATATGCGGAAGATCTAAAACGACAAACGCGCAGCATCCAATATCCGGGTGCAATACTTGCCATCTTCGTTTGGCTGGGTTTCGCATTCGGAACGGACCAAAAATTACATCCTGAATTTCCGGAACTATTTTATTTTCGGATCGGCTTCTCCTTAATAGGTGTTCTTAGTTTAATCTTTCTTCTTTTGGACACTTTATTTAGGATCCCTACCCGCAAATATAGTTTAGAAATGGCATACGTATATATCGCCTATCTATTACTTTGTACATCCTTTTTTACGGGCAGAATAGCGGACGATCCGAATTACGTATCAGGCCTCCAAATAGCATTGATCACTATCGCGTTCGTTCCACTTCCCAAAAAGTCGTATTATATTTTCCTAATACTTTCTATTCTAACTTTTATAAGTTCTATCCTGATCTATTCTCCCAATTTAAGCTCTCCTCAAGCCGCATATTCGATGCAAAACCTGGGGATCGCATATCTTCTCACACTTGTATTTTCCGTCATTTTAGAAAGATACAGATTCGTAAGTTTTGTAAGTAGATTTAAGATCCAGGAAAGTAATAAAGAGATCTCCGAAAAAATGTTACAGATCCAAGCATTAAAGGAAAAGCAGGATGGAGATTATTTTTTAACCGCTTTACTTCTTTCTCCTCTGATCAAACTGGATAATTCCGAAAATTCGTCGGTCAAAGTGGAATTCCTACTGGATCAGTTCAAAAAATTCTCCTTCAAAGAAAAGGAATATGAACTTGGCGGGGATTTCTTAAGCGCCTACATAATTAATATCCAAGATAGGGAATATACCGCATTCATCAACGGGGATGCTATGGGAAAATCAATCCAAGGTGCGGGTGGCGCCTTGGTTTTAGGTTCCGTATTCAATTCTATCATTAGTCGAACTAGACTTTCTCCCGAGATCCAATCCAAGTCTCCGGAACGCTGGCTAAAAGAAGCATTCATAGATCTTCAAAACGTATTCGAAACATTCGACGGATTTATGCTCATCTCCGCCGTTTTAGGGATCGTCGAACATTCCACGGGAGCGATGTATTATATCAACGCGGAACATCCTTGGCCTGTTCTTTACAGAGATGGAAAGGCCATGTTTTTGGGATCGGAATCCAATATTCGTAAATTAGGGATTTCTGAAATGTTCGGGTCCAAAATACGCGTCCAAACTTTTCGTATGCTCCCCGGAGATACGATCTTCTGCGGATCCGACGGTAGGGACGATCTAGTCTTAGAAGAGGATTTTTCCGGTAAAAGGGTAATGAACGAAGACGAAACGGTGTTTTTAACCTCGGTGGAAGAAAGCGGCGGAGAATTAAAAACGATCCGAAGATCACTGATCAGCAGAGGAAAACTTTCGGACGATCTAAGTATATTATCTATTTCTTATAATCCCTCGGTAAACCCGTATTTAGAGGACAAAAAATCCATTTCGGAAGCGGAGTCCGCTTTTCAAAAGGGAAATACAAAGGAAGCAATACGTATCCTGGAAGAAAGTTTACATAGATCGGGGATAGTTGGGGAACGTTATTTTCCTCAAGTAGCCAAACTTTTGTCCAAATGGTACGATAAAATATCCGAATTCAAAAAAGCGGCCGAGTGGGCGGAGAAGTCCCTTGCCTGGGATCCTTCTGAAACTGAACTTTTATTCTATTCTTCTATCCTTTGGAAAAAGGTTTATACTCAAAAAAAAGACACTGAATCTTTGAAATCCGCAGCAGAGTTAGGAGAAAAATTAAGAGTCCGTTCTCCGGACCATTTTAAAAATTTGATCAACCTGTCGGATATTTATAGATTACTCGGCAATTCTTTGCGGGCCAAAAAGTTATTGGAAGAGGCATCCATTCTTTCTCCCGATGATCCAAGGATCGCAGAGTTGAAAAAACGTCTTTAGGCTTACGTTAGAATAGCGGTGTAGGAGTTCCTACATGTGATATTTGATCGACATTGAATATCCTTTTTACCTTGCCCTCTGGAAAGATTCGTATTTATTGGAAACGTTTTTAATTAATCGGAGATAAGACCTATGTTCTACCACGAGCTCAATCCCAAAATCGACTATTCCAGATCCAATCTTAGATGGAATGCCTGGGGTGCAAACGATCAGGACTTCGGTAGAAAGGCGCAGATGCCAGAAATTCTCAAACTTCTTCAAAGGGAATTCAAGTTAGATTCTATCCGCGAAACACCTTCCGTTTCCTTAGAAGATATAAAAATTCCGAATAGTAAATTAAGTCCGAATGATATCAAAAACCTAAGCGCAATCGTAGGTAAAAATAATTTTAAAAACGATAGATACGAAAGAGTTTTCCACTCTGCCGGCCGTAGCTACTACGACGTTCTCAGACTTCATTTTAATACTCTCAATTCTTTCGTGGATGGAGTGGTCTACCCGAAAAAAGATTCGGAGATCATTAAAATTTTAGAATATTGTTCCAAGAATAAGATCACAGTTATTCCTTTCGGCGGAGGATCTTCCGTAGTGGGCGGCGTGGAAGTCCTGAAGGGAAAAGGACAAAAAGCTGTAATTTCTTTGGATATGACCGAAATGAAAGAGTTGGTATCCTTCGATCCGATCAGCATGACGGCCACATTCCAAGCCGGGATCTATGGACCCAAATTAGAATACGGCCTGAATTTAAAAGGTTATACTTTGGGCCATTTTCCTCAGTCTTTCGAATATTCCACATTGGGTGGATGGGTTGCAGCAAGAAGTGCGGGACAACAATCCAACCGATATGGAAAAATAGAAGAGATCCTGAGCGCAGTAAAACTGATCAGCCCAAAAGGAACAGTAGAGACCCTAAGAGCGCCGGCATCTTCTATCGGACCCGATTGGAACCAGATCATAGCAGGTAGTGAAGGCCTTTTAGGGATCATTTCAGAAGTTACTGTCAAGATCCACAAGATCCCTGAGACTAGAAAATATTTCGGTTTAGTATTTCCGGACCTACTTTCCTCCATCAATTTTATCAGAAAAACAAATCAAGAAGAGATCAAAACTTCTATGATGAGACTTTCGGATGCGAATGAAACAAGACTCTATGAGTATCTGGGAGAATTAGGAAAGACGAATACACCCATCCGCAAATTCAAAAAATTCCTGCAAAATTCTTATCTGAGAGCGGCCGGAATAAGAGATAATAAATGTGTGATTTTAGTGGGACTAGACGGATCAAGGCAAGAGGTAGATCTTTCTTTCCGTGGACTTAAAAAACTCTGGAAAAAAGGCGGAGCGATCTATGCGGGAGAAAAGCTGGGACAAAATTGGATCCATAGCAGATACAATATGCCGTTTTTAAGAAATCATGTCATGCAGCACGGAATGGGTGTGGATACGATGGAAACTTCCAGTACGTACGATAAGCTGGAAGATCTGCATAAAGCGGGGATCGAGTCCCTACAAAATTCAATCCCCGGTTCGATCGCTATGTGCCATTTATCTCATAGTTATCACGAAGGAGCTTGTTTGTATTATACGATCTTATTTCCGATGGATCCGAAAAAACCGGAAGATCAATGGCTTAAAATGAAAAGAGCCGTTTCGGATACATTCACTTCTTTTAAAGTCCCGATCAGTCACCATCATGGAGTCGGTTTCGATCATAAAAAATGGTACGAATCTAGCTTAGGTAAACCCGGGATTGAAGCCCTAAACGGATTAAAAAAAGTATTGGATCAAAAGGAAATTTTGAACCCTGGGAAATTATTCCATTCTTAAAAATACTTCGATACCGGGACCCAATATCGGACAAGCCTGGGAAAAATCCCAGGCAATTCAGTTCAAGTAAAGACTGGGCGTCTTCTTTCTAGAATGGATTTCATTCCTTCCTGTCCGTTGGCGCTAGCGATCGCTTGTGCCAAAAGCTCTACATCTCTTTTTTCTAAAGTATCCGCAAGCAAACGTTGGGAATCCCTAAGAGCAATTTTCACGCCAACTACGGATTCCATTGCCATGTCTTGGAATTGAGAACACCATTTTCTGGCTTTAGGAATTACTTCTTCCGGAGTGGCAGATTCTTCGATCAGTCCTACCTCTACAGCCTCATCAGCTTTTAAACCTCTTCCGCTGTACAATAAGTCTCTTGCGGTTTTCATTCCGACTAGATCTTTCAGAACGGTTCCGGCAGTGGACGGGAAATTGATACCGATCAAAGATTCAGGAAAACCTAATCTTCCTTTTTTTTCCACAAGGATTCTATAATCGGAGAATATAGCAATCACCGCTCCCACTCCCATTGAGTGACCGTTCATTGCACAAACCACAGGTTTAGGAGAGAATAAAACTTTTCCGCAGGCACCTAATGCTTCTCGAAGTACTTCCTTGATCTCTTCCAAGTTTTTACCCACGAAAATTTCCGGATCGAATCCGTTTGAAAAAAACTTATCGTTCCTTCCGGAAAGAATGATGGATTTTACGGATCTATCGTTTTCCGCTTGTACCAGGACTTCCCTAAATTTTCGAAAAAATTCCCTGCCTAAAGAATTGGTCTCGTTTGTTTTGATATAAAGTTCTAAAATATGACCGTTTTTTTCCACGTCCAACATATTCACTTTCCTTAATATTAAAATCCGAACAACATTTCGTTCAATTTATCAATGCGAGATACTTTTTTCATCTTGATCTCGATACGATTTTGATCGGCTCCATCCGCTCTGGAAACGATACGAGTGATCGTTGTTTTAGGAGGAAATTCAACTTGTCCTTGGACACTCGTGACTGCTTTTACGTTCTTCCCGCTGGAATCCCATTCCACGGAACGAATACCATTTTCCGCAGTGTAGTAAGTCCATTCTTCTCCCGGTTTTCTGACGAGCACAATTCCATCGTTCGGCTGAACGAGCGTCCATTGTGGCTTGAACAATTCCGCATTTCGATTGGATAGAAGATAATAGATCACCGGAAAAGGAACTACTGTCTGCTTTCTGGTATTCGGATCGGAAAGTATAATATCGTCCATGGCCTGTTCATGTATCTTATCCACGGAAACCGTTTTGATACGGATCGTTTGCCCGTCGCTAAACACTTTAGAAACGCTGATCCCGAATAATTGATCGGTCAGTTCTATCTGCATTTTGCCTGACGGCTTATCGTAAAAAATCTTTCCCGCCAAAGAGAATACGTCCTTCTTAGGAAAAAAATTCTGTATCCTTATATCGAACTCTCCCGTATAAGAAGTATTCGATTCTTCTAATTTACGAAGCGCTTCTAGATATTTGGAACCTTCCTTGGATTTTGCGCTCCAAAATTTTATTTTTCCCTTTTGACGAAAATTGATCTCTTCTATATCCGTCGTCACACAGGATTGGAACAATAGAATAAAAAAGTAAAGTGATCCGAATACAAAGATCCGGTTTAAATGGTTTGTTCTCAAAACAGTCCTCCCGGCCATTATGATTTATTTGAGACCGGATTCGTTCTTAACCTCTCCAATTTTTCCCGAATTCGAAGTTTGTCTTCCTTCTTTTGAAAAAGAGTTTCCGATTTTTCCCAGAATCTTCTGGCATCAGCAAATTCTCTTCTTTCATGATGAACATCGCCTAAATGTTCACAGATAGTAGGATCATATTCGTTTTTATCCTGTAAAATTTGAAATGCAAGATTCAAATGTAAAAGAGCCTCATCCACTCTTCCCTTTTTGTAATAGATCCAGCCTAAACTATCTTGGTAAGCCTCGTTATCGGGAGCAAGCTCCACCGCTTTTCGGATGAGATCAAGTGCCTCGTCCAAACGGATTCCCTTTTCGGAATAATGATAACCTAAGTAATTATATGCGATCGGATTTTCAGGATCTAACTCCATAGACTTACGAAGGTCCGCTTCCATCTCCGGGATCCTTCCTAATTTTTCCAATGCAGAAGCTCTATAAAAATGATACACGGAAGATTTAGGTTCCAATCGGATCGCTTGTTCGAACGCCCCCCGACTCTCCTCCAATTTATCGGATTGGAATAGTACGATCCCTAAAAGATAGTACGCATAATGATTGTTCGGATCATTTTTGAGAATATTCTGTATGATCTCTTCCGATTCCTGGACCTTTCCGGGAGGATTTCCTCTTAGCAAAAACGCCAAATGTAATTCGTATTTTTTAGAATCCTCCGGTGAGGGAGTATATTGGATCGCTTTACGAACCGAAATGATGGATCTAAATACGGAACCGGATTGTTCGTATACGCCCGCTAAAAAGTCGTATTGTTCCGCAAGAATGCGAGGATCTAGTTTTTCTTCTTCCGTGATCTTGATCGATTCAAGGAGTAAAGTTTCCGCAAGGGTGGTCAATTGGGATTGGAGTGCAATGGAGGCGACTTCTACCAATTCTTTAATATATTCCTTTTTATTAATATTTGGATCTCTTTTTTGGATCTCCAAAACCCCGAGGCGTATGGATAATCGTTTGGGAAATTTTTCTTTTAATGGAAAGAGAATACGTCTAGCATCCGAATATTTGGAATTTAGTACCGAATAAAGCCCGAAAAGGACCCCGTCCTTATTCAACTTTCCTTTCTTTTTTAGATCCTCGAAATAACCCGCCGCCATGGATCTACTTTCTATAAAGTACATTTCCCCCAACATCAGCTCCACGGAAGAATTTCCTTGGATCTCCTGCAGAATTCTTTGCAGTTGTTTTTTTGCTTGAGAAAACTTGCCTAGCTGGTCCAAAATTTTCGCGAGTAAAAATCGGATTTCCCAGTTTTCAGGTCTCATCTCCAAATAACCGGAAATATAAAAGAGTGCCTTCGTATTTTGGCCTAAAGCAAAATACGTCTTTCCTAGAGATAAATAAACGAATTCGGGATATTTAGGATTGGAATCTTTTTGTTTGATCAGATCTCTGAGAGAACTCAAATACAGAACGGATTTTGCATCATTCTTCAAAGCAAGCTCGGCAGAACTCAATAAATAATAGAAATCAGGATCTTCCGAAAACTTACTCAGATGAGTTTCTAAATAGGTCGCAGCCTTTTCATATTCTCCGCTATTTAAAAGAATGGTACCTTTCAAAATATAGGATTCTCTAAAATATGGGTCTGACTTTTCCGCCAAGTCCAGTTCGGAAACCGCGTCCTTCCACTGTCCTAAATAATAATGCGCCAACGCCTTATTCCAACGAAACACCGCGGAAACAGGAGATCCTACGGATTCGGAACAACGGATATAATCCTGGAAATTTCGGACAGCTTCTATGATCTCTTCCGTTCTTTCTCTTCCTTCCGAATTCCTGGCCTTATTCAAACTCTCTAATCCGAGAGAATAATAATAGGCCGGCCACACGGCTCTTGCCCTTCCGGAAGAATCGGTGTCCCTACATACGAAAACGGTGTTTGTATTACGGGGAGAAGAAAGTAAGGCACCTGCATCCAGAAGGGATACCAGAAGGATCGGAATAATGCTTGCGTGTTTCATAATCCCCGGACTTGTATAGGGTTTGGAATCGAAAAAAGCGAAATCTTCACTCTCTCTACTCTCAAGCGAGGGACTCTATTCGTCTAACGAATTTTCCGGAACTTAAGGAAAGAAATTGTTCAGCATTCTTAAAGAAAAGAAAAAGTTATTCTTAACACTTTTGTTGATTTGGACCCTGGCAGCGATCTATATCTATCCCAGGAGATTTCAAATTTTACGTTCCTTCGCACTTTGGTTGGAACCTACCGTCCTAAATCCTTCCCTTTCCGCAAAATTGCAGTCCAAGGGAGACGATCTATTATCTGAAAAAATTGAATATAGACAAATTGAACATTATCTCCGAACGGACCAACTGTCCAAAGCCTGCGTACGTGCCTATAGAATAGGGAAGGAAGGTACAGGAGATATATTCAGGATCCCAAGTTGGATGGAAGCAAAAAACCAAGGCTGGACCATAGAAAGACTTGCAGATCCTAGTGAGAGCAAATTTTCCACGGGAGAAAAACCTGTGGATCCGTACGATTATTGGCAAAAATTCTACAAAATCCCTCTGGAAGCATTAGACTATTATAAAAGAGCCTTAAATTATAATCCTTTCGATGGTTATAATTCTCCGTCTGCCCAAGCTTCTCTTGGAAAAAACAAACCTGAAATCGCAGGCAAAAGTCTTTTGGAGAAGATCCGAATTTCCTCTTTTGCGTCTTGTCGTCCGGAAGAAGCGATACTTGCACATTTCCAAGCCATCCAAAGGATAGAAGAACTCGTATTCGAAAAATTGAAAGAGGCTAAACCGGTTTCCATTCCTTGGTGGAAACGGATCCTGAAT
Organism: Leptospira sp. WS58.C1; assembly: GCF_040833995.1. Taxonomy (NCBI): domain Bacteria; kingdom Pseudomonadati; phylum Spirochaetota; class Leptospiria; order Leptospirales; family Leptospiraceae; genus Leptospira; species Leptospira cinconiae. Next base: position 2,071,721 of record NZ_CP162137.1, read on the forward strand.
TTTTTCAGTTTCAGTTGTAATAAGGAAGAAGAAGAGAATATAACGGAGGATCTTCCGAAAGAGATCCGTATCTGGAAAAAGATCGGCGAGTCCCAATCGGACCCGATCGTATTTTCCTCCGATTATCCGGATACGACTACATTAACCGCGAATAAATACAAAACTCTATTATTAAGAACATTGGAATTGCTTAGACTTAGAACGGACGAATCCCATCCTTCTCTTTCTCCGGAAGAATCCGTTTCCTTATTTACGAGAGTATTATATTTCTCCTGTTCCAAAAGAAATATACCGGCGGAAGCAAAGTATTGGGGAGTAAGTGCGATCGCAGCGATCCCTTGCGAGCCAACCGATACGGAAGGAGCCAAAGTATTCTATTCCAACTTGAACAGAAATGCTCAGCTATTCTATAGATTGGGAGATAGGGATTCCAATTATAGAAAAAAAGCGAAAGATATGTTCGAGTCGGTATATCGCTCTTCTGCGACGGATTTAGGCGTAAGATTCCAGGCAAAACTTATGAGAGTCCGATGCCTATTGCATGAATCCGATTTCGATACCGCCTTAAAGGAATTGGATGCCTTGGATACCGAAGTTTATACGGTGGATCCGAACTACAGGAACGATAAATCCGGTTACGAAGAACTGATCGAAGATAAAAAGAAACTATTGCAGTACACTCTTCGTCGAAAAGGAAGATACGAAGAAGCAGACGATATTTTCGATGAAAAGAATTAAATACTTCGATTATAATGCGACCCATCCTCCTATTCCAGGTTTATTAACTAAAGTCTTACAGGAATACGAAGAAGACTTTTTCAACCCTTCCGGGCCTACCCGATTTTCCTTAGCCAGACAGGGCAAGATCGAGGAAGCGAGAAAAGTTTTAGCAAAACTCACAGGAAAAGATCCGAAAGGATTCGTATTCGTATCTTCCGGAACGGAAGCGGATTATTCCCTCGCATACTTTGCGAAACAATTTATCAAAACTACCGCTTATCTTTCTCCTTTCGAACATGCCGCCCTGTATTCTTCTTTTCGAAGTTTAGGAATTCCTTATAAAGTATTAAGCGCCGATAAATCCGGACTTGTTTCCCTTTCCGAATTAGAATCTTATCTGAAGGATGAGCCGGGTCCCGTATTTGTACTTCATGCGGGTAATGAAACAGGCGTAATCCAACCGATCGAGGAACTTGCGGAAGTTTCCGCTAAATTTGGAATGCCCTTTTATTCGGATCTTATCCAATCCTTCTCTAAAATCCCTGTACCGTTTTCCGTTTTAAACGGATTTACATTCTCCGGTCATAAAATCGGCGGAGGACTCGGATCTTCCGTTTTATGGTTCGATCCGAAACATCTACCGGAAGGAGGAGTATTCCAAGGAGGGAATCAGGAGAATGGACATAGGGCCGGCACGGAAAATTCTCCTTCTATTCTAGCTCTGGCAGAAGCGGCCCAGATCCAATTCGCAGAAATGGAGAATAAGAATAATAGACTGGAATATTACAGAAATAAGATAGAGTCCAAACTCAAAAGTATGGGAGCCGAAATTGTAGCTGAGAATTCCCCCAGGCTTTTTTCCACAACGTTTGCCCTACTTCCTCTGGACGATCTGGACTTCTTTATGATGGGAATGGAAGAGAAAGGATTCGCACTTTCCACCGGATCTTCCTGCAAGTCCAGGTCCAGAGAAGCGGCGCCTTCTTTATTGGCAATGGGATATTCGGAGGAAGAAGCTTTGAGAGCGATCCGTATCTCCACCGGTCTATACACAACGGAAGAAGAAGTCGATTCTCTTCTTATCGCTCTGGAAGAAACGATCCTTTCTATTCGATAAGAAAGTAATCTAAATTACATTAAAATAACCTGGAGTGAACTTTTTGCCTGAGAGCGAAGCCAGGATGGCGAAGCGACCCGGAGGTTTGCACAGGATGTGCAAGCGAAGGGGAAGGCAAAGAGTTTACTCCAGGAATTATAACAGTTTTTAGGAACGCTCACTTCCTTAGACTAGATGCCATTTCTTCCGCGTAACGGTCCGTCATTCCGGCTACATAGTCGCATACACATCTTTCCAGGCCTTCTTTCTCGATCCTTCTTTTGTACGTTTCCGGAATGGAATCGGGCTGCTTTCTAAAATGAAAGAATAATGTTTCAATAATATCTCTTCCTCGATCGCTTGTAACTATAACGGAAGGATGTCTATAAAGTGTTTTGTATAGAAAAGATTTTAATTCCCGGACCTTCTCTCCATAAGAAGGTTCGTACGTTGCGATCCTTTTTCCTTCTTGGTAGGCAGTATTCAGATCGGAACGATCCTGGATTTTCCAATCGGAGATCCTAGATTCAACGGTACTGATCATATTAGAAACCATACTATTGGTCAATTCTCGGATCACAGTTCGAACGAATACTTTTCCTTCCAGTTTCGGGAATTTACCTTTTACCATTTTGGAGGTTTCCGCCCAAAGAGAAAGTGAGTTTAGATCTTCCGCTTTTAAATAGCCCATTTCCAAACCGTCATCTATATCATGACTTGTGTATGCGATCTCGTCCGCTACATCCGCACATTGGGCTTCTAAACTTGGGCCCTCATCCTTTCTTTCCTTTCCTAAATTGGAACCGCCGTATTCCGCTCCATGTTTCATCATACCTTTTAATGTTTCTTTGGAAAGATTCAAACCCGGAAATTCCGGATAACGTGTTTCCAATATGGTGACGATACGAACGGATTGTTTATTATGTTCGAATCCGCCGAATTCTCCCATTAGATCGGAAAGCATATCCTGTCCTGCGTGTCCGAAAGGTGTATGTCCCAGATCGTGAGCGAGTGCTATCGTTTCCGCAAGTAAAGAGTTGAGTCCTAATGCGGAAGCGATCGTTCTGGATACTCCGGCGACTTCCAAAGTATGAGTGAGACGATTACGATAATTTTCCCCTACCGAATAAACGAAAACTTGGGTCTTATATTGTAGTCTTTTGAATGCACTAGAGTGAACGACTCGATCCCTATCTCTTTGAAACGGGATACGGTACGGGTGTTCTTCTTCTTTGTATTCTCTTCCACCGGTTTCGTCGTGTAAAACTGCATAACCCGCTAATAGAGAATTTTCGGCTTGGATGATTTGGTTTCTGTCTTTTTGCACCTGAAACCAATTTGGAACGTAAAAAGACTTAAAAGCAAGCCAAACAAATCTAGTTTTTCGATTCCCATTTGCCCTGGAAAAGTTTCACTGGTGGAATCTACTCGGAATAGATAGAAGCATTCATGGATCTAGTCAATATCCCGGATTTAGTAAATTTTTTTTCCCGCTTTGGGAATGAGTTCGCTTACTTAGCAGTTTTCTCCACTCTGATTCTCTGTGGTTTCGGTCTTCCGGTTCCTGAGGATATCTCCCTGGTTTCCGGTGGAGTTTTAGCAGGTTTAGGATATGCGAACGAACATGTAATGTTCGGTGTTGGAATGGCAGGAGTTCTCGTAGGAGACGGTTCCGTTTTTTTACTCGGAAGGATTTTCGGCGAGAAAGTATTACGAATTCCTTTCATCGCAAAATTTTTGACCCCGGAACGATTTTCCAAAGTACAAGAAAAATTTTCGAAATATGGGAACTGGGTCGTATTTATGGCGAGATTTATGCCCGGTCTTCGGATGCCGATCTATCTAACGGCAGGGACTTCTGATCGTATCTCCTTCTTTAGATTTCTATTTTTGGATATGTTTGCCGCGGCGATTTCCGTCCCGATCTGGGTTTATCTTGGACATTACGGCGCAAAAAATTTAGATCAGCTCAAATCTTGGGTCCACCAGGGGCAAATTACCGTTTTTGCTTTATTAGGGATTCTTGTGTTAGTCTTGGTTCTATATTTCACGATCAAAAAGAAACGGTCCGAGAATTAATACTTTTACTCGACATAATTTTATGAATCTATACTGTTTGGTTAGATATGGATGTTCTAACCCAACCTGTGTTGGTGCTGAACGCGACCTATGTCCCGGTTGCGATCCGAACGGTCAAAGACGCCGTTATTCTTCTCATCCTTAAAAAAGCGGAACTCATCAAAGACGAAAAAAGCCACTTTATCAGATCCGAAAAACTGAAACTTTCCACTCCTAGGATCATTCTGCTCACAGACTATTATAAGGTCCCGAAACGTAAGCATAAACTTTCTAGAGAAAACATATTTGTCCGAGACGATCACGAATGTGTGTATTGCCGACGCAAACTTCCTTCTTCTAAACTCACCCTGGATCATGTGATCCCAAAAAGTCGATGGGAAGAGATTCCCAGGGAAAAAAAACCGAAAGACTATCATACTTGGGAAAACCTGGTCACGGCATGTAGGGATTGCAATAGCAAAAAAGGAAACAAACTTCTGCAGGAACTCAAGTGGGATGTACCGGAAAATCGATCGACAAACAAGAGACGTTTTCCACAATTTTCAGTATCCACCCAATTGGTCGAAAAGTTCGGCTGGGCGGACTATATACGCATCTAAATGAATCTTTTTTTATCAGGAAGAATGTTTCGATTCTTTCCTTTCTTACTTCCAATTCTATTCTTATTTTCTTGTTATAATTATTCCTCGAATCGGATTGTAACCACACCGCCTACTTTGGTTGGGATTACTTTGATCGGTACAGGAGTATACGAACTCAGGTTAAGGGCAGGAAACCCGGAAGCTTTTTTTAGCGGATATACTTTGTATTCGGGAAATACTGCGGACGCATCCAGGAATCCTTCCGATTTTTCCTCCGGAAAAGAATGTGAACTTCCCTTGAATATGCTTCCAAATCAGCCAAGAGAATATTCCATAGAAGTAAATCCGACGGATGGGCCTCTTGCGGTCCCAGGCCCTGGAGAAAACACGAACCGCGTTTGTAAGATTATCGCTACACTGAATTCAGGCGATTACGTAACTCTAAGATCTTCCGTGATCTCCTTGGACTTGAACAGCGGCACAAAGGACATTTACGTATTCTCCATGCCTTCGAATACATTACAGGTTCCTTAATCTTTAAACCAGACGTTTATTTTTTTAAGAGTAGTTTCCGTATCTTCTTTCCAGATACTTTTGGGATATTTTTCCAAAAACTTTCCTAATTCTTTTTTAGCCTCTTCCAATTCTTCTCTTAAACGTAGAAGTGCAGGATTGTCTTCTTTTTTTAAGTATACCGGATTACCGTCGGTGAACTGGAAATATTTTTCGATCGCATTTGCGGCCTTTTGTTTGGCTAGTTTATAAAATTGGAATCCTTCCGGATCTTCTTTAGAATTTTCTAAAATTAAAGACGATTCGTTCCCGAGAGAAGCAAGAAGAACGTCCCTAAGTTGGACCAACTCCTTAAACAGAAGATCCGTCTCATATTCTCCGGAATCCGGATGATATTTCCGAGAGAGTTCCCGGAACCTGCTCCGGACTAAATTTGCGTCGAATTTTTTGGGGAGTCCGTAAAAGTCCAGGGCACGGCTCAGCAGGTCCCCGTCTTCCAATCCAATTTCCTATGAGCTAGGAATTTTTTAAGTTGGATCTTGGATTGTACCAAGTTCAACTCTTTACGATATTCCTGCAGAATAATCTCCATCTTTTCCCCTACTTGGGAATTCAAATCCCTGGACTCTTCCAATTTTTGGAAAATCGTATCGGAGAGTCGAATAATTTCCAGGGTCTGAGGGGAAGATTCTTCTAATTGTTCGATCTTGCGGTCCAGTCGTTTCATCTTTTCGACCAGATCGGAATTTTGCAGCTCGAGTTTCGCCGCACCTTCTCCATCCTCAAAATCTAAAATTTGCAATTGGCGTTTTTGAAGTTCTATCAGTTTGTTCAAAAAGGAGATTTTCTCCCCATAGAGTGAGGAAAGTTTTTCTTCCATGGAGTGTAGACTTTTAGAGACCTTGCCCGCCATTTGTGTTTAACCTTGGAGGGAAAGACCGGTTCCTCTTGAACCGGCGGTTGGCAATGGGACCACGGAAGAAGCTTTTTCCTTCTTTTCAATTTCTTCCCAAGCAAGTTTTAGATCTTCCAGATATTTGATGATTTCGGAAAGGATCTCACTGTCCTTCTTCATATTCGCTTCGAGTAAGCGCTTTTTAATATAAACATAGATCCCAAGCAGATTGTTTGCAACCTCTCCCCCATTTTCCATGTTCAGGGCGAGCATCAGCTCGGTCACGATCTCTTGGGCTTTCAGGATATGATTGTTCACCACGTCGTACTTGCGGGGTGTATTATTCTCGATGGCAACGTTTAGGAAGCGGATCGCTCCTTCATATAACATCACGATAAGCCGGCCCTGACTCACAGTAGAAATTTCATTGGATTTATACTGTTCGACGGAGGCCGTCGATTTTCTAGCAAGTGACATGTGTCTCTCCTGAAATACTTTTCGACAAAATTCCGGACCGCCTTAACGTGGACTGGTAATTCTTAGCGTATTGGATGCGAAAATTCTTGGCAAGTCTGATTCCCAAACCCAGAAAAAAGCTTGTCTTTTTGGCTTCTGGGCGGGGAAGCAACCTGGAAGCTGTCCTTCAGGCAATCCAAAAGGGCAAAATCCCCGCAAATCCCGCATTTTTAGTCACAGATAACCCTGAGGCGCCTTCTATCCGGATTGCCGCCCGCCAAAATATTCCAGCCAAGATCCTGGATTGGAAGTCTTATCCCAAAAAAGAAGAGTATCATCGCGAACTGTTGGAGTTCCTACAAGAGAGCTCTCCGGATCTGATCGTGGCCTGCGGTTATATGAGAATTTTAAAGCCGGAAATTATCCGAGCCTTTCCAAACAGGATCATCAATATTCATCCTTCTCTTCTTCCCTCCTTTCCGGGGCTACATGCTCAGAATCAGGCATTCGAGTATGGAGTGAAGATTGCGGGCTGCACGGCCCATTTTGTGGACGAAGGTGTGGATTCCGGTCCTATCATTTTGCAAGGAGTTGTTAAAATCGAGGAAGGAATGACCGAAAGAGAATTGACTCTTGCCATTCTCAAAGAGGAACATAAAATCCTGCCACTCGCGGTTCAACACTTCTGCGAAGATCGGCTCTCCATCAAAGACAGGAAGGTCTCAATCCTCTAGCATGATCAAAATCACTCGCGCCCTCATTTCAGTTAGCGACAAAACAGGACTTATCGGATTTGCCAAGTACCTGGAATCCAAAGGAGTGGAAATCATTTCCACAGGCGGAACCCTAAAAACACTCACCGAAAACGGAATCAAAGCCATTGCAATAGACGATTATACAGGGTTTCCGGAAATTTTAGACGGAAGAGTAAAAACTCTCCACCCAAAAGTCCACGGCGGACTATTGGGAGTGATCTCCAAACCCGAACACAAACAGAAGATGGAAGAATTAAAAATTCCAAAGATCGATCTGGTGGTTGTGAACTTATATCCGTTCGTGCAGACCGTTTCGAAACCGGGAGTTCATCTGGACGAAGCAATAGAGAATATTGATATCGGCGGACCTTCTATGATCCGCTCCGCGAGTAAAAACTACAGACATACTGTAGTAGTAACGGATCCGAACGATTATAAAACAGTGGAAGAATCCATGAAGGTCAATGACGGCTCCGTGGATGCTGACACTTCCTTCCTTCTTATGAGAAAAGCATTTTCTCATACTGCGATGTACGATACTGCGATCTCTTCTTGGTTCAATAAGCTTGCAGGGGAGAAGTTCCCGGATATCTTAAATCTTTCCTTTACCAAAAAACAAAAACTAAGATACGGAGAAAATCCACACCAGGGCGCCGCTTTCTACGAACCTTTATTTACCAAGAGCGAATTTTCTCCTCTCCAAGGAAAAGAATTATCTTTTAATAATATGTTGGATTTTGATGCGGCATTCCATATTTCCGCACTTCTTCCGGATAATACGGTTTGTATCATCAAACATTTGAATCCTTGCGGGATCGCTTATGCGGACGATACTCTAGAAGCATTCCGTCTAGCAAAAAGAACGGATCCTATTTCCGCTTTCGGCGGGATCATAGGGATCAAGGGAACCGTAACCGGAGAATTGGCGGTTCTCATAGGCGAAACTTTTGTCGAAGGTGTGATCGCTCAAAAGTTCGAACCTGCCGCTCTGGACTATTTCTCTAAAAAACCGAACGTTCGTCTGATCGAGATCCAAAATTTCCAAGAAGCATTGGACGAAATGGATCTAAGACCGATCCATCACGGGATTCTTCTACAAGACAGAGACTATGCGACCATCACCGAAAAAGATCTAAAGATCGTTTCTAAAAAACAACCTACGGAAGAAGATATCCGAGGTCTGATGTTCGCTTGGTCTACCGTTAAATTTATCAAATCCAATGCGATTGTTTATACGGAAGAGAACGCTACGCTCGGGATCGGTGCCGGACAGATGTCCAGAGTGGATTCGGTCCAACTCGGTGCGACTAAGGCTCTAAATGTAGGACTTTCCGTTGTGGGTTCTTATGTGGCGAGCGATGCCTTCTTCCCTTTCAGAGATGGGATAGATGCAATCGCAAAAGTAGGAGCGAAAGCAATCATCCAACCCGGAGGTTCTATCCGGGACGAAGAAGTGATCAAGGCGGCTGACGAGCACGGATTGATCATGGTGTTTACCGGCATGAGGCATTTTAGGCATTAAGATGGAATTTTTTCTCTACCTGATCTATTTAGTGATCACGTTAGTGGTCGTTTCCCTGGGAGATTATTATTTTCGACTCATCTATTTAAGCGGAAAGGATACTTTCGAAAAACAGGAACTTACGGATTGGGCGAGAATTATTCCTTCAAAGATCGTTTCCATTTTTGAATCTGCGGGGAGTCTGCAATATGGACTTCTCGCATTCGGACTCTCCGCTTTTTTCGCGTATGTCTGGACTTTAACCGGAGGGCTAATCGGTTCTCCTCATTATACGGATTCCTTTGGAAATTATTTCTTTCTTTCCTGTATCATGCCCGTGCTTATGCTGGCCTTCTACTCATTTATCTCTTCCGAAATTTTAAGAGCGGCTAGGATCTCTCGGAATAGCGGAACCTTTCTCGCAAGGCTACTTAACCAGGAGGTTCCTTTACTTACCGGGATATTTATCTCAGTAATCGCCTCAAATCTGGCAGTTTACGGCCTTTATCATGAAATTTCCTTTTTATTCGTTCTTCCGAACGTTTTGATCCTTCTCGTTCTTCTTATCTTGAGATGGAACGGAAAGGTGAAATTCGGGGGAATTCGAGTGGACAGAGAGGAAGAAGAGGCAGAGGATTTAGGGGAAGATTCCTAATTCTTGTTCGGTCTTCTGCCGATACTTAAAGAGTATGAAAGGGCAATCCATCTTCCTGTTCTTATTCTCCCTACTCCTTCCTTGGAGTTCTATATTTTCTCAGTTTCCGGGAGATAATTCCAGAAATAACGGCTCCAAACCTACCTTAGACGGATTTGCCGAAGTCTCATGGGAAGCCTCGTACTCCCAAGTCAGAGACAAATTTTTATCCTTAGCTTCTAATCCTCAGAGCGACGAAAAAATAGAAGTAGTCCATGAAGATAAGGAGAAGTCCCTACTTGTAAGAAGGAACGGGATTTTCTATTTATATCGCTTTTATTCCACTCCTAAATTAGTATTGGATTCCCGTCCTAAAGATAAAAACCAACCTCGTCCGGAAAAGGAAACTTCTCCGGAAGAAGACGAACATCTGGAGCCGGGTAAATTATTCTCCGTTGGGGTTTCCTTCCGTTATCTTCCAGGCAAAGACGTTCAGTCCAAACTGGAAAATAAATATGGAAAACCCAAAAAAGAGACCCTGGATGATAAGAAGATCGGGGGAGCTGTGGTTTGGGAACTAACCGACGAAAGACAGGCGCCTCCCGCAGGCGGATTTATTGTCCAATGGAAGGAAGCTTATAAAAAACAACCGTTTACTAGAAGAGTGGATTATTTCAGCTCCAAGGTAAAGTCTCAGATCGAGAAAGAATACAAAGAGTTCTTCAACGCAGAAGAAATCAAAACTTTAAGAGATCTAATCCCGTAAGAAATCCTTGACCGAAGGCGCTTAAGGCCGCCACTATCCAGAGAGATCCAAAATCTTTCGGAGCAATACGTGGAATTATATTTAGATACAGCCAATGTGGACGAGATCAAGGAGATCGCGTCCTACGGTCTTTTGGACGGAGTTACTACAAACCCGTCTCTTATCGCAAAATCCGGTCGCAATTTTAAAGAGGTGATCAAGGAGATCTGCGCGATCGTACCAGGTCCCGTAAGCGCGGAAGTACTCGCTACAAAACACGAAGACATGCTGAAAGAAGCGGACGAACTGGTAAAGATCGCTCCGAACGTTGTCATCAAAGTCCCTTTGATCCCGGAAGGATTAAAAACCGTGGTAAACCTGACTGAAAAAGGAATTCCGACAAATGTAACTCTTTGTTTTTCCGCGCCTCAGGCACTTCTTGCAGCAAAAGCAGGTGCTACTTATATTTCACCTTTTATAGGCCGTGTGGATGACACATCTTGGGACGGAATGGAACTGATCTCCGAGATCAGAGAGATCTACGATAATTACGGTTATGAAACTAAGATTCTAGCTGCTTCTATCAGAGGACCTATACATTTGAAAGAATCAGCTCTTCGTGGCGCGGATTGTGCGACTATGCCGATTTCCGCTTACCAGCAGTTATTCAAACACCCACTCACCGATATCGGTTTGGAAAAATTCTTAGAAGACGCTAAGAAGTTAAAGTGGTGATCTAAAGATCCTTATAGTTTTTCGCACAGAGCTCACGGAGCACACAGAGTTAGAAATAATCCAAATCACCTCAGTGATCTTTGTGGCCTCCGTGCGAACCACTCCTTTAAGGTAGCTTCTTCTTCCCTGTAAAATCGTTCATTAAAATTTCAGATTGTTCTGAAATACAAAATACACTTTGGTGAGAACCGTCGTAATACAGATCGCAGGAACTGAGAGTATTCATATCGGCGGCTGAAGCACCGTATTTGAATGCCAGTTCACGGATGCGTGGCCACCAGGATTTTTCAAGACCTAGTTCGTAATACCCTTCTCTATAACCGGGATATACTTTGGGCCAGATCAAATAGGTCTTGATCCCTTCTTCTTTCGCCAGTTTTAAGAATTCTTCCACAAAGAAAAATTCGGTCTCGCCGAGAGTGAAGCCCGAAAGATAAATACTTTTTAAACGGAGTGCGTCCTTTTCCAATTTTTTAGGATTATTGCTCGCACTTGCATACGCGAGTTGTTCTCCGTTTCCGAGTTCTAAAATCAGATTTTCGTGGTTTTGGTCCGCTCTGTACTGTTTTAATTTTCCACCGGACAATCGGGACCAAAAAAGTTTAAAACCGGGTTTGATCTTTCGAATGCTAAAGATTTTTTCCTTCCAAATTTCCAATTTGTCGGAAAAGGAAAACTTTTCCCAATAGATATTCTTGAATTCTTCGTCTGCGCCCAATCTTAAAAAAGGTTCGTAGAACAAACCCTTCGAATCATCGAACGCCTCCGGGCTAACTACGTAAAAAACGGCCTTGGGTTTGATCCCAGCTCCTAGTATTTTACGGAACCAATAAAAACCATACGCAGGAACCGCTTGTGGTCCTGAAAAATTATACACGGTCCAATCATTTGCAAAAGAAGGAGGAAGTGTTTTAATGGAATACGGATAGGCCCTAGAATCCCCAAACGCCAAAAGAAGATTTTTGTCTTTAAGAGAACTATCTTTCTGGAGTTTTTCGAACAAATGCCTTCTTTGTGCATAATAGACAGGATTCCCTTCTTGGTAAAAAGACGTTTGGAAGAAGTCCAAAAGAAAAATTTTATCCGCAAAGAATAAAACGACCAGAAAGAGTACAGGGAGATAGATATACTTCTTTTTCATACTATTTCTCAAAATTGTCCGTAAAAGAAATCCGCATTTCCGCTAGGTAATGCAAGTAAGACCAAGATCCATACGATGGGGAGAAGTACAACTTTCCATTTGAAACGAACCTTAAATTTTTCAGGCCATTCTTCCGCTGAATGAAACAGGATCGCGACCAAAAGTGCAAAAATACAAGGTTCCATATTCGGGAAAGAGACCCCGTTCGCCCAAACGAATATTCTTTGGACCGCCGCAACTGCCGAACCGAAATCAGGCGTGAAGAATAAAACCCAAGAAATACTGTAAATATTCAGAACGAATAAATACGTAATAATCCTTTTCACGTACGGTATCTCAGGCAGGATTTTTACATTCCAATCATTCAATACTCTTTCTATGGAAAGATACAATCCGGTTAGAACTCCCCAAAGAAGGTAATTCAAATTGGCTCCGTGCCAAAGTCCACCAAGTCCGAAAGCAACTAGATAATTAAAACAGGTGCGTAACGTACCACTTCTGGAACCGCCAAGCGGAATGTATAAATAGTCTCGGATCCAAAAGGAGAAGGTTAAATGCCATCTTCTCCAAAAATCCCCGAATCCGTTAAAGAAGAATGGCGCCCTGAAGTTTTGAGGTAGAGTGAATCCTAAAAGTTTTCCCATTCCTCTGGCAAGATCCGTCAGTCCCGAAAAATCCAAATATAGATAGATCGCAAAGAAATATACGGTACTTAAAAGTGCCGCTCCCGAAAAAGCGGAGGTCTCCGCAAATACTTGGAAGATAGATCCGGACATTAAGACGGAAACGATCGACTTTTTGAAAAGTCCGATCACCACGAGCCAAAGGCCGTCCACCATATCCTCTTTTTCCATTTTTGGAGAATCGAACTGAGTCGCTACATCGTTAAATCTTAATATAGGTCCGGCGATCATTACGGGAAAAAGGAAAATATAAGAAGTCAGTTTCCAATATCCGATCTTTTCCGTGATCACTCCTTTCTTCTTATCCACTAAAAGGGAAATGAATTGAAATGTGTAATAACTGATGGTTAAAGGAAGGATTACTTCGAATCCGACCCAGTCCAAGGATTTAGAAAGAATTCCATCCAAGCTGATCTTGTTTTGAAATTCCGGAATTCCTAAAAATATTCCAACCAGATCCGCGAAAAAATAGAAATATTTAAAAAACGCTAAATTAAGAACATTAAAACCTATGGAAACCGGCAAAAACCATTTTTTCGCCAGGAAAAATCGTATGAACATCCAGTTGATGCTCACAACGACGATCAGATGAAATAAAAACTTCCAAGAGGAGACCGCGTAAAAGAAGGCGGAACTTAATATAAGAAAATATTTCTTTAAAGCGTCCGGAAGATTCCAATACACCAGAAATACTAGGCAGAAAAAAAATAAAAATTCTAAACTGGTAAAATTCATGGTCTCCAAACTTTGGGATCCAGCAAGATAAACTTACCTTCTCCGATTTTCAATTTTTCCAATGAAAGTTTTCCGATCCGAATTCTCTGTAGATCGATTACTCTTCCGCCGAGAATCGAGAACATTCGACGGATCTGGCGCTTTCTTCCCTGTTTTAAGATCACTCTGAACTTGGAAGATGCTTCTCCTTTTGTTAAGGATAGAACCTTCTCCGCTTTTAAAAATTCTCCCTCGTCCATAAATCCCTTAGTGAATCTATCCTTCACTTCTTTAGGATCTAATTCTTCTTCTAAAATCACTTCGTATTCTTTTTCGGAACCTTCGGAGGGATGAGTGATCTCTTGGACCAAATTTCCTTGGTCGGATAAAAGAAGAAGTCCCCGAGAGTCCAGGTCCAATCTTCCTGCGATAAAAAGTTTACCGTACTTTTTAGGGAGTAATTCGAAAACAGTATTGGAATGAAAACGGTCGCTATGGGAACAAAGGAAACCTTTCGGTTTGTTTAAAGCGAGGAACACTGCACCTGTAGGAGGAACTAATTTTTTATTTCCCACCTGAACTATATCAGAATCTACCCGGATCTTGGTGCTTAGATTTTTTTCGACGACTCCGTTGACTTTCACTTTGCCAGAGAGGATCAATTCTTCCACCTTTCTGCGAGAACCTAGGCCACAATCTGCCAAGAATCGGTTGATCCGGATCTCTTTGGAGGATTCTTTCCCCGTTTTTTCTTTCGCGCTTTTTTCGCCCAAACTTGCCCCCGGCCTCGACCGATCCCTCCAGATTCGGACACCCACCGATTTCCGGCTACCCAAAACACTTGACTCTTTGGAGACTCAGACGGAGGCTTTAAGGGTGAATCCTCTCAAAAAGAAGCCCAGATCCAACGCGTACCAACCCGCACCAGAAAAACCGGATTGGTTAAAAGTAAGGCTTCCTTTCCGCGAAAAGGAGAACCCGGTCGACTTTGTCCGTGGTTCCGTAGAGGGAGGAAAACTCAATACAGTCTGTGAAAGCGCTTCTTGTCCCAACCTGAATCATTGTTGGTCTAGAAAAACCGCCACTTACATGCTTGCCGGAGATATCTGCACAAGACGTTGCTCCTACTGCGATGTGGCCTTCGGAAAGCCGCTCGCATTAGATCCTGAAGAACCCTTACGAGTGGCAGAATCCGCAAAGGCCTTAGGCCTCAAACATATAGTCATCACTTCCGTAAACAGGGATGATTTGCCGGACGGTGGAGCAGCTCATTACAAAAAAACAATAGAGTTGATCCGGGAAAGATTGCCGGAATGTAAAATTGAAATTTTAGTCCCGGACTTCAAAATGAGGGAAGAAAATTTAGAGATCGTCTATTCTTCCAGACCTGATATATTCAATCATAACCTAGAAACTGTGGAGAGATTATTTCCCACTGTGGCTCCCGCCAAAAAATACGAAAGGTCTTTGGACGTTCTCCATCACGCATCAGAAAGAGGATTTTTAACGAAAAGTGGATTGATACTAGGACTTGGAGAAACATTAGAAGAAGTCCATCAGACCCTGAAAGATCTCAGATCCGTGGGAGTACAAATGGTGACCTTAGGACAATATTTGCAGCCGACTCCAACACATCTTCCTGTCAGCGAATATATTCGTCCGGAAGTGTTCAAAGATCTGAAAGAATTCGGAAAAGCATTGGGATTTCGAACCGTATTCTCAGGGCCTTTGGTCAGAAGTTCTTATCACGCGGACGAGCAAGTGCCGTGGTTCGAAAACTAAAAAGATTCAAAGATAAATTTCCGGATATTCCGGAATCTTCGGAGATGAAAAAGATCATCTTCCATTCTATACTTTCTTATCTTTCCAAACAAAACGGCCATGTTTCAAAAATGGAGATCAAAGACATCCTATTCGATTCCATTAGTTTGATCCCGGGTTTCCGAGTAGAATGGGGAGAGATCCAAAAATTCGGCAGAAGTAAACTGTTAGTGAATTATAAAGATAAGGTTTTAGTTTTAGATCTAGAAGAAATTTCGAATATGATCCTAAAACTCTGGGATCATTACTTAGATACACATCCGCATCATAAAGCAAAATAGTTTCGCACGGAGACCACAGAGTTCACAGAGGATTTCGCACGCAAAGGTACGTACGAAGACACCAGTTCATTTTTATTTTAGTCCCTTAGCGTTCTTTACGACTTAGCGTGAGACCAAACTCTGTGTTCTCCGTGAGCTCTGTGCGAAATAAACCGCTGCCTCTAAATAGAAAAACCCGAGCTGTCTTTCGACAACCCGGGGTTTTTCCACCTATTTAAGCCTGTGGATTAGTTTTCGGATTTAGTTTGGAAGTCGTAGATAACTTCTTTTACGTCATCCTGGTTGATCTTCTTAATACCGTCTTCGGTATGGACGATCATTGTACTACCTTGCTGGTCTACGATCGCTCCGATGATGGTAGTTTTACCGTCAGCCAGTACGATTTTTTCCAGTTTTTCGTAGTAGTTTACTAAGTCTTTATTCGTTTTCAGGTTTTTAGGAGCGGAAACAAGAACGTTCTTGAATCGTTTCAGCTCGTCAGCCTGACGCTTAGCTAAATCTTCTTCGATTTTCTTTCTCTCAGCTTCGTTAGCTGCGTTAGTAGCTTCGTCTACTTTTCCGGACTTAGGATCGATATTTAGTTTCACTAATTTATCGGTAGTGTCTTTATCCAGAGTAACGATAGTTCTGATCTCTTCTTCTTCGGTTTTGGAAACTCCAGCACCGGTCAGTTTGGTAACCGCTTTCGGAATATCTTTTTCCAAAGTAGCGTCTAGCTTAGTAAGTTCTTTCTCACCGAATTTTTTATCAGGAGCTTTTACTATGGAAGACTCGTCTTTTTCTAAAATAACTTCTGCTTTGTCCAAGGAAGCTTTGATCTTTTGAAGTTCTGCATTTGCAGAGATCTCTTCAGCAGTTGCACCTTCCAGAGCACGAACTCTTGGAGATACTGCAACGGATCCTTCCAATACTTTTACGACGGATCTGTCGTTTTTAGTACGATCCACAACGAAAGAAGTTCCTCTAACTCCCGCGATTGCGGTCGGAGTTACTACGGAGAACTGATCGTCTTTGCTTGCTTTATTTACTTTAGCGAAAACTTTTCCGGAAACTAAGGACAATCTAGTGTCGGTGTTTCCTTGGGTATTCAAAGCGAGAGCGGAGAATTCCATGCTGGACTTTTCAGCCAAACGAATGGCGGAACCGTCGGAGAATTGGATATCGACTTTCGCTTTTGCCTTAGTTTCAATCTTGTCCCCTTCTTTCAGGACTGTTCCAAGACTAGCTTTGTCTTCAGTTAAATCAGCGTGTTGGATTTTTGCTTCCCCTACGCTAAATACTACGATTGCCGATGGTTGGCTCTGTTTTGCGTTCGCGGAATCCGCGTTCTCCGCAGGCTTTTTACAAGCTCCGGATGTCAACAGACCGACCAGTAGGACGGCTGATGCAACGGAAATGACTTTATTCATACCCCTATCCTTCTTTGATCGAGATTAATCTGAACCGCGGTGGAGGCAGTCCGATCTATATTGGGTTAACACCTATGGATCTGGGATTTTCAATTTATTTCAATTTTTTTTTCCAATTTGGAAGATATTTCCTGAACTAAAATCGCCAAAATACAGCTCACCCGTGGAATCTTGCCCAAATGTGCTGATTAGGAAGTGAGTATCCCCTAATACAGTTAGTTTCCTTTTACCTTCCACTTCAGTGGGGAATCCAAGGATCTTTCCGGAAACAAAGTCAGCGAAAATGTACCATCCATAGTATTTGGAAAGATTTTTCCCTCTGTACACATATCCGCCGGTGATGGAGCGACCCAGTTTATGATCATACTCCAGAATGGGATCGGTCAATCCCTGCTTTTCGCAATTTTCTTTGGGTAAAAAACAGTGAAATCCTTCCATTATATTCCAGCCGTAATTTTTACCTTTTAGAACCAGATCTACTTCTTCCCAATCATCCTGTCCCACATCTGCCAGATAGAGATCTCCTGTCTTAGTATCGAAGGAAAACTTCCATGGATTTCTAAATCCATACGCCCAGATCTCAGGGAGAAAGCCGGGCGAGTTTTTGAAGGGATTGTCTTCCGGGATCTTATAGGGAGGAGCATTTGATTCCAGGTTCGGAGTAATCCGGATCAGTGTTCCTAGGTAAGTAGAAGTATTTTGTCCGTGTTTATATGGGTCTCCTCCGGCACCTCCATCCCCAAAGCCGATGTACAATTTTCCATCCGGACCAAAACTTAACTGACCGGCATTATGATTCGAATAAGGCTGATCCACTCTGAGTAAGATCCTTTTACGATCCTGCCAATGGATGACCTTAGAATCATCATAACGAAATTCTAAGATGAATGTCTGGTCCTTGCCTGCTTCTTTGGAAACGGCATTGATATAAAAGAGTTTATTTTCCGAAAACTTAGGGTGAAATGCGAGGCCGAGCAAACCTTCTTCCGATCTTGTCTCTACGTTCCCCGTAAAATCCGCGATAAGTTTGGATTCTTTGTTTGTGAAATTCCAGAGATGGACTTTTCCCTTCTTCTCTAATACGAGCATCTCTCCAGGAAGACTTGGATGAAATTGTATATCGGTGATCTCCTTAAAGCCGGAAGCCACTTGGGTCCAGCCAAAAACGGATTCCAACTTCTTCCCTGGTTGTTTCGGTTTTTGTTTTTTCGTTTTAGAGAGAAGATGGGTATCCTCTCCTGTAAAAAGGAAGAGTCCCAGAAATAGAGAGAATAGTAAGAACCTATTGCGAAATCGTCTCATTCTGACAGAAAAAAATACAGTTTGAAAGCTCTCAGTCAAGGATGAAAAAGCCAAAAACTAGATGCCAAAACTTACCCACAAACCAGTTTGGAGCTAAGATGAGCACGAGTACCCTTCGCCCCGAATCTTCGATAGCCTTATTGGAGGAGATGGAAAGAAAATATAAACAGATCCCGTTCGAAGCAATTCTGAAGCAGGACATTCTAAGACAGGGCATCCATTTTCTTCCGGAATCTTTCCAAGTGGGGGAAGATTATAAAACCAAGGATTATTTCATCTTCTCCTTCGACCATATTCCACTTGCGGATATGAAAGAAGGTACCGACTCCAAGGCTCCCGAGGAAATCAAGATCACAGGCGGATATTTTAATTTATTACCCACTATAGTATCTACTCGTAATAACCCGAACTCACCTTATAAAGTAAAACGTATCCCTGCCGGAGAAAAAGACGAAGGCAGACCTGGTCTCTATCTTAACGAAACATTTTTAGGAAAACTAGAATATCCACCTAAGCCTGCTTGGTACAGACACAAAACCAAATCAGGAAAAATCCCGGGAGAGATCGCACCCGTTATCGAATGGGGATATCTCATCTACCTAACCGTTTTCCGTAATTGCCAGTATTTCGGTAAGGACGAAGAATGTGCATACTGCGATATCAATCATAACTACAGACAACAGAAGAATGCAGGTAGACCATATACAGGCGTTAAAGATATCGAAGATATTTTAGAAGTACTTTCTTGGATCGATGCGGAAGACGAGATCGCAAAAGTGTACACGATCACCGGCGGTTCCGTAATCACTTCTCTCAAAAAGAAAAACGAAATCGATTTTTATTTAGAATACGCCCAAGCAATCGAGCAAAAATTCCCTGGACGATGGATGGGTAAGATCGTTTCCCAAGCTTGGGAGAATGAGGATTGCAAAAAGTTCAAAGACGCAGGCATCCAAGTCTATCATCCCAACTACGAAGTCTGGGAACCCGAACTATTCCGAAAAATCTGTCCGGGAAAAGAAGCCTATATCGGTAGAGATACTTGGATCAGAAGGATCGTCGACTCTGCGGAAATTTTCGGACCTTCTTATGTGATCCCGAACTTCGTGGGTGGAGTAGAACTTTCTCAGCCTTGGGGATTTGCAACGGTCGCAGAAGCGATCAAATCTACGGGAGAAGGTTTGGACTTCTTCATGTCAAAAGGGATCATGCCTAGGTTTACAGCTTGGTGTCCGGAACCTTATACAACTCTTGGGACACAAGCCGGTCCTCCATTGGAATATTTTTGCGAGTTATTAACCGTATGGAAGTCTACATTCGAAAAATATAATCTTCCTACGCCTCCCGGGTATGGAGAACCGGGACCAGGAAAGGCGGTATTCTCCGTTTCCGCCTTTATGGATGTGATCGGTTATTCAGGAAGGGCTTAGTCCCCTCCTCCAACGCTTGAAGACCTTTGGACCCTTCTCCAAGTATTTGCCCAAGAAGCAAAAGAGTTTTGATTCCTAGTTTGGAGATACAGTTTTCCCTTACCGGAAAATTTTGCGACCAGCCCTTCACCGGATAAGAAGAGAGATTTTAATCCTCCTACCTTATCGATATGATATTCTAGGCTAGGTTCGAATGCTACGATATGACCTGTGTCCACGATGTACATTCCATCCACATCTACTTCATGTATCGCTCCAAAGCTTGAGAAAAAAAGGTCCCCAGTTCCGGAAACTTTCAGGAAGAATAAACCTTCTCCCGCAAAAAATCCTTTGAAACCTCCCCATTTGCTGTCGATCACAAGTTCCGTTCCTCCGGCAACATAGGCTCCTCTACTCAAGATCAATTCTTCGTTTTTAAGAGCTCTATGTTCCAAATCTCCTTGGGTCGCGGAGGTCAAGAATAACTCGCCATTTCCACCCTCGGCAGTAAACGTATTTTGGAAGAAGGACTCGCCGCTAAACAAGGCTCTTTTAGCGGATGCGAATATTCCACCCTGGGCTTTGGTCTCCATTTTTACCTGAGCGGACATGGCAACCATAGCTCCTGATTCTGCACGGATGGATTCTCCGGAATTTAGATCAATTTTTAATATGGGAAAATCAGGTTTTGCTAATATTTCAAATTTCATAGTTTATTCCTTTCTAGGTGGTAATTCGGATCTGAACCAAGCGCCGAGTGTCGGCACATTTCTGGATTGGAGCCAGAGCCTTCCTCTTCCTTTAAATTTAGCGACTAAACCTTCTCCACCTAAAAAGAAGGACTTCCAACCTCCGAACTTAGTGATCTCGTATTGTAAACCTTCTTCGAAGGCTACGATATGGCCTGTATCTACTATAAATTCACCTTCGACGTCCAATACTTCGATCCCGCCGTAACTGGAGATGAGAACCGGACCGCTTCCGGAAAGTTTTAAGAAGAATAAAGACTCTCCGCTGAAAAAACCTTTTAGACCTTGAAATTTAGTATCTATATCTATCTCGGGTTTTGCCGCGAGAAAGGAACTGGACTGGATAAAAACCGTACCGTTCAAATCCAGTTTTTCAATATCGCCGGGAAGTGTGGGAGCGAGTAAAACCTCTCCAGGTTGCGATGCGGAGAAGGTATTCATCCAGAAAGATTCACCTCCTAAGAAAGCCGCTTTCAAAGATTTAAATAATCCTCCTTGTTGCGCCTTACTTGTTTGCATTTGGATATGAGAACTCATACTCATAAGAGCTCCCGCTTCCGCCTTGATGGATTCTCCGGAGCTTAAGTTTACTTTCGCTACGGAATAAGATGGTTTGTATAAAACTTGGATATTCATTTTAATTCCTAATGTTTGTTAAACGGGAAGAAGTTTGGTAAGCCAGCTGATAAATCCGGAAGGCACTCTAGATTGGATCCAAAGAGTTCCGTTGCCCGAGAAATTCGCGACTAAACCTTCGCCGCCTAGGAGTGTGGATTTCCAATTCCCTCCCGCCTTTCCTACTTTGAATTGTAGGGAATTTTCGAATGCGACTATATGACCAGTATCAACCGTATAATTTCCTTCTACTCTGATTGGAACAATGGCTCCATAAGAACTTAAGAAAACTTTTCCGGTTCCGGAAATTTCCAATAAGAACAGACCTTCTCCACCGAATAAGGAACGGAGTCCGCCGAATTTGGAAACGACTTGGATACCAGGATCGGAAGCCAGATAAGATCCGGACTGGACAAAGATACTTTTTCCGACGAGGTCTAGATCTATGATATCGCCGGGAAGTTCAGGTGCGAGTCCGATCTCCCCTCCCGTTTCAGGAGCAGTGTAGGTATTGAAGAAGAATGATTCTCCACCGAAAATTTTTCTGGAAAGTGCGGAAAGAAATCCGCTCCCCATTTTGGTTTCCACGCCCATTCGGGAACTCATGTACACCATGGCTCCGGCTTCCGATTTAATCGATTGACCGGGGCCTAATCTAAGTTTCAATAAGGAGAAGGAAGGTTTATGAGAGATCTGGAATTGCATACGCGGGAAAGTTTGGAAAATATTTTCCAAAACGTCAATCGATTCCCGGTTTCAAGTATTTCTTTCTAGACTTCTTCTTTTCCAAATAAATTCAGAATGAAACAAGTTTTAATCACAGGCGCCAATCGAGGGATCGGTTTGGAGCTTGCTAATTTATATTCCGAGAAAGGTTATACGGTTTATGCGGCTTGCCGAAAAAGTTCGGAAACCTTACGTAGGCTGGGAGTGAAAATTTTCGAGGGACTGGACCTGACCCAAAGCCAAAGTTTCGAAACTTTATCCGGTTTTTTGACAGGGATCAAACTGGACATACTGATCAATAACGCAGGGATCCTGATCCCGGATAATCTGGAAAGTGTGGATTTTAAGGAATTGGAAACCCAGATCTTGGTAAATGCGATCGGGCCTATACGGCTAAGCCGACTTCTTCTTCCTAAACTTGGTCCAAACTCTAAACTGGTCTTTATCACGAGCAGAATGGGCTCAATCGCGGACAATACTTCCGGAGCCTATTACGGATACAGAATGTCCAAAGCTGCCTTGAATGCCGGAGCTGTTAGTCTCGCTCGGGATCTTGCACCTAAAAAGATCTCCGTAGGTATATTTCACCCTGGAATGGTAGCTACGGAAATGACCGGCAGACAAGGAATTCCACCAAAGGATGCGGCCCAGGGACTCTTCCATCAAATCGAAAAACTGTCCCCAGAACGATCCGGAAGATTCTTTCATCAAAACGGGGAAGAGTTACCATGGTAAATGGATTCTGTCTCCCTAAAACAACACTGTTGTAAAAAAGAGACAGAAGTACAGAAATTTCTTTCAAATTATGTCTAGTTATCTCTGTACCGAGCTATAATGCCCGTCTAAAATCATCTTTTTGCACTGCACCTGGCATGGATATTGCTTTCATAGTCCTAAAGGGTTAATTTTGATTTGGATCTTGCAAACGTCCAATAGAGTGAAGCCCGGTGCAAAGCGAATGGATTCCGGATCCGAAAGTTTCCGGGGTAGGAAATGATGAATTTCACAGAACATAGAAAAACTCTTAAAGAAACAGTTAGAATTAAGGGGATCGGATTACATTCCGGCAAGGAAGTAAATCTGATCGGGCACCCTGCTCCTGTAGGGACAGGCATAGTTTTTGAATATAGAAAGGGAGAAGATAAGGCATCCATCCCTGTAGAACTAAGTAATGTGGTAGATACCAGTAATGCTACCACTTTGGGAGACGGGCTGCATCGTATCCAAACCGTAGAGCACCTGATGGCAGCGGTATTCTCCGTAGGAATTACGGATATGACCCTAGAAATCGACTCCGTAGAAGTTCCGATCATGGACGGATCTTCCCTTCCATTCTTAGAAGCATTCGAAAGCACAGGTTATACCGAATTCGAAGAAAGAATAGAACCTATTTATGTAAAAAATCCTATGTGGGTGGTAGATGGGGACAAATACCTGGTTATTCTACCAAGCGAAACCTGGAAAGTGACCTACACAATCGACTTCCCCCATCCGCTCTTAAAAGGCCAGAACATCACAATCGATCTGGACCGCGACATTCTCAAAAACGAAATTTTACCTGCCAGAACCTTCGGGTTCCTAAAAGACGTGGAAGCTCTCCAAGCGAGAGGACTTGCTATGGGAGGATCCTTAGATAACGCGATCGTCCTCACCCAAGACGGATATTTAAACGAATCCCTTCGTTACGAAAACGAATGTGTCCGACATAAAATTTTGGACCTGGTAGGAGATCTTTCCATCGCAGGCAGACCGATTATCGGACATTATCTAGCTTCCAAGGCGGGACATGCATTGGACGTTTCCATGGCTAAATTAGTCATGAGTTCAGTAACAGGAAACGAACTGGGTAAATACAAAAGCCGTCGGATCCCACTTTTCAACAGAAAAGCTGCGATGGTCTAAATATTCCGGATTTCCCGCCTCTAATCCGGGCGGGACCACATCGGTTTATAAAAGACTTGTCGATTCACTAAACTACTGTATTTCTACCAGCGGATATTCATTCAATGAATGGCGGTGGGAAGAGAACTACATACATGGGGATAGTCGCTTTTCCCGGCAGATTTTACGGTCGATGCGTAAAAGTCGGGACGAAGAGAAGACATCTCGCCCACGGAGCCTATATCCATGAGAGCCAAAAACAAGAAGAGCTGAAAAAACTTTCTAATGCTCTCGATTCTTCCAAAATAGAATTAAAATCGATCATTTCCGGACTCAAAACAAGAGAACAAGATAAAGAACTAAAAGAAATTTTAGAGACTCAGGTCACGATCACGGAAGATCCGAGCTTACAAGATTCATTCAGAAATCGTATTAAGGAATATAACGAAAACGCATTTTTAGCGGTCCAGAATACGATCAACGAACTCACCGACAAGTTCACTCGTATGGATAATCCGTTCTTCAGAGAAAGATCGGACCATTTTCAGGACATCTCCAACCGTATTTTAGAAAACCTTTTAGACAAAAAAGAAGAAGTCTCCTTCTTAGCCGACCAATCCGAGGACGTGATCTTGGTCGCTAGACAATTGACTCCTTCTCAGATGATACTCATGGACAAGAGTAGGATCAGAGGAATTGCCACCGATTTGGGAGGAAAAACCGGTCATATGGCAATCCTTGCCCGAAATTATGGTATCCCAACAATCGTAGGCTTAAAGGAATTTTATAGAAATATTAACGATTTTGAATATGTTTTTTTGGATGCTGACACAGGCCAGATCGTAAGAAACCCAACCATCGAAGAAGTAAAATATTACGGAGCTTCTTCTCCTTTAAGTTTTGAGACAAAGGTAATAAAACCGAAAAAGGCGGTTACAAAAGACGGAGTCAAGATACGGTTAAAATGTAATTTAGAATCGGATACCGACTGTGAAATTGCAAGGAAAGCGGATGTGGACGGTGTGGGGCTTTTCCGCTCGGAGTCGTTATTCTTAAAATACCAGGACAAAAACGTTTCCGGAGAAGAACAATTTTTAGCCTATAAAAGGATCGCGGAAGGAATGGATCCGAACCCGGTTTACATACGGACTTTCGATATAGGCGCGGATAAATTTTCCACGGGAGAATTCGAAGAGAATCCATTCTTAGGAAATAGAGGGATTCGATACAGCCTTCAAAATCCAGATTGGTTTAAAGAACAATTAATCGCAATACTTAGAGCTTCTGCTTATGGAAATTTAAGCATCATGCTTCCTATGGTTACCAATCTGGGAGAGATCAAAAAAACAAAAGAAATATTAGAAGAATGTAAAAAAGAACTTACTGCCAGCAAGGAAAAGTTCAATAAAAAAATCAAACTTGGAGTGATGGTGGAAACTCCTTCCGCTGTATCTTCTATGGATGTACTTGCAAGAGAAGTGGATTTTTTCTCCGTCGGAACAAACGATCTATTGCAGTATCTGATGGCTGTGGATCGAAATAACGTGAATGTTTCCTCCTTATATAATCCATTCCATATTTCATTTTTAAGAACTCTTATACAGATAGTAGAAACAGCTTGGAAATACGAAAGACCACTGAGTATTTGTGGTGAGATCGCTTCCGATACGAATTTTACGATCCTACTTTTGGGTATGGGATTTAGGGAACTTTCGATCTCCATTCCGTTCGTAGGACCGATCCGTAAAATTTTAGGATCCGTAAGTTTAAAACAGGCGAATTTTCTTTTGAAAAAAATTTTGGAACTTTCCGAAAATGAGGACTACGAAGCGATTGAGGCGTTTTTATTCAGTAAACACTTGGAGTAAATGAAAGAAAATCTTATTTAAACTCGTACTTTAAAAACGTTTTTATCCAGCGCCTTTTCTCGGAACTAAATATAAATCGCAATTTTCAAACAAAGTCGCAAAGATCGAGAAGGAACGCAAATGTAGGAGCTCCTACATTTCCAATTACTGTAATTCCTACTTAATAATATCCGAATATTCCAAACTTAAAAATAAGAACGGATCTTGGTCGATTTTCTTTTCTTGTAAAAATAAAGGACCCAAAGATTCTTTCGGCTTCAGAAAATTCAAATAAGATTGTTTTTCCGTTCTGAGGAAAAAATTCCCTTCTGATTTTTGTTCGGTATGGAAATGAGAGATCTTTTTGATCACGGAAGGTAAATTTCTTTCTTCCGAATGTAGCTTTGAAAATAAGATTAAATAATTTTTTTCCTTCCAATTCCCGTTGAAAACAAATCCTTCCGAGGAGAAAAATTCCCGAAACGGGATTTTTTCCGAAAGATTTTCCAATCTGGAATATTGAAAAGTCGCTTCGGTGCCGAATACTTTCGGCAAAAAGGAATCAATTTTAAGTCCGGGAGCTTCTTCCCAGCCTTCACTTAAGCAGATCCCCTTCTTAAAACTTGGGTTTAAATTTTTGATTTCCAATTCTGCGTGTAACTTTTTCCAAGCAAGTTCCGCTCTGGCAAAAATGAACCCTAAATTTAAGGCGGAAAATTCCCTTACTCTGGAAAAGTCCCAGACTTCTCTTTCTCTTAGCGGAGAAAAATATAAATTATCCAAAGCATATAGGTCCGAATGACCGTAAGGTTCGAAAATACTAGGTTTGGAGAGGATCGTTTTCGCCATATAGAATACATATCGGCGGCTTAGAAAATTCCCATCAGGGTAAAAAAAAAGCCTCAGGTTTGCAACCGAGGCTTCTTTTTACCTTTTTGATATGTTAAAGAGGATAATTTAATTACCTGAATAGACTTTTTTAATCTTATCCGCGTATTTTTCAGCAATTACGTGACGTTTCATCTTCAACATATTGTTCAACTCGTCCCCTACCTCGAAAGGTTTGGAAACTATGAAGAATGGAGTAACTTGTTCGAAAGACTTGAACCCGTTTTTCGCGTTGTTGAGTGCTTTGATTTCCTTTCTATAAAGATCCAATACTTTAGCGTTCTCGATCAAAGTTTCTTTGTTAGACGTGTCCACTCCGTTCTCTTTTGCCCATTCTTCCAATTTTTCGAAGTCAGGAACAATAATGGCTCCCAAGTTTTTCTGGTCTTGCCCGATTACCATACATTGGCTGATATACGGAGATTCTTGGAGTTTATTCTCTATCGGGACCGGCTCAACGTTCTCACCGCCCAACAATACCACAGTGTCTTTTGCTCTACCGGTCAATGTTAAGGTATGTTTGAAGTTGATCATTCCCATATCGCCGGTATTCATCCATCCGTCGACAAGAGCTTTGGAAGTCGCTTCTTCATTTTTGAAGTAACCTTTCATGACCTGAGGACCTTTTACGAATACAACACCTTTCTTACCTAATCTTCCTTTGATTACTTTTCCGTTCTCGTCTATTTCGGTAAGAACTTCGTTATTATCGTTTCTGATCTGCAGATTGGTTTTAGGAACGATCGAACCTACGGAACCGATGATTAACTTTTGGAACGTTCTCACGGAAAGAACCGGAGAAGTTTCGGTCATACCGTATCCTTCCAGCACGTTGATACCGATATTGTTGAAAAATTCGTCTACGTGACGAGGAAGAGCTCCTCCTCCGGAGATGGAAGCCTTCAATTTTCCACCGGTGGCAGTTCTGATCTTAGAAAGAACGATCTTATCCAAAGTTGCGCTGTTCAAAAACGCAGCAAGAGCAGCCACTATATATAAGGGAAGACTTAAGAAGGAAAATTCTGTGGAAGAAAGCAGATAAGCCGCAACCGAAGAGATTACCGTCAAAGTGAAAGGTCCCGTCAGGATCAACTGGATGAACATTAAAATCCCGTAAAATAAGGAGAGAATCGGATTTCTTCCGTGATAATCCACTTCCTTGCCCGTAATAAAACGAACTGCGGCGTTTTTCTTATCGGAGAAGAAATAAGCGAGTTTGAATAAACCGCGGCGGATTGCAGGAGTTTGGCTTGGATCATTGATCCTTGTATAAATACCGTTGTAGATATTTTCCCAAAGACGAGGAGCAGAGCCCATGAATGTCGGTTTTACGGTCGCTAAGTCTTGGCGAAGGTCCCTAACATTTGTGTAATATGTAGCTGCACCGATGCTGATACAAACGTATTCCACAACCCGTTCGAATACGTGCCATACGGGAAGAATGGAGAGTAATCTTGCTTCCGCACTTATTTTCAACATTGGAGTGACTTCCAATACCTGATGCATCATATTGGAATGTCTTAGTTGAACACCTTTAGGAAGACCGGTAGTCCCGGAAGTATAGATCAAGGTGAAAAGGTCTTCCGGTTTGATAGCTGCTACTCTATCTTCTACCTTACGGGATCCGGAAGCTCTTAAACTTTTTCCTTTTTCGATCAGGTCGTACATTTTCAGAACGCCTGGAGCTTCGGATTCTTTGTCCATTAAAATGACTGTTTTTACTTTTCCGAGCTGGGATTTGTTTCTGTTGAATTTTTCCAACATTTTATCGTTTTCTATGAATACCACTTCTGATTCGGAATGGCTAACGATATAAACGATTTCGGAATCGGTGATGTCCGTTCCTCTCGGAACGTCAGCCGCACCGGTCATAATGATACCGTAATCCGCGATGATCCATTCTACACGGTTATCGGCGAGTAACGCTACATGGTCTCTAGATTGGATGCCTAGATCGATCAAAGCCTCGGCAAGATTCAGACCTGCCTCGTATAACTCTGAATAGGTGATCGGCAAATAATTCTTTTGCGCATCTTTGTATAAGAAAGCCGGTTTATTTTTAAATTTTTCTGCCGACTCACGGAATAATTGGGCGAGATTCTCAGCCATGAATGGAAATTCTCCTGAAATGAAATGGAAAGATGGATGATGTCCGGCAGCACCTACCGGGGATCTGATTCCAGATTCCAAGGAAATGCTGAAAGATAAATCCTTTTTTTTAAAACGAGTCCGAGTTTGGATTATTATTGCACGATTGTTATGGATAGAAGCGAATTTTACGGAGATTCGAGCCAGTTTTTTA
Source organism: Leptospira sp. WS58.C1 (assembly GCF_040833995.1). Taxonomy (NCBI): domain Bacteria; kingdom Pseudomonadati; phylum Spirochaetota; class Leptospiria; order Leptospirales; family Leptospiraceae; genus Leptospira; species Leptospira cinconiae. Next base: position 2,100,199 of record NZ_CP162137.1, read on the forward strand.
GTCTTCCGGTCAATACCGGCAGGTCTTTCTCTGAAATTCCGTATTGGGAATGAAGTTTCTTTCCGGATTTGCTAAACACGAATAATGCGGGCTGACCTTCTATTTTCAGAGGGGTCACAAGTTTCCATTCCGGATCTAAAAGACTCGGATACAACATCCCGAAATCGGAAGCGGCTTTTTTGATTTCTTCCAAACTGAGATCATCTTCAGTATTCACGCCTAACACAACGGCAGGAGAATCTTTCAATTTCTCTCTCAGTTTTTCCACCACTGGCACCGCTTTTTTGCAAGGCTCACACCAGCTCGCCCAAAAATCCAAGACCACTAACTTTCCCTTGTCCTCCGAAAATTTATGGGAATTCCCATCCCAATCCTGAAGAGTAATTTGGTAGAGCAAAGGTTGCTCATCCGATCTGCAATTATTTAAGAATAAAACGGATAAAAGAAGTAAAAAGAAAGGCGAGGCTTTTCTAAAAACCATACTTCCAGAATACAAATTAGAATATAAGCTACAAGTCATTTCCTTCCAATTCCACCTTGCTTTAAAGAGAGGAGATCAAAAACTTGTACAAGGTTTTTAGCCTTGGAAGAAACCAGGATCTATAATTATTTTTTCCAATTTTCGGAATTCCAATCCTATTTGGAAGGAAAAAGGTTCCAAGGGCAAGGGATCCATTTTGATTCCGGATCCTCGGAAAGATCTGTCAAACCTCCGATTCTCTCCGCTTTTTTAGATCCTAAAAAAGGATTTATTCTACAATTAAAAGCCGGCAAAACTTTAGAGAGGATATGTACCGATTGGACGGACAATTTTTGGACCAGGAAAGAAGATCTATTCGTTTGGAACGTAAGTCCAACGGAGCAAATTTATTTCCAGGCACTGGACAGAAACCGCATCCATATCCATTGGAAATCTTCCAATGATATTCTTTTTTCAGGAACGATAGAAGTAGGAACAAAATCTCTTTTCCAAAAGATTTTAAGTCCGTTTATAAGAAACTAGGTCTCTAAAAATTTTTTTTACGAGTGCGGCAGACTTCAGTCGTTCGAATCGTTTCAGATCCGGCTTCGGGAACTTGAACTTCTTCTTTTGGAAATCCAAAATCGCATTTTTCCAATCTTCCTCCGATTCCGGAGAAATATACACACAGGATCTTTTTCCTATTTCTCTAAAAACTTCAAGATCCGAAACGATACAAGGTAGAGAATAAGCAAGAGCCTCTAAAAGTGGTATCCCGAATCCTTCGTAGATGGACGGAAAAACAAATAAGCTCGCTTGAGAATAGAGATATTTTAGTTCTTCCTCATTTACAAAATCGAACCAGTATAACTCTCCCGCTGCGGACGAATGTTTGAATTTTGAGAGGAACTCGGGAGATTCCCAACCTTCTTTCCCTGCATGCACCCAAACTAGGTCCGATCCTTCTTTTTTTGCATTTCGATAGGCTTTTAGAAGAGTTCCGAAATTTTTTCGGGGTTCTAAAGTGGAAACGGTCAAGAAAAACTTTTTAGGCAATTTGCCGATTCGTTTTGTAGGCGGAGTTTTAATCTTTCGAATCTCTTTAGGAGAGTAACCGGGATAAATAATACCTATTTTATCTTTCGGGAAAGAGGAATACTTTAAGATCTCTGAACGAGTAAATTCCGAGTTAGCAAGAATATAATCCGCTCTTTGGATACTTCTTCTTAAATAAAAAAGCTGCTGAAATCTTGCAATCGGTCTCATAGTCTCCGGAAAACGATAGGCTACAAAATCATGATATGTTAAAACCCCGGGAATATTTTTAGAAAGGAAAAGTGGAAATACCTGTTGAGTTCCCCAAAATAAATCGATCTCATATTTCCTTAGTTGAAAAGGAAGATAGAAAGCGAAGTAAATCCCTCCTTTTTTAGAAAATAGACCCTGTCCTATTACAGGCTTTATATTCGGGTTTTTGAATAGATCCGAATAACCTTCGTGGATCGGCTTATGCGAAAAAAGATAAAATTCGAAATCGGGATCTTGATCGAAACCTTTTAGTACCGATTCGATGAGCCGTCCCACACCTGAAACAGGAGTGGACAATGGCCTTGCATCCAAGGCGATCTTGTATTTTTTTCTATCGATATTGGACAAAGTAAGAACTTGCCTTTTAAAAGATTGATTTACCAACGATCCCTAACGGAACCTTGGAGAGAAGTTTTAAACTTTTCCCAAAATTGGGTAACTAATTCTGATTCACCGGCAAGCAATCCTATTCCAAGTTTGGAAGTTAAAAATGGATACTCTTTTCCGGATCGTATCTCCAAGTCTTTGCCTTGAGAAGCTCTCAGGATCGCAATCCCTCCAGCCACGTCCCAATCGTTTTTAGGCCGAAGAGAAAGTGTTAAAGGATATTTCCCCACCGCGACTAAGGCGAGTTTATAAGCGATGGAACCTTTCGGCGCCAAAACATAATCATTTCCATAATTAAAATTTTTAAAAAGTCCGGCTTTCGTTTCCGAAATGGAAACAAGTATCTTAGGAAGTTCGGGAGACTCACCCTTTTGCAGATAAAAAGTATTCTCCCAATCGATCTTATTTTCAACATAAGGGGACTTTAGAATATTATAATATGCTCCCTTACCTTCCGCACCCCAAAAGAATTCACCCGTTGCAGGATTCATTACGATCCCAAAAACAGGTTTACCATCTTCCAAAAGTCCCAAACTGATCGCAAACTCAGGATTTTTAGCCACAAATTCCCTGGTCCCATCGATAGGATCTAAGATCCAAACTCTTTCCCCTTGTAGAGAAGAATGTGAAAAATCGGAATCCTCTTCGGAGTATACTTTGTCGTTTAGGATTTTGCGGATGCCGCCGGCGATGATCTCGTTTGCCTGCAGGTCGGCTTCCGTAAGAGGGTCACCTTTGGATTTTTCCATCACCTGGAAATTTGTTCCATAGATGGAAAAGATCCGGTCTGCGGCTTCCAGAACAAGTTTTGAAACTAATTCCGCTTCTTCCGGAAATCGCATGAAAAGGGATTATTTACCGGAAGTCGGCTGAGTCGGTTGTTTATCTTCCTTATGAGGCTCCTCTTCCAAATTATCGGGACGAACATAGAACACTTCGTTGATAGGAGTTTGGAGATAGATTTCCGGATCCATTAGATAACTGTAAAATACGATATATGTTTTGTATTTAACATACACCCCGAAAGTCCCTTTTTGGGGCTCATACGAAATAGAATCGGCTTTTAAGTCCTTTGTATATTCCTTATAATCCAGGTATTTACGATGAAGGCTGTATTTTAAAGCGGATAGAAGATTTTTTTCTAAGGTAGCTTTTTTAGCCGCTTCAGAAACTTTTCGATTCTTATTAAATTCTTCTACTTTATTAAATTCTTCTACTAAACCGCTGACTTTTCCAGCAAACAATGGGGTCCCAAGGCAGATAGCCAAGGCGAGTATCACGATCCGTTTCATTGTTTCTCCTATGTCCTATGAATAATATCGGTATTTCAGGGGGTGAACTTTCCCCCTCGTTATAATTTCTCTAAGGGAGTATAGGCAAGGAAAAAGTTCTTCTCTAGGCTTCCGAACTTGATTTTTACCTTACGGTTTTTGCCCGTGCCCTGGATGGAAATCACATGTCCGAGGCCAAATTGGGCATGTTTTACCCTGTCCCCTTCCCGAATATCCGCTTCTTCGCCCAATGGTTTGGAAGAATTTTCGCTTTCCCGAGTTTCTCTCGAAGTTTCCGGGATTTTGTAAGCCCCAGAAGAAGCAACCGGAGGCCCTTGCGGTCTTCGGACCCCTTTTTGGGCCAGAATACCTTCTTCTCCAAAACATTCCGAGGGTATTTCCGGAAGGAAGCGAGACGGAATTCGGTCTTCTACTTTTCCGAATTTTCGGGAGGTCCTGGAATAACTCAGGTATAATTTCTGCCTAGCCCGGGTTAAAGCCACGTAAAAAAGCCTTCTTTCCTCTTCCTGACCGTTCGGCTCTTCCAAACTCATGAAATGGGGAAAAGTTCCCTCTTCCAAACCGGTTATAAATACCGTCCGGAATTCCAATCCTTTTGCATTATGGACAGTCATGAGATGAACATAATCCGTGAGCTGGGCGGAATCCTCCTCGGAAGTGAGAAGGCTGATCTGATTCAGATATTCTTCCAAGTTGGGAGAATCTTCCCTGGATTCGTATTCCTCGATGGAGTTCACAAACTCACGAACGTTCTCTACCCTAGAAACGGCTTCTTCATCGTGTAAATTTCGTTCCATATAATCCACCCAACCGGATCTTTCCACGATCTCTAAGGCGATCTTAGAAGGTAATTCCCCTTTTTCTTTGCGATCGATCAGGTCCTCGAATAGATGATAAAGTTCTTTTGCTTTTCCTAAACTTGCTTTTTTTAAGGGAAGATCCGGATGTCCAATCGCTTCTAAAAAAGAGATCCCTTTATCCAGAGAAAAAGTCCTGATCTTTTCTATACTGGCTTCTCCGATCCCTCGGGGAGGTGTATTCACAATTCTTAATAAAGAAGTGGAATCCATTGGATTTGCGATCACGTTCAAGTATGCGATCATATCTTTGATTTCGGCCCTATCAAAAAATCGGAAACCACCGAAAATTTTGTAAGGTATCCCGGAAGATCTGAGTCCTTCTTCAAAATATCTGGATTGTGCGTTTGTTCTGTAGAAGATCGCGAAATCTTTGTAATCCGCACCTCGGGACGACCCTGCCCGGATCTTCTTAACTATATCATAGGCCTCTTCCGTTTCATTTTCGAATTGGGAAACGGAGATAGGTTCTCCTAATTCGTTATTTGTGAATAATTCTTTTTCTTTTCTGCCGCTATTATTTGCGATCACCTTAGAAGCGGCACGAATAATCCTGGAAGTGGAGCGGTAATTTTCCTCCAATTTCACTACATACGCGTTCGGAAAATCACTTTCGAAATTTAAAATATTCGAAATATCCGCTCCTCTCCAGGAATAGATGGACTGATCGTCGTCGCCCACCACGCAAAGATTTCCGCGCTCCCCTGAAAGTAAACGTACTAATGTATATTGAGCCTTGTTCGTATCCTGATACTCGTCCACCATGATATAATTCCATCTATCTTGGTAGGACTTTAGGACACCGGGATTTTCTTTGAACAACTCCACGGTTTTTTGGATCAGGTCTCCGAAATCCAGGGCTTGGTTTTTTTTCTTACGTTTTTCGTATTCCTCATAGATGTTTGAGATCATCTGAGAACGATGAGAAAAATTTTCTTTCCGAATATAAGAATCCGAATCGGAGAGTCCGTCCTTCCAAGAGGAAAAGATACCTGTCAAAGAAGAAGGTTTGTATTGTTTCGGATCCTCATGTAGATCCTTGATCACTTGTTTGATTAAGGATTCCTGTAATACGGAATCGTAAACCGTAAATCCGGAAGGCATTCCAAGGTAAGAAGTTTCCCTTCGTAAAATATACAAACAGAGTGAGTGAAATGTTTTGATCTGTACATTCCAAGGAATGGATGGAACTAACTTCGCTACCCTTTCCAACATTTCCGCAGCGGCCTTATTGGTAAAAGTAAGAGCGCATATCGAATCCGTTCTTTTATTCAGGATCAGGTTAGCGATTCTATGGGTGATTACCCTGGTTTTTCCGGAACCTGCGCCCGCTAATATTAAAACAGGACCTTCCAATCTTTCGACTGCGGCTTTCTGCGGATCGTTCAAGCCTTGCACTAGATCAACTGACAAAACAAAATCCCCTAGAATCGGTAGTCGCCGATACCGAAAACGAACTGGAATGCGTTATCCGATTCATATCTTTCGAAAGGTGCCCAGAAATTTCCGGTAGGTTTTAACTTTTGGGCAAAGTAAATACGAAGCGGAAGAACAGGGATCTGGACCCTAAGACCTATACCCCAAGAATATCTCATTCTATCCATTGCAACATTATCCGAGGATAGGATCAATCTTCCCGGATTGTTCAATTCGTCATAGGTTACGTCGGCCTTACGTCCATTCTGCAAATTGAAATTGTTTTGAATGTACCAGCCAAGCGGGTTCGCAGCAATCTGATCCGCTTTATTTTTATCGTAAGATTCGAAATAATCTTTTTTGTTACCTACTGCACGGTTCACCTGTTCGTACAGTGCTCCTCCGTCCAAGAATACGACAAGCCATAGTAAGCTCGGTTCTATCGGAATACGGAGTTCCGTATCGAAGAGGAGACGATGTTGGGCACCGTCTCTCCATTCCACTGGATACTTCTGGTCGTTATAAAACCAACCTCTTAAGGATTCGTAACCGCCGATAATAAGTAAATCCTGGGGACGAATATAAGGGTCCTGGATCGGGTCCTGATTTTGAGATCCCCCCGCCGGAGATCTTTGGAAAATGAAAGTATCGGAAGTCCTAAACTCCTGGACCACTCTCCATCTACGAAGGGCATTATTTCGGATCAAACCTCCGAAAGTAAAGTCGAACCAAGTATGATAATATTCCGCTAAGATCCTATATTGATCGAAGTGGGAAGTTCCACCCAAATACTGCCCTACATTATCCACTTGGAAAAGCAGATCGTATCCGCGAGTGGGAGCAAATACGTTATCTCGTACATCGTAAGCTATACCGTTTGTGATTTGGGAACGGAACTGCCATCCTCTTCTTACGTTAGCCAAAACCGCATCGGACACAAGGGCTGTCGGATTGGAATAAGAATAAAAAGCGGGTGTATATCGGTGGAAGTGAGTCCAGTTGGTTCCAAGCCTGTGGGCTACTCCCATCGTAACCCCTAAACCGTTATTATCATAGGTGGCGTTCTCCACCGTAGGAGCAGTTGTACTATCCGAAATGGAGATCGTAGAAGTGGATCCCAGGAATATCGACCGAGAAAAATAGAACATGGAAAGTGAAAGAGACCAAGGGGTATCGTACATCCAAGGTTCCGTCCAAGAGATCTGGAAGGATCTACGATAAGGTCCGAACTCCAAACGTCCCGACACTTTTTGCCCTGTACCGTTTAAGTTATTTTCTCCGATCTCGGTAAAGATCGTAAATCCTGTGATGGTTCCATAACCCCCGCCCATGGAAACCGTTCCGGTAGGTTGTTCCAATACTTCGATGACAAGGTTCATCTTTGTATCGTCCGAACCGGGTCTCATGTTGAAGTTTACTTCTTTAAAATATCCTAGGTTAAAGATTCTCTCTCTAGAACGGTTTACTAATCCGGAATCGAATAAATCTCCCGGTTTGAATAGTAACTCCCTACGGATCACTTTGTCCTGGGTCTTCTTGTTTCCTTTAATGATTACATTCTCTATCTGCGCCAGATTGTTTTCGCGAATGGTAAAATCCACGTGAACGAATTTACGTCCTCTCAGTTCCGGACTATCTCTATAAATTTCTCGTAATTTACGTATATTTAATTGTTTATATTCTTCCTCGCATGTCTTTCTCTCCAGTTCGGTCCTTCTGGTGGCGCAATTTTCATAATATTCTAAACTTTCCGAATCCAAAGAAACGATCTTTCTTCGGGGAATCACCTGGGCGAAAATATGACCCTTGGAACCGTAGAGCTCGTTTACTGTTGCCCTATCCCTGGAAAATACGGACTCATCGAAAACTTCTCCTGCATCCTTTGAACTGTAATCCAAGGACTTTTCTATCTCCGAGACTGTGAATAAGGGTTTTAATTTATCCTTAGGAGTTTCAGGAGGATTATTCTCTTTATTTAGGAAGATAGGTCTACCTTCCCCGTCCGTACTCATATCATGAGCGACCGTGTATCCGTTAAAATAATACACCTGACCTTCATAAAGTTTGATATTGACTATGATGACTCTTCTGTTTTTCTTTTCCGCGTTTTCCCAGTGGATCTCCCAATTGGTACCTTCTCGGATCAACTCTGAATCCAAGTAACCTTTACTTCTTAAGTAAGCTTGGATAACTTCCTTATCTTTTTCAAAGGAACTCTCTTTAAAATTACCACCTTCGAATAGACCTTCTTCCTTTAACTCCATGAGCCCAAGTAGTTCCGAAGTTTCAATGGTCTCGTTTCCGTAGATATTTATCTTTGCAACCGGGATCTCTTCTCCCTCGTCTATGATAAAACGGACCTTTACTAAGTTCGTCTTAGCATCCGGTTTCCCGAGTTCCACTTTTACATAAGCAAGGAAAAATCCTTCATCTTTATATTTTTGTAATATAACATCCCTAGACTTGGTAACTTTCTGCGGAGTGATCACCTCATTGTCTTTAAGGGGCATCTTATCCCTGAGGTCGGCAGGAAAAACCTCGTCCGCTCCGATAAATTCAATCTCCTTAACCCGAGGTCTTTCCCTAAGGTCGAAAATGACACGGACGCCTCCTTCCACATCTTCCGCCTTTATATCAATAAAGTAGAAGAATCCGGATGCGAATAAGGCCTTTAAATCTCGGTCTATGATCCCTTTGGTGAGAAGTTTCCCTGTTCTCAATTCCAAAAGAGAGCTGATATCCGAATCGGATGTGTTCTTGTTTCCGTTAAATTTTATTTCTTTTACGATCTTTCCGAAATAATCGCTCTTTTTGGAGAAAAGTTGAGAGATCTCGCCGGAGTAAAAAAAGAATCCGCTTACAAAAATAACGGCAAAGGATTTATATATAGATACTTTTCGTTTCAAGGGTCTTTTTGGAATCGCCTTAAGGCTTTATTTAAAATCAAGAAAGCAAAGAACCTTCTCGAAATAAGTCTTTAGATCCACCGAAGAGGATCACTGACCTCCCGGTTGCCGAACCATTGCAAGATTGAATCTTGTTACTCCGGCTTCGTTCACTTTATCGATCACTTTGACGATGGTTTGGTAACTTGCCCCGCCATCCCCTCTGATAATCACCCGATTTTTACTTGGCTCTTTTTTATCTTTGTCGTCGCCCTGGTTCTGGCCATTGAACAATTTGATCTTTTCAGTCAGTTTTTCCAAAGGTACAGGTTCCGTATCTTTATCTAAGAAAATTTTTCCATCCTTATTGACGGTGATTACAAGTTCATCCTTTTTCTTTTCCTGGGCGGTACTGGAAGATCTAGGAAGTTCAATTTTTACGACTGTGGATTTTTCCAAAGTAGCGTTCATCAAAAAATAAATTACAATGAAGCAGATAACGTCGATCATAGGTGCGAGCTCAATCTGCCCTGCCTTAAAACCTCCGCTTTCGCCCCGATTCCATTTTTTGAATTTCATTTTATTTTAAAAACCTAAGCGCCTGCTCGGAAAGACTTTCCATTTCGGAAATCGCATCTTCTTTTTTCTTTTGGAAGAAATTGTGGAAAATATAAGCTGGGATCGCAACCGCAAGTCCCATAGCCGTGGTGATCAATGCCTCACTGATCCCCACTTCCGCTCCCCTGGTTCCGGAACCTTCTGCAAAGGAACGAATGATCCCCAGAACCGTTCCTAATACCCCTAAAAGGGGGGAAATCGTAGCAATCGTAGCTAACGGAGAAAGGAATTTTTCCATTCTTTGGATCTGATTTAATCCTTGGGTCAGGATCTCATCGTCAACGGAAGACGAATTTTTTTTAAACTGTGTGATACCTGCCTGTAACACCTGAGATACAGGTCCTTGGCTGAGGCTTCTTATTAAATCGGAAGCAGAGTCGTAGTTTTTCTCTCTGAGTAGATCTTTTACCCTTCTCCAATCGTCCGGGCTAATAGATTTCCAACGAGAGAAGAAGATCAGCCTTTCTATGATGATTGTAAACCCTACTATGGAAACGAGAAGGATCAGAATAGGTACAGTTTCCGGTGGAATAATGGAAACCAAAGAATCTGTTTTGGCAAGGATCATATCGGCTTGAGGTTCTCCAAGGAGTAGGGTTTCCAACTCGGCTATCCCTGCCAAACGATTTTTAAAAGGAAGTATTCCTTTTTACCGGAAGCAAATTCTGCCCCGGTAAAAAAATGGGAACCCAAGAAGGAGGATTATACCGCCTTCTTTTTGAGCAATTCCTTCGCGTGATGGAGAGCGCCTTTGGAGATATTTTGACCCGCAATCATTCTTGCAAGTTCCATGGTTCTCTCCTCCATTCCTAGAAATTCAGTTTCAGAGACTGTCCTTCCCTCTTTTAATCGTTTACTCACAAGAAGATGATGGTCTGCCGCAGCTGCAATCTGCTGCAAATGTGTGACCAAAATGATCTGGTGAGTTTTAGAAAGAGTTCTTAGTTTTTTTGCTACATCCGAAGCGATCTCTCCACCCAGACCGGAGTCAATCTCGTCGAAAACTAAAACTTTTCCATCAAAATTGGAACCTAGTACACTTTTGATCGCCAGCATCACTCTGGAAATTTCTCCTCCGGAAGCGATTTTACGAAGAGGTCTTGGCTTCTCTCCAGGATTCGGACTAAAATAGAATTCCGCCTGATCCAATCCGAATTCATTTACCAAATAGGATTTTCCCTGGGCCTCCACCTCTCCCTCAGGACTTGTTTCCCAGCGAAGTACTACCTGTAAACCTGCTCCTTTCATTCCTAATACTTCCAACTCGGATTTGAGTTTGGACTCGAATTTGTTCAATACTTCTCGTCTAGATTTGGAAAGCTGTAAGCAGGCTTGGGTCAATTTATCGGCAGCCTTTTTCTTTTCTTTTTCCAAAGAGGTTTTAGAATCTAAATTTTGTTCCAAGGCGGCAAGTTCGTCTTCCGCCTTCTTCTTTGTTTCTAAAATTTCAGAAATAGAATTTCCGTATTTTTTCTTGAGCTTTTGGATCAGATCCAATCTGGATTGTACATGGGATAATCTTTCCGGAGAAAAGAATACCTCTTCCTTTTGGTCCTGGGCGGTAGTATTGATCTCACGGATCGTAACGTACGCCTCTCTGAGGGCGGCATCCATTTCGTTTAATGATTCGTTTAAAACTTTGATCTTGTCGGATGCGGCAAGCACCTTGGGAAAAATCCCTAAAACGGAAGATTCGCTTTCATGTAGGTAACCGGTGATAATATCCAGATTCTCGGCGAGTTTTTCTCCATGGACGAGCAAGTTCTCTTCCTTACTCAGCTCTTCCTCTTCCCCCTGTTTTAGATTGGCGGAATGGATCTCTTCTATCTGGTATTGGAGGATTTCTTTTTTCCGATTCCGATCTGCATGGGATAGTTCCATCTCTTCTAATCTTCTTTTAAGACTTTTATAGGTTAAAAACCCTTCCTTCACTTCTCCTCGTAGAGTATGTAAACCGGCAAAGCTGTCTAGGATATCCAACTGTTGCGCCTTGTCCAAAAGTAAGATCTGGTCGTTCTGATTATGGACTTCGGATAAAATCTCTCCTAGACCGCGAAGCACCTGAGCGGAAGAAAGTGAATGATTGATCTGGATCTTAGTTTTTCCGTCCCGAGTGAACTCTTTTCGGATCACGACCACGGACCCATCGAGTCGGAATCCATGTTCCTGCATCCAAGTTTTGGCAGCAGGATTTTGGGAAATATCGAATTCCGCTTCTAAACAATATTTATCCGAGCCTGTTCGGATATCCATAGTGCTACTCTTGCCTCCAAGTAAGGAAGAAAGAGCATCTAGTAAGAGAGATTTTCCGGAACCGGTCTCTCCCGTAATCGCAGTCAGCCCTTTACTTAAGTCGATTTGAGCAGATTCAATTAATGCGAAGTCTCGAATTGTAATTGTTTGAAGCATGAATTTGTCCTCCCGGCAACAATATACTATTCGTGCGTTTATATACTTTTGTAAACTATTTTTTTGTATAGTATTTTAAAAATTTTAAAAGTCACACGAAAAAGAGAATTTGGAGATTTTTAGAGAATATATGGAAGAATTGTCTATTGAGATCCAATTTCAGGACATATAAGAATTTAGTAATATTTCGAAAATGAAACCGATAGAAGTTCACTAATCACGGATCCTTTTAGCGTCTACAGGTCTTTGCGTGAACAAATCATATTATAATAATTATCACTCGAAGCCGCAAAGAATAGAAGATCTCTTTTTTAGAAACCCGCGTGTTCGTTTGGCTCACCTTGTGCTTCGCTTCGCTTGCATTGCGGCTATCTTCGCTCCCTATAGGTCGCTCGATAGGTCAAAAATTCGTGCCGCAATTTCTTAGCAGGAGGTGAGAGCATGGTCCGAGCCGGATGTAGTCCGGATCGGACGCGGCCTGCCCGAACCGTTTGTATCCTTTTTGAGATCTGGAATGCGCCGATTTTTGATTGCATGAATCGTCCTAGCGGAAACACTGGGTATCGATTTTTCTCTCTGTCGAGGATTGAACGAGCATGGCAAAAAGTTTCAAAGATCTAGACGCCCAGCTCTCCGAATACATCCTCAGCCGCTCCCGCATCTCCGTTCAATCTTCCAGAATGAACTCTAAATTGGAAAAATATGTTCTGCGTATCCTAACAGAGGTTCTGGAAAAATTAGGACAATCAAGATACATTGAGATGTTGTATACGATCACCAAGGAAATGGCTATCAATGGAGTAAAGGCCAACCAAAAGCGGGTTTTTTTCGAAGATCTGGGTTTGGATATCCGGAATCTCGAACATTACGACCAGGGTTTAGCTCAATTTAAACAGAACTTCTCCGAAAAAATGGCCGACGAATACGGGAAACGTTGTCTTGCCAGAGGCGTTTTTGTCAAAATTACGGTCACCTACACTTCCGAGGGTTTAGTGGTTGAAGTCGTGAACAATACTCCTGTGATCGATATCGAAGAAACCCGGATGAGAGAGAAGATGAGAAAGGCGATGGAATATAACGATATCGCCGAGTTCTATATGGACAATATGGACAATACGGAGGGAGCAGGTCTTGGGATTGCCCTAATTATGATCCTTCTCAAAAGTGAAAATATAGATCCGAACTTATTCAGGATCCACACGGATTCCTCCGAAACGATCGCCAGAGTAGAGATCCCTTTCACCGACGATTACGTAACCATTAGAAGTAAGGAAATCAACCAAGTTGGAAATAACAAATAAGACTGCCGTGATCACCGGTTCCGCCGGAGGTTTAGGCAAAGAGATGGCCATTCATTTTGCGAAATTGGGAGCCAATATCGTTCTATCGGATATCTCCGCCGATAAACTTGCAGTAGCCAAAACAGAGATCGAAGCACTTGGCGCTAAGGTCATCGCAGTTCCGACGGACGTTTCCAAGGAAAAAGACGCAATTGAACTCATGGAAAAAGCGGTTTCGGCATTCGGATCCGTGGATATTGCGGTTTTAAATGCCGGGATATTAAGAGACGGTCTTTTGATCAAGGCGGACAAACAAACAGGTAAGGTTGCCTCCAAGATGTCTTTGGCGGAATGGCAGGCGGTAATCGACGTAAATCTAACCGGAGTATTTTTAACCGGTAGAGAGGCGGCAGTCCAAATGGTAAATAACGGTACCAAAGGAGTGATCATTCCGATCGCCTCCGTTTCTATGCACGGGAATCCCGGTCAGACCAATTATTCCGCGGCTAAGGCAGGCGTAGCTGCCATGACAAGGCTTTGGGCGAAGGAACTCAGCCGCTACGGTATCCGTGTCGCGGGAATTGCACCCGGATTTATCGCTACCGAAATGGTAATGAAAGATATGAATCCGGAAGCCCTTAAAAAATGGGAGTCCCAAATCCCGATCGGTAGATTGGGGAGACCGGATGAAATCGCTAACACTGCGGTATTTATCGCTCAAAACGATCTGGTAGATGGAGTCGTTTTGGAAATTTCAGGAGGGGTCAAAATTTGACCCCTTTGTTTCTTTTCACCCTATCTTTAATCCATTAGTTTTCCTTAATTCTTCCACACTTTTGCCCTCAATACTCCCATTTCGCCTATCTTAGTTAGGCTGAAAGCTTGTTCATCTAATAAACGTTTTCCTGAATTAGAATTCCGGCAAATTCGAAGATTATAATAGTACATTTTTCGTTTATTGTTAAATTGGAATATTGAGTTTTTGGGATCTTCTAAACGTAAGAGGCTTCTAATATTCGAAGGATTGAAATTTATAATATTCAATATACGTAAGTTTTAGAGGTTAATAATCCTACATTTGGTAATAAATTATTTTCCATTTTATTTACATAATTATATCATAATTTACACGATTTATAATTTTACAAAAAATAGAGATAGTTTTCGTAAATCCTTGTAAATTTCAAAGGTTATGTTAGAGTGGATTCAAATACAACAGAAGGCAGATTATGGCAGCCCAAAAGTTAGACATTAAAAAAACTCATCTGGATTCTACTATCCGCGGACTTAAAGCAGTAGCGCATCCTGATAGATTAAAAATCCTTCTCCACCTTTCTAAAAAGGAACACAGCGTAGGAGAACTTGTAGACGCACTTGGTATCAGCCAATCAGCTGCTTCCCAGCACTTAAGCAAAATGAAAGAAGCAGGATACTTAGGAAGCAAAAAAGTTTCCAATCAAGTATTCTACTCCATCAAAGACGCAAAATTTAAAGCATTTGCGAAATCTTTACTTCAGATTTTTTCTAGGTAATTAATAATTGGGGGTTCTCTTAAGGGACCCCCATTATTCTTCTTCTTTTCGGATCAGATCCACGTAATCCGCAATCGCAGTTTCCAAATCAGTAAATCCTTCTTTAAAACCGCTGGAGATCAATTTTTGGGTCTCAGCCTTTGTGTAATACTGGTATTTTGCCTTTAAACTCTCCGGCATTTCCATATATTCTATATTTTCCGGTTTTCCCATGGCCTTGAATAATGCGGAAGCGAGCGATTTCCAGGTTTCCGCTTGTCCTCTTCCTACATTATATAAACCGAATTTACGATTTTCTAAAAGATAGAGGCTGATCTTGGCGGCATCTTTAACGTATAAGAAGTCCCTTTTTTGTTCCCCGTCCTTGTAATCCGGACGGTAAGACTTGAATAATTTTAATTTTCCTTCGGAAGAGATCTGCTCGTATCCTTTTAACACTACGGATCTCATATCTCCCTTATGAGCCTCTCCGAATCCGAATATATTGAAATATTTCACTCCGGTGATCTTATCTAAGAATCCTTTTTTTAAGGCATATAGATCGAACATTTGTTTGGAGTATCCGTACATATTAAGGGGTTTTAAAGAATGGATCGGAGCCTTATCGTCGTATCCGAATTGCCCGTCTCCATAAGTGGCTGCAGAGGAGGCGTATAAAAATTGGATCTTTCTACGCAACGATTCTTCCGCTAGGATCTTAGTGTATTCATAATTGTTTCGGATCAGATAAGAAGCATCCGTTTCCGTTGTGGAGGAACAAGCGCCCAAATGAAAGATATGAGAATATTCTTTTAAGATATCGGTGGTTTGTATTTTTTCTAGGAATTCCTCTTTCTCGGAATAGTCAGAATATTGTAAACCTCTTAGGTTTTTCCATTTATTAGTCTTGCCCAAATGGTCGACGATGAGGATATCAGAAATCCCCTGCTCGTTTAGAAGTCTGACTATATTACTTCCGATCAATCCGGCTCCGCCGGTAACGATTACTCGTTTCATTCCGATTCATCCATTTAGTTATAGTTCGCTCGGCAAGTTATCAAGAGCCTAGAGACATTTGGAGACAGGTTCCTATAGTGAATCCAAAAGTCTACCAAATCTATTCTCCACTTGTTTGGAGATTTTAGGATCTTCTTCCAGAACGGGAGGATACCAAGTTTTTAATCTTGCATCCACAAGGATGGGGCCTTGGAAAGAAATATGATTTCGGATGACTTTAGAGTCTCCGAAAATATCCGCAGCAGGTTCGAATCGAGTAAATACATTCCAAATGAAATCATGATCGGATTTTGTAGCTTCCCCCGAATCATCTACTAAGAATACGAATAAAAATCCCTGGGTGATCGCTTCTTTACGAAGTAACTCCAGAGATCCGTCCCCTTTTTTGTATTTTGGTCCGGAAACCACTAAGACCCCAGGACAATATACTTTAGGATCTTTGAATTTAGAATTTTTCAAAGTAGAAGTGATCTTAGGTTTTAATTTTTGGATTTTGGGTCCAACTCCTAGTAATATCGCCTTACTTCCTTCGTTTACTTTCGGTCCTGTATAGTCCAATGTATCTTGAGAAATATTGGAGAAGATATGTAAGTCCGTCTCCGGTTGGAACCTTTCTAGTGCTGCAAGAAGAGTAGTTTTAAAATCCATCAGAGGAACGTCTTGGTCGGTCACGATCAAGAACTTAGTGAGAGATAATTGTCCTTCTCCCAAAATCCTAAGAGCGCCCATAAATGCCTCTTTTTTGTATCTTTCTTTTACGATCGCAGCCGCTAAAGAATGTACTCCGGATTCTTCGTAAGCCCAAATTCCTTTTACCTGAGGCATTACGATCGGGAACATTGGAGATAATAGATGCTGCAGATACTCTGCGATCCAATGATCTTCTTGTGGAGGACGTCCAACCACTGTGGCAGGCCAAATCGCATCCTTACGAGCGTAAATTTTATCCACTTCGAATACCGGATAATCGTGCTTTAATGCGTAATATCCGTAATGATCTCCAAAAGGTCCTTCCGGTCTCCTGATCTTCGGAGGGATTTTTCCGATGAGAGCAAAGTCTGCATCCGCAACGATAGGAAGCGGACTGACCTTTTTATTTTTGACAACCTTCAGCCTTTCGCCTAATAAAAGTGATGCGAGCAAAAATTCACTGATCTCTTCGGGCAGAGGCGCCACTGCGGAAATGGTAAGCGCAGGAGGACCTCCTACATAGATATGAGCCGGTAATACATTTCCTTCCTCTTCCGCCTCGGAATAATGAAACCCCCCTCCTCTATGGATCTGTATATGCATCCCGGTAAGTTTAGGTCCATGGAATTGGATACGATACATTCCCAAATTTCCTTTTCCGGTTTTGGGACTTTCCGTATATACCAAAGGTAATGTGATAAATCTTCCTGCGTCTTTAGGCCAGGATTTTAATGCGGGCAACTCATCCAAACTTTGCAATTCGGAATCCAGAATAGGAGCCTTGTTTACTTTTCTAAGTCCAACCTTTAGAGCGGTCCAGGCAAGGGACCTTGCTTCCCATACTTTTTTTGGAGAAGGGGGCATCAGATGTTTCGCTGTATATGCGATTTTTTGAATAAACTTTTCGGGTTCTTCACCGAATGCGATCCTGATCCTTCTTTCCGATCCGTATAGGTTGGTGGCTACGGAAAATTTTGATCCTTTTACATTTGAGAACAGAAGGGCGGGTCCTCTTTTAGCGACTACCCTTCTCTGGATCTCTGCGATCTCCAGAATAGGATCCACTTCTTCCTTTATTTCTAGAAGTTCTCCTTGTTTAGAAAGTTCTTTTACGAATTCTGAAGTAGATCGAATGCTCATAGTTTTCCTTTTAAATATTCGTTTCATTTTCCAAACCCGGAAGAACAGCGCCGTCTTTGGCCAGGGTTTGTTTGATCTTCTTTGCGATGGAGGATGGAAACTCCGTTTCCAAATTTTTCCAGTTACAGTATTTGATCTCTATAGAAGGACGAATTTTGCGGAAATTCTCCAGGATCTTCTTCTCCGACTTTGAATCCAAATCGGTTTCGGAAACAAAACCTTGGATCTTATGGTGAGTGATCGTATGTTTAAATTTGATCCCTAGATCCGATGGTTTTAAATTCCAATCCAATATAGGATCTGCTTCGTATGGATGTTTGCCTTCGAAAGAAAAAGGCAAAGAATAGATCGTTTTAAAAAATCTTCTCTCCGGGTAACGGACCAGAAGTATACCTTGTTTGGTCTTTAGGATATAAAAACGGATGTTTAAAGGAATTTCCTTTTTTTTCTTTTCCATTTCCGGAATAGATTCTTGTACACCATGTCGGTAGGCCAAGCAGTCATCTTGAAGAGGGCATTCCTTACATAAAGGTTTTGGAATACAGATACGGGCACCCAATTCCATTACAGCTTCATTGTGATCTCCCGGAAATTCCAAATTCAAAAAGGAATCCGCGATTTTTTGTAGGATTGGATCGGCTTTCGGTCCCGACTCTCTGAACATTACTAAACGAGAGAGGACTCTTTTTGCATTTCCGTCCAAAACGGCAAAGGGTAAATTATAGGAAATAGAAAGAATGGCTCGAGCAGTGTAAGGTCCGATACCGGGAAGAGAAAGAGCCTCCTCCAAACTTTTAGGAAATTTCCCACCGAACTCGCTCACGAGTTTTCGGACTCCAGCCAAAAGATTTTTAGCTCTGGAATAATAACCCAGTCCCTGCCAGTAACGAAGTACTTCCTCTTCCTCCGCGATCGCAAGAGCTTCCGGTTTTGGAAATCGCTCTATAAACTTTTCGTAAAGAGGAAGCATTGCTGCCACCCTTGTCTGCTGCAGCATGATCTCGCTTACCCAAGTAGAATAAGGAGTTCTATTTTTTCGAAATGCCAAGTCTCGTTTTTCTTTAAGGAACCAATGTCTCAGCTTTAAATTTGTCTTAGGATCGAATTCATAGCCTGGAGAATCGATTTCTTTTTCTTTCAGACCGGCTCGCATGTATCTGACTATCCAAGCCTTTTACTCCAGGGAGAAAAGGAGTTTTCAAAGTGGATTTGTTGGAATTCCTACAAAAATGTTCGGGCCCCGCCCGTTCTGGGCGGGGGCCGGGTCGGTGGTACACATTTCAAACTTCGATCCAACCAATCCTGCGGTTTCATCTTTTTACTCGGTTGACCTCCACATTGTCGGTCACCGACTCGTCAAAGACGGTCGTCTTCTCGCTCCGAGGGTCGCTGCGAAGGGGGCCGGTCGGTGGTACACACTTCCTCTTATTCAACCTGCCGTATCACAAAAAACTCAAAACAACAAGTAATATTCTAAACCGCAAACTCTGTAGGAGCTCCTACACGAACTCCCTACAGTAAAAATCCTCCGGAAACTTCCAAATCCTGGGCAGTTACCCAAGAGAATTCATCGGATAATAGATTCACAATCACCTTGGCGATATCGTCCGGGCTTCCGATCCTTCCCAGGGCCGTCTGGTCCGCTAAGGGTTGGATATATTCGGGATGTTTATCGAACACTCCGCCTCCCAGATTTGTGTGAACAGGACCTGGCGATACTGCATTCACTCTGATCTTTCTGGGAGAAAGTTCTTTTGCCAAATACTTTGTCCAGGAAGTCAATGCTGCCTTTGAGGCTCCGTATGCGGAATATCCGACAAAAGATCCATGACTGGAAGAACTGGATGTATTCACGATCCTTCCATTGTCCTCCATAAATTTTACAAGTTGTTGTGTGATGAAGAACGGTCCCTTAAAATTTGTGTTTAATATCTGATCGAAATATTCTTCCGTGATCTCCGTAAAGGGCATACCTCCTCCGATACCTCCGTTATTCACCAAGTAATCAAACGTTTTTCTTTTCCAAATCTCTTCCAGGTATTTCTTTGTAAGTTCCGCAAAAGTTTCGAAAGAGGACTTTTGGCTCAGATCTAACTTTAGACAGACCGCCTTCGATCCGTTCTTTTCCACTTCTTTTACGACTTCTTCCGCGCCTTTCTTATCCGAATGATACGTAAGAATGACTCCTATACCCCGTTTCCCTAATTCGATCGCGGTATTTTTTCCGATCCCGTTACTTGCTCCTGTGACAATTGCGACTTTCATAATGTCCTCCAATACTTTGATCGTAAGAGGTTTTTAAAAAATCGTAAAGATCGGATCATACCTTTTTATTGCCTAATCCTACCTTATCATAAGAAAATCGAAATATTATCGGGAATTTGCTTTTGAAAATACGGTTCTATTTTATTATGCTGAAGAATGAAGGAAATCCTTAAAGAGATTGCCGAGCTAACGATCCAGGCGACTACAAAACCGACTAAAACGGCTCTGCCGAGAGTATTACTCATAAAAGGAGAGGTAGCCGAGCACCAACTCGCGGCAATTTACGAGCCGATGATCGGATTAGTAGTGCAAGGTGGCAAAACGATCTCTATAGGAGAGCAGACTATCCACTTAAATGCGGCTTCTTATTTTGTTATATCTTCAGATATCCCGGCGACCGGAAAAGTGCAACAAGGCAAAAACGGCCCTTATATTTCCTTGGGTCTCGAACTGGACCAAGAATCGATCCTGGATTTATTAAACGACCTTCCGAAAGATCCCTCGGAAGAATATGCGAATAACGAATTTATGGCATGCGAAGCTTCCACTGAATTATTAGAAGCTTGGGTCCGAATGTTACGACTTTTGAAAACGCCCGAACATATACCCGCACTGGCACCGATCTATGAAAAGGAAATATTATATAGAGTCCTTCTTAGTCCGCAAGGATGGCGTTTGAGAAAATTCTGCCAAGCCCAAGGTAAAGGTCCAAACGTATACCCTGCCATTCGATGGATCCGAGAAAATTACACAGCCTCCATGGAAATAAAACGACTGGCTGCAAAATCTCGATTAGGCGTTACTACCTTTCATAGACAATTCAAGCAGATCACGGGTCTTAGCCCAATCCAATTCCAAAAACAACTTAGACTTCTGGAAGCAAGAAAACTTTTGGTATATAGTTCCTACTCCGCATCACGAGCCGCCTTTGAAGTCGGATACGAAAGTGTAACACAATTTAATCGGGAATATTCCAGATTTTTCGGAGATTCTCCCGCTAGAGACGCTTCTCATGTAAGAAAAAAAATTGCATTGACGAGTTCCTAAAACTCATAAGAATCCGGCGGATCCATTTTGATGAAGAGAAAGATAAACAAATGCAAACTTCTAAACTCAATCTTATCCTGGCCCGCTTGGTATTCCTTTCCACAGCTCTTCTTTGTTTTATAGGCGTTCTATTAGAACTATGGTATGCCTATCGTCATACCTCTTCCCTTCCGCCAAACGCAGGCTTTACCCGAACATTTGGACCTGGTATCGACGGCTTACTGAATCAATTTTCTTTTTTTACGACTCAGTCTAATTTAATCTTAGGGATCACTACTTTGCTTCTCGCGATAGATTTGGATCGGACATCTTCTTCTTTTCATATTTGGCGTTTGATCGGGATCATTGATATAACGATCACTGGGATCGTGTTTAACTTCGTACTAAAGACTGTGCCTAAAAACGATATCATTGCAGATACTGCCAGTTACTTAGAACATGATTTTGCTCCAATACTTGCTGTATCCGGTTGGATCATCTTCGGACCTGCAAAAACGGTAACCATTCCTAGGATCTTTTTAGCGGGGCTTCTTCCGATCACGTACGCGATATTCACGTTAACCAGGGGTGCGATTCAGGAATGGTATCCTTATGATATCATGGATGTTCCTCGTTTAGGGTATCCGGGAGTAGCTATCAATATCATAGGGATTTTCGTTTTATTTCTGTTGATCGCGGGTTTTTTGGCCTTAGTGGATAGACTTCTATCTTCCAGATTTGGAAGAATCTCTTTCCCAAACAGTTAAATTTCTTCTCATCTGTTTGTAGGAGATCCTATTTACTGCGGAGTCCTGAAAATAGTTTTTGAATTCTTTCTCATCCAGATCCGAGAGATTTTCTTTTTTGAATAGATCTCGGATCTTAAATTCATCTATCTCTGTTTTCCATCCCTTTTTACGGGCCTTGACCTGATTCCAAGGACAGATCTCTTGGCAGATATCGCAGCCGTACACCCATCCGTACAAAGAGTCCACAGTCTCGGACCTATCTTCTATCGTTTTATAAGAAATACATTTTCGAGCATCGATTTTATACGGCTCCAATGCTTTGGTTGGACAAGAATCTAAACAGGCAGTACAAGTCCCACACCGATCCTTTGCTTTTACGGAAACAAAACGGATCGGAAGATCCGTAAAAATTAAACTAATAAAAAAGAAGGAACCGTATTCTTCATGGATCAGGTTGGTATTTTTTCCGATCCAACCTAGGCCAGCTTCTCTTGCTAGGATCTTTTCAGGAACGGGAAGGGAATCCACTCCTTGTCGGAACTTTTGATTCGGATACTTCTTCCTTAAAAACTCCAATAAGCCGGAAGCTTTTTTTCGAAGAACGGAATGATAATCTTCTCCCATTGCATATCTGGAAAAACGGTAAGGTAGATCCAAATTCTCATATTCGGGATCATTGTATAAAGCGCCTAACGCGATCACTGATTCAGGTTTGAACCCGAGTCCTTCCAGCTCTAGTCGAAGGTTCATGTTTTTAGGATACCAATCCATATTTCCATGACGGCCTTCCCGAACCCAATGAAGAATATTTTCTTTGTCCTCCGACGGAACAAAAGCTGGCGCTACGCCGAATAATTGGAACCCAGTCTCCTCGGCGATATCCCTTAGCTCATCCAGAAGTTCTTTACTTTCGAGAAGCATATCTTATTCTTTCTTTATGCAGGAAGGAGAAGAAATATCCTTATATTCTATATCCGGGGGAATTCCCCTCCAGGAACTTTTAAGCGCGGCAAAAGAAGCTGGCTTAGATCTTCCGAAAGAAAGAGCAAGACCACTAGGTAGGATCTTACTCGCAGGACTTTTAGGAGCCCTACGAGGATTTGCGGAGAGAGGACTTTCTCCATTCTTACCTACTCATACATATATTTTTGCCGAGATCGTTTCGGATCTGACGGACGCTTATTCTATCCTATCCCAAGAATCGGATGAAAAAATGATTTTACAAGCCGCTTGCGACTTCGGGATCAAAAAAGTATATCATCTAGAATGGAAATTATACTCTTCCAAAGATTTATTCTAAAATCAAACCGCAAAAAATATAATCGCGGAGAAGGACACGAGCACCACAGCTTCCAAAAGACCTGCCCCGAAATTTTGATCCCTTTCGATTTCTTCCTTCAATGTGGAACCAGGCAGAACGACCCAGTCCGCAAAAAAATGCAAGATAGGAATAATAAGGAATGCAAGTCCCAGATCTAATAGTAACAAAATTCCGGTTTGGTACAAGGATTCGAATTCCCTAAACAATGCTCTGGTAAGTAAGATCCCGATCGCAAGTAATGCCCCGGCAAACGCAGTTCCTGCCGCCAGGTTTTGTTTTTCTTCCAACTCACTCTTAAGTTTATAAGGGACCCAAAGTTTATAATATACGGAGAATAATACCATTCCGATCTGTCCGACCGAAAAGAAGATCACAGAAATAATGGATCCAATAATCGTTTTTTCCACTATCGGAGAAACTGCAATTCCCAACCCTTGTGGAAATACCTTCTCTCCTATATCTCCATTCAATGCTGCTGCGATAAAAAAGGAACTAGCGATCGTTCCTCCGAATAATACGCAAGCTACCGCTATATTTCTTTTTTCGTAGATCTCTTCGATCGCGTCGATCCCGCCAAGGATCAATCCATCATTGATCTTTTGGGAAATTAGTAGCAGCACTACTCCTAAAATAGAGAAGGAAGAAACTTGAAAAAGATCTCCGATTAGGTCCCCTTTTTCTCCGGGGTGAGAAACTATGGTGATAAATAGTATAATGACCCCGATATAATAACCGGATAAACTGAGTGCAAGAGCACTATTATCGGATTTTACTAATTCCTCGTCAAGTTTACGAGGTTCCGTCCAGTCTTTGAGTTTTTTGCCGATGTAAAAGACGAGAAAGCCTAAAACGAAAAAGGCAAAATCCTTACCTAGTAAAGAAATATATTTCCAAACGAAATCCATGCACGACAGATTACTATGCTTGGGTTAAAATTTCATAGCCTTTTTCGGTGACTAGAATGGTGTGTTCGAACTGAGCGGACCATTTTCCGTCTTTTGTGGTCACAGTCCATCCATCCTTTTTAGAAAAAATTACTTCCCAGGTCCCTAAATTCACCATCGGTTCTATAGTGAATGTCATTCCTGGTTCCAGTTTCGCCAGTTTACGGCCGGATCGGTAATGAGGGATTTGAGGTTCTTCATGGAAACCTCTTCCGATTCCGTGACCCATTAGATCTTTGACGATCCCGTATCCTTTTGGGGTCAGATAATCATCGATCGCATTTGCGATATCACTTACACGATTTCCAGGTTTTACCTGTTCTATCCCCACCCACATGGCACGTTCCGCATCTTTGACTAGACGCTCCACTTCGGGAGAAGTTTTACCGCCCACAATAAAAGTACGAGAGCTATCCCCGTGATAGCCGTCCACGATAGGAGTCACATCTACGTTGACGATATCCCCTTCTTTCAGAACATCGATCGCTTTCGGGATGCCGTGGCAAACCACTTCGTTGACGGAAGTACACACAGATTTCGGAAAACCTTTATAACCTAAAGGTGCCGATTTACCTCCATGCTTCTTCGTGAACTCTTCGCAGAGATCGTTGATCGCAAGCGTACTTATACCAGGCTGGATGAACCCGGAGATATAGTCCAGAAGCGCGGCGGCTAATTTGCCCGCCGCCCTCATTTTCTCGATTTCAGTCTTGTTCTTGATGTAGATCAAGAATGGATTAGAAGTCGGTTGGTCTAACCGTAGTGCGTTTGTTCGCCTCGGTACGTTTTAAAGCATCGTCGATCAGTCCGTATAACTTTTCATTCAAGCCATCGACCGCGTCTCCGGAAGTCATAAAGCCTTTAGATTTGATGTAAGCTTTTACCTTGCTTGCGACGATGAGGGTATCCTTTTCAGCGCTTTGAGCCATGGAATTCTTCCTCTTAACAGTAGTTTTCTTTTTTTGTACCATACGAACGAGCTTTGGGAGCTTCTCCTTTTTCCATCCCGAGACTTATCCGGAACGTGTCAAATTTACTTTGATACGTTTCCAGACGCCCCGAAAAAAGGAATCATTTTCGGAATGCCACCCTACAATTTCAGTTTTTTATTAAAAACGAAAGGTCTCCCTATGAAATTTTTTGCATGTCGTATAATACAAGTGGGAACGAGACATATTGGGGAAAAACATTCGGGTCAAGAAAAAAATCATCCCTTTTTCACCGTCTCGTTTTGAATGATCGTCTGGACTAAAGAAGTTTCGAGCCCTAATTTTTCAGCGATCGTCTCTGGTTGCCAATGGAAATTGTGAAATAAATTCAACACTGTCGCTTTCTTTCGAGCAACTAGGGGATCTTGACCTTGCATCTTACCGGATTTTCCCCCTCCGGTCTTAGACATATTGGTTTGGACCACATCCATGAATGTAGAAAGTTTTTCGAAGGTATCTTCCGCTTCGGAAAGTAGACCTTCTAAGTCGTCCTTAACGGAAAGAGCACCTTCTTTCATATCATCCAATCTTTGTTGGAGAGTGCTGATCTGTTTATGGCGCTCTCCTAGCTCGGACATCAGGTCTTCTATCTTATCGAACTTAGCTTCGACGGAGAGTATTTCTTCTTTTCTGCCCGCAAGAGTTTCCAGCCTGTCGTCTGTCTTCCGAAGAGTTTCGGCGACTTCTCTTTCTCTCGCTTCGATAACGGAGATCTCTTTTTCCATCTCGCGTATCTTTTGGGCGAGCTTGAAGGAGTTTTCCTTATGGCCTTGGCTATCTTGGTCAAGCTGTTTGATCTCTTCTCTAACGGAAACGACCCTGCCCAATCGATCTTCCAGATCTAAGAAGCGGGACTCCATTTCGAATGCCCTCTCTCCTGCTTCGACCAACTTGCGATGAGTATCGTTCCAATGAGAGGATTCTTCCATGATCCTTTCGAATTCTTCTTTTAAAACTTCCGCTTTCTCTTCTATGGAAAGAATTTCTGCACTTCTCTCCTCTGCTTGAGAAATACGGTTCTCCAGATCTTCTTGGACTTTTTTGATCCGAACTAAGTTTTGATCCAGATCCTCGTACGTTTTTTCCGTTTGGTTTGCATCTTCCAAAGCTTCTTTCATTTCGGAAACGAACTCTTCGGAACGTTCTATAATTTCTTTTACGTCTAAGAAGAGTGCGGAACGTTTTTCCGCGTCCAGGATCCTCTCAGAGATCTCGTCTACGGAAGAACGTAGTTTTTCCGCTTCTTCTTCCAATTCGGAGAAGAGAGAACGTTTTGCATCTTGGATCTCTTCTAAGTCTTTGCGAAGATCGATTTGAAGCACACGATATTCTTTCTGTGCCTTCTGGAATTCTTCTCTTCCGGTTTTTAGGAATTCTTCCGAAGATTCTTCGGTTTCTTTAAGCAGGAATTTTACCTGATTTTGGAATTCCTTCATCTGGTTTTCGCTTTCTTTGATACCGGAATCTAAAGCTTCTTCTAGATGTCGTTTTACATCCGCTAGATGTTTTGCGATCCTTTCTTCCAGCTGGCTCAGTTGGACTTGGCCTTTATCTAGAAGAGCGGATAATTGTCTATTGATCTTGGAATCGATCGTATCGTTTAGACGATCGATTTTTTCTTCCTGTCTTTCGAAGAAATCTTGGCCGGATTCTTTCAATTTGTCCAGAACGACTCTTGCCTGTTCTCCGGCTTTTTCCAGCTGAGATTCGGTGGAAGTGCGGATCTTCTCCGCTTGCATTTCTAAAAGTTTTTCGTTTTTGCGCAGAAGATTTTCGAATCTTTCTCCCGCAGCGGAATATTCTACTTTTACGTTTTCGACACTTGTGATCGCTTCCGCTTTTAAGTCTTTGAAACGAGAAACAAGTTCGTCTCTAACTTCATCTCCCTCTTTTTGGAAGTTCGTCTTGTATTTGGATACGAATTCTTCGATCTTATCCTTTTGTTCCGCATAAGATTTGGAAAATTCTTCCAGATATTCCGCACCTTTAAAATGGATCTGGCCCAATCTTTCTTCCAATCCACGGATCGCGTCCATGGTATGGTTTTTCTGGGACTGGACTTCTTCTTCCCAAGAACGGGAGAAGTGTTCGAATCTTCTGTCCATTTTGCGGAATTCGTCTTCGATTGAGAGACCGATCTCGCTTACCTTGGATTCTGCTTCGGCTAAAATATCTCCTGCGGTTCCTTCGAGAGCTTCCCGGATATCTTTTACATACGAATCCATTTCTTTCATCCGAGAAGAAACCTGGACGTCGAAAATTTTTACATTTTCTCTAATGGAATCCCATTCCGAACGGAAACGTTCCGAATGAGAAGCGTGTAATGCGCTTACTTCTTCCTCTAAAGAACCTTTTAATTCTTTTACGGAAACTTCTATCTCTTTCATTCGATTAGAGATTTGTGAGGAATATTCCTTAACGTTTTCCTTAATTGTTTCCCAATCCGCACGGAATTTTTCCGCCTGAGAGGCTTGCAGTACTTTTAGTTCTTCTTCCAAAGATTCTCTAACTTGGTCCAGTTTAAGTTTGGACTTTCTTTCCTCTTCGGAACGAGAAGATTCTAACGCGGAATGAAATTCTTTCAGTCCGGAAAGGATCTCTTTTCTTAGATCTTCCGCTTCTATTCGGAGACTGCTGGAAATACGATTGAATTCATCCTCGAAAGAATCGATCTGACGCATCAGATCCGCTTTGCGAGAATCGGCCTGCTTGAGTAGTTTGTTTTCCGCTTCCAGATATTTTTCTTGGAAGATATTGATGGAGTCGTTGATCCCTTCCGCTTGTCGTCTTGTCTCGTTTAAGATCTCGTCGCGACGTGTCAGAGTTTCCAGGCTCATTCCTTCTATTTCTTTACGAATGGCCTCGATCTCAATCCGGACTCCGTTTAAGAATGCTTCTTTAGAGTGAACTACTTGTTCTAATACTTGATCGTATTTTTGGCGAATGACTGATTCGTTACGAGAGAAGGTTTCCTCTAACTTACGATCCGCAAGCTCGGCCTTCTCATCCACTCTGGTCTCTAATCGATCTATTTTTTCGGAAACGGATAAAAATGCGGTCTGCATACGATCCGTCCTGGCATCCAAGTCTTCTTCTTTTACTTTTACGGATTCCAGAAGAGACTGCACTTCTTCGCGGGCGTTATCCACCTTGCCTACGGTTTCATGGTATAATGATTTGGTTTGGGCTTCTAATCTTTGTCGGAACGCTTCTCCCAATTCTTCCAAACCCGATTCGATACGATCCGCTTTTACTTCTAAAAGACCTTCCAGCTCCACAATTTTGGAAGCGAGTGACTGCAAAATATCGTCCGAACGGAAATTTAATTTTTCTTGGAATGCTTCGAGTAAAACTTCTGCCTCGGAACGAAGTTCTTGGATCCGATTTCCGATCCCGTACACTTCTTTTTTGCCCATTTCCAGTCTTTGTAATCCGTCTTGGATGGACTGGGATTCTTGGCGAATATCGGAAGAAAGATGGACCACTTCTTTCAGATCTAAAGTGACTGCGTTTAAAAAATCCCGATTGGAACGGATAGTTTCCAATAATTGTTTGGATTCTTCGTTGAGGCCTTTTACTTCTTCCGCTAGTTTTCTGGTCTGCTTTAAACTGATCTCCAGTTCTATTCCGGAATCCTTTACGGATTGGATTTTTTCCAGGGCAATCTCTTGTAATTCTTCCTGGAGTTTGCCAGTGTATCTTTTGATCTGGCTGAGCTTATAATTCGACTTGTCCATCCTACGAAGGAGGATAGTAATGCCTACACTGGCTAAAAAGGGTAAAAGTAGTTCTAGGCCCATACTTAGAGTTTCACGAAGATTCTGTGAAGAAAACCCTTCAAAGAATTATGTCGCATCAAATGGATAGGAATACTCGTATGCAGGGGAATAAAGCAAGAATTATTTCTCCAATCCCCAAAAAAAGGCCTTATACCGCATTTGCAGGCATTTACGACGGGGTCATGAAACGGGCACCGTATCGAGACTGGGCTGGGATGATTTTGGAATCTTACCAGATCGGGACCCAAAAAATCCATCCCAAAATCGCCTTGGATTTAGGCTGCGGCACCTGCAAAATCTGGAAATTCTTACCTCCTTCCACCGAGCTTTGGGGGATCGATAATTCTCCTGAAATGCTTCAAATCGCCGATTCCGAGCAAATCAGAGGGGTTCGGAAATTAGGGGATCTTCTCTCCTTCCCCCCTCTTAACAAATCTTTTGATCTCGTTTTTTCCGTTCACGACACTTTGAATTATTTCCAAAGAGAAAACGAACTCTCCCAGGTATTTACCCAAGTTTCAGCGGTCTTGGAGAAGAACGGGGTCTTCTTTTTCGATGTAAGCACTGCCGAAAATTTTCGGAAAAATTTTCAGAATAAGGTCCTACAGGAGACCCACGGGAAGACAAAACTACTCTGGAGGAACGATTTCGACCCGGAAACTTCCGTGCTAAAAACCAGTTTGGAATTTTCAGGACCGGGAATTACAGAGTTAGAGGAACATTTTCATAGGGCCTATCCGCTTGAAACTTGGTCGAAGTTACTACAAAATTCCGGCCTGGAAATTCTTGGGATCGGCTCCGATTACGAGTCCTGGGAAATTTTACCGAAAGCGAATTACTGGAATTTTATATGCCGAAAAATGTAAACCGCTTGTTTGTTTAGTAAGACCGGCACTCCTCCCTCTTTTATTTGTTGGGATGACTTAGTTTTAGGAGTCTATTTCACTAAACAAACTGCGCTATGGCCAAATTAACGATACAAAATAAACACGGAATCGTTCGTTTCGAAAATCAACTTCTGGACGGATACGAAAAAGTTTTCGATGAAATTTCGGAACAGGCTTCTAGGGCCCATATCCAAAACCTGACCTTGGACATGACCCCGACCAAAAAAATCACTTCCAGCGGAGTCGCAAAATTACTCACTCTTAGAAACCTTTTGGATCATTTCGGAGTAAAATTAGAGGTGGTGAATTTACAACCTGCTCTAATGGATGTTCTTCGTAAATTTAAAGTGGATACAATGCTCAGAATCAGAGCATAATTTCTCCGGGAAAAGAAGTTGCATAGGCCTTAAGGCCCGAAAGAATAACTTTCGTGGTCTCTCTACAGGTATCCGAACTTTCCAAATCCTATTTCGGGAAGATCGCGATTTCCAATCTGAATTTTTCCATACCTAAAAATAGGATCACAGGTTTACTTGGACCAAATGGAGCGGGTAAAACGACTGCGCTCAGAATACTCACCGGTTTTGTTCGACCTGATTCCGGTTCCGTTCTCCTAGACGGAGTTTCTTTAAAAAAAGATCCCCGAGCCGTAAAACAAAGATTAGGTTATCTACCCGAGTCTTCCGCCATTTATCCCGACATGACAGCCGGGGAATATTTGGATTTTATCGGGAATGCAAGAGGGATGGAATCCTCCTTTTTAAAAAAAAGAAAAAAAGAAGTATTAGAAATTTGTGATCTGAAATCCCAAACTTTTTCTTTAGCCGGGATTTTATCAAAAGGTACAAGACAAAGACTAGCTTTGGCAGGAGCATTACTTCATGATCCGGATTGGATCGTTTTAGATGAACCGAGTTCCGGATTAGATCCCATCCAAATCTCTCATTTCAGGGAAATAATTCGCAATTTAGGAAAAGATAAAATAGTTATATTATCCACTCATATACTTTCGGAAGTAGAAGAGACCTGTGATCATGCTTTGGTTTTACATAAAGGGAACCTAGTCGCAGATCTTCCTGTTTCGGAATTCAAAAGATCCGATTCGGTACTTCTAACCGCAAAAACCGAAAAGGAAACCTTAGAAAAAGTTTTAGAAGGTAAGAATGTCCGAATTCTTTCATCCGAAAAGGAAGGTGGATATACCAAATTCAGATTGGAGTCTTCTTCCTTAAAACCGGAAGAAATTTTTGAACTCATCCGAAAGGAATCTTTTTCGATCTTAGAATATAAGATTTCTCAAAAGTCTTTAGAATCCGTTTTTCAGGACCTGGTTTCCGGATAAGATATGAAACTCACCGACCTGCCTCCGGGATTAGTTGCCGTTTTCCAAAAAGAATGGACCAGCTATTTTAACACACCGATCGGCTATGTATTCTCGATCCTCTACTTATTCTTATCTTCCTTCTTGTTCTTTTACGGTTTGGGCGAAGGGTCTTTCTGGGACAGAAAAGTTGCAGGTATGGAAGAATATTTCGTATGGACGCCTCTCCTATTCGTCGTGTTTATTCCAGCAATCACCATGAGGCTTTGGTCCGAAGAAAAAAGATCAGGAAGTTTAGAGATCTTATTCACTTTGCCGCTTTCTAAATGGGAAATCGTCGGAGGGAAATTTCTAGCAGCTTGGGCATTTTTAGGATTCACTATTTGTTTAAGCTTGAGTATCCCATTCTTTATTTGGGCTTTCGGAGATCTGGATCTTGGGATCGTATTTGCCGGTTATTTAGGCTGTCTATTACTTGGAGGGACCTACATCAGTATCGGGATCTTTCTTTCTTCTTTCGGGAAAGACCAGATCAGTTCTTATATCCTAACCGTTCTTGTCTGCCTTTTCTTTTTTCTATTAGGCACACAACCTGTTCTAAAATTTTTCGGAGGTGGACCTTCCACATTTGCGTATTTATTCGCATTGTCCTCTCATTTCGAATCCTTTCGGTTAGGAGTCTTAGATCTTTCTGATACGCTATACTTTATTAGTTTTATCACGGCGAATCTTGCGGGGAACGTCTTCTTTCTCAGGAGAAATTATCCATGAGAGAGTTATTTCGTCCTCTATTAGAAATTTCTAAATCCCCTTGGTTTGGATTTGCGAACGGTATTTTACTCTTCATTTTATTGAACGGGATCTTCTCTACAATTCCTTGTAAGGCGGATCTTTCCAGGTCGGGAAGATTTCAGATCACCACTAGTACGATAAAAGTCCTGAAAGAATTGGATGATCCTCTGTACATAGACGCATTTTATTCTTCCGAAATTCCGGGAGAATACAAGGCAAGAGTGGAACTCAGTAAGGAACTTTTAAAAGAGATCTCTAAGATCGGAAAGGAGAATGTTTCCTTACGATTTTATGATCCATCTTCCTCGGAGGAAGATGCAAGAAAGGCCATGGAATTAGGATTGGAACCTCAGATCCTACAACAAACTTCCAGGGACTCCGCTTCGGTTAAACAAGCGTTTCTGGGAATCATTCTTACCTTAGGCCATAAGACGGAAGTTTTATCATTCGCATTCTTTACGGAAGATCTAGAATACCAGATCCTAAATTCAGTCCGCAAAATGCAGAGACAGGATAAAGATTCCGGCATCGTTCTTCTGAAATCAGAGGGAAATTTTTCCCCCCAAGAACAAGGCTCCCCCAAAGATCGGATCGAAATTTTTACAAAACGGGTTCTTAGAGGAGAATACGGTCCAATCTTGGAATTGGATCTGGAAACGGAAAATCTTCCCGAAGAAACGGAGATAGTTCTCTGGATAGGTGGCGGCACTCTTTCTAAAAATACCGAAAGAAAGTTAGACAAGTTCATTTCAGAAGGAGGAAGTCTACTTGTTCTCGCCAAAACAATGGAGTTCAAAACGGAAACCGAAAGAGGTAGTTTCGGACTTCTCTCAGGGGATTTGGGAGCGGGTTTAGCGCATAAAAATCCGAACTCGGAAGAAATGGTCCGTTTTTTAGAACATTATGGTATTCGAATGAACTATGATATCATTTTAGAACCGGATCATTCTTTGCCGATGGGTTCCGTGATAGAAATTGAACCTGGAGTCCTAGGAAAATATCCTTATCCTCCTTGGATCGTTCCGGACCAAAAATCAGGAAGTTTAGATCGAAATAGCCCGTTTACCAAAAATCAGGAAAGTCTTTTGATCCCTTGGACTTCTAGTCTGAATATTCTTCCCGAAAAACAAAAGGAAGTGCAGTTTACAATCCTTGCAAAAAGTGGAGCAGAGGCGGAATCTAGGACGGAACCGGTCTCTTTAGGAGAAAAACAGCTCCTTTCCACTCCGATCCAAGCAAATGGCGGACCTTTTCTTTTAGGCGTGTATGCAGAGGGAAAATTTACTTCTTATTTCTCGGATACAAAACCGCGAGGGCAAGATCTGCAATCTCAAAGCAAGCCTCCAAAAACGGGAAGGATCCTGGTATTCGGTTCTCCCTATTTGGTTTCCGATCTTTTGGCATTTCCCGAATTCTCAGAAATACTCAAAAATTCGAATATTCCGTTTTTATTAAATACGATCGATATTCTCAAGGGAGAAACCGATCTTTTAGAAGTTCGCTCGAAACAATCAGCGGTCTTAAAATTAAAACCTTTACCCTTCTTCTTAGAAACTGTGATCAGCGTATTTCATTTATTATTAGTGCCTGGGCTTCTTGCGCTTTATGCTTTCCGAAGATTAAAAAGAAGGAACGGATAATGGTTCTCTCGAAATATTCCCGACTTCTCCGTCGCATTTATAAAGAAAATCCACAAGTCTTATTATTTTTTGGGAATATACTTTTAGCTATTCTATTATTGATCGCAAAAGATCCTTGGGACTGGTTCAAAAAGACCTACCAAAATTCTGAAAGCTTCTTTAAGATTCGATCGGAAGAGATCCAAACGATTATCAGCGGTCGTAAAGGACAAGAAAGTATCCTAAACAGAAATCTGGACGGTTGGACCGTGCAATTACCTTCTCAGCTTGTGTTGCCTGGAGATTCTGCCAGGATCGAAGAATTGATCCAAACCTGCTTGCATCTACGTAAATTCACTCTGTTATCGGAATCCAATTCGGTCTCGAAGGAAGAATTCGGATTAGGAGGAGATGAACCGATCTTAGAGCTCAAAGATGTTTCCGGACATTCACTTGGAAAAATTTTGATTGGTGCTCCTGTCCGAAAAGGTTCCGGGACCTATATACTGGACGAAAAAAACCAGATCTGGTTAGTAAAAGAAAATCTAAAATCGGTCACTGGCGGAGGCAAACTGGATTTTTTCCTGAGTAGATCCCTTGTTCCTCCTTTCCCTTCCAGGGAAAAAGTTTCAGAGATCAAGATCTTAGGATTTTTTTCTAGGGATTTTACTTTAAAAAAACAAGGAGAGAATTGGATCTTAGAAACTTCCGGCGGGCAGATCCAGGCCTTTACCGAAGAAGTGGAAAATTATTTGGAAGAGATTAAAAAACTAAGTGCAGACGAAGTATTTTTGGAGAAGTCGGAAGAACTTTCCGCAGTCCCGAAAGATCGGAATTTTAAAATTGAGATCATCACTACTACGGATCGTTATCAAGTTTCTCCGATCGGAATGACCAAGTTAGGAAGTTATGTTTTCCAAAGAGAAGGTTTAAGTTATAGATTAGTCTTGGATCCCTGGAATCTGGAAAGGATTCTAGAAAAGGATCTTGCCGACTTTTCAAGCAGGTTTCCTTCCCCCTGAACGACTCTGAATCAATGGTTGACACTCCAAGGGGATAAAAGTTTCCTTCCTTAAATACCACACCATAAGGAATTCGTATGGCATTAATCGAAGAATTGGATCAGCAGGGGAATTTTCTATTTCGCTGGAGATCTTATATACCGGGATTTATTCTTCTTCTTTGTCTATACTCCTTAAGCAGTTTCGAATTTTTAGAAGATTCTTACGAGATCAATTTATACTATGCAGGTGCCTGTTTTATAGTTAGCTTACTCGGCTTAGCGGTCCGTTGTTTTGTGATCGGTTATGCTCCTGCCCGCACCTCCGGTAGAAATACCAAAGAACAAGTAGCGGATGTAGTCAACCAAGAGGGAATTTATTCTTTAGTTCGCCATCCTCTTTACCTTGGAAATTTCCTAATGTATTTGGGACCTGTCCTGTATTTCAGGGATATCCCTTTACTTCTGGTATTTGCATTATTTTTCGGATTCTATTATGAAAGAATAATGTTTGCGGAAGAAAAATTCTTAAGAGACAAGTTCGGACAGGACTACCTAAATTGGGCGGATAAGATCCCTGCATTTATTCCTAAATTTTCCGGTTATGTAAAACCGAAACTAGCCTTCTCTTTCCGAAATATTTTAAAGAGAGAATATCCAAGCCTGTTCGGGATCTTAATGATCTTCGTAATATTCGATTATGCGGCCAGTTTCAAGATAGGATTCGGAGATTGGAAAGAGCCTTGGGCAGTGATCACCGAACCTCAAATCTGGGCGTTCGGAATAGGCGCTGGATTCTATTCGATCGTTCGAGTGATAGTTAAGACCACTAAGTGGTTAGTGGTAGAAGGCAGATAATTTCCTGCCTTCTCTCCTTCTCAGGAGCTTGCAGTATATTCTAAATAAGATTTGAATTTCTCCCCGTCTTTGGTTAAAAAAATCGGGGTTGGGTATTCTCTTTTTAAAGGAAGTAATGCGAAACCTTGGTCGTAAAAAACGATCTTCTCCACTTCGTTCAATTTATAACTAAATTCCGAGTTTCTGGCCTGAAAAGTAAATCCGCCAGGGATCTCTCGAATACTTCCCTTTCCCATTCTTCTAAAACCTTTTAGAGTCTCAGGCCGGATCTTTTCTTGCAGAGCTTCGTAAGGCAATCTTCCGGAAAGATCTAAAAATAGTATTCCTTCCATAGACCATTCTTCTTCTTTAGGGATTTTAGGTTGGGTCCTTTCCGGTTCCGTTACCATTTCCAAAACTTCTCCCCTTTTTGTTTCGTCCCAAATTTCAACTCCGAATTCTTCTTGGTCGGAAACTTCCGCTTCAGTCCTTTGTGTTTCCATTCTTTGTCTTTCGGAAAGAGGACGGATCTTTCTTTCTTCCGCAAATACCGAATCCATTTGGGAATAGGATTCCGAACGTCCCTGTTTTTTTAGAGAAGCTAAAGTGTCCGGGGAAATTTTTTTCTCTCTCGCTGCAGGCAGATTTCCTTTCTGAAATTGACTAGAGCCAAATTCCTTTTTAGAATTCGGCTGAAAGGAAACATAAATAAAGCAGAGGATCCCTACTAAAATAAGTGCTAAGGCAATATAGAGCATCATTATATGTATCTATCCAATTCGGCCGTTTCTGAAGCACTTTTCGGGCGGTTTTTCTCCTTTACAGATTCCAGGCGCGGGCGAGTCTTCCTTGTGAACGTAGTTTTATGACAAATCCAGACGGAATTTCACTTAAAGATATTTTATTCAAAGTCGGATCGGCTATATTTCTAGGAATTTTAGTCCTAATGCTGATCATCATGCTATTAAAGCCGGATGTGGAACAAGTAGGTATTGATATGCTTGCCGGAAAAGCAAGCATTACCATGGGAAGTATCGACGACCAAAGTGTCCCAATAGATTCATTCAATGCAGCTAAAAGATTTTGTATCCAGATGTACCAAGGACAAGGATCCGAAGCGCTTTGGGCGGACTGTGCCTTCCAAACTTTAAAAGGACAATATATTTTCCGTAAGATCGGAAATGCGGTAGGTTTCACTATCACGGAAGAATCGGAACGCTCTGCTCTATGGGAAGAGGCTAAAAAGGTCTCTAAAAATTCTCTCCAAGGAGCCGGATATTCCGAAGAAGATCTGAAAAAACCGGAAGAAATTTATCGTCAGTTCCTCCAGCAGGCTCCCTTACGCTTCAGGATCGATTATAAAGTGTCCCAGTCTCTTTTCCAAAACTTCCTTCCGACAGAGATCCGACGCACGGACGGAGAACTAAACGTACTCTCCGAGGCTTCCGGAGCCAGAGTGGATCTGGACGCAGTACTGTATACGGAAGAAGATCTAGTCAAAGCCTCCGAAAGAAATTTGGAACCTACGGACGCACAATTAAAAGAACTCTACGAGAAAGAATCTTTAGATCCGAATACCTTAAAAGGAAAAGACGGCAAACCGATCCCATTCGAGGAAAGAAAGACCGTTCTCAGAAGTAAGTTCTTATTGGAAGCACGCAAAAACTCCCTGGAATCTTTAAAGGCAAAATTAGTCGCTCTACAAAACGAGCCGGACGGTTTACAAAAAATCGCCACACTTTTAGGAAGACAGACCGTTTCTCTCAAAAACAAATCTCTTTCCGACCTGAAAAAGATCAGTGTGGGTAAAGATGTATTCTCCTTAAGCTCCGACAAAAAATTCTTACAAGATTTAAGCCTACCAGGTTTGACCCAAAAGAAAAACATCGGGCCTTATAGAGAAGGAGAAAAATACGCGATCGTTTCCTTCTCCGGAGTCAAATTAGGAACTCCTGATCCGTCATTCTTGAGAACCAGGGACAGCGGCTCCTTACTCACTGCAATACTCATGGAAATTCCACAATCCCTAGAGGAAAGTATTAAAGTCGAACGAGCATCCGCTAGATCCGTTTCGGAGGAATAATGCAAATCCGCGCCGAGTTAGTAAACCCTTTCCTGGAAGCCGCCACAATCGTTTTCCGGGATATATTACAGACCGACCTGATCCGTGGAAAGATTGGGATCAAAGATACTCCGGAAACCAATCTAGAACTTGCGATCATCATCGGTGTTTTAGGAACGTTTAACGGAGAGGTCATCTACGGTCTGAACTACGACGCGGCTTTTAAAATTTCCAAAAAGCTGATGCCAGGCATGAGCGACGACGATATCAAGAACGAATACAAGGATATCTTGGGTGAGATCGCAAACATGACCACAGGTAACGCGATGAATATTTTCGCAACTGCAGGTCAGTCGATCGAGATCACGGCTCCGAATATCGTGGATGCAAAAAATGAAACGATCAAGATCCCTAAAAAACAAGCTTTAGGGATTAGCTTATTTTCCAAATTCGGAAAATTAGAAGTAAACGTAGCCTTAACTTAAAGATCGCTTCTCGCGAAAGATTCCATCTCCGTTCTCAAGGGGGAATATACTCCCTGGGATTCGGAAACGGACTTATCCAAATATTTTTTCAAAAACCGTTTTGCCCATTCCCCTTCTCCGGCTCTATAGCTGGACTTAAAGAGTAAATAAGCCCCTAATTCTTTTTCTTCCCTTTGTCTTTTAAATTCTCTGGAATTCGTATCTTCAGCATTCGGAAAAGATTTACCGAAACGATTCCAAAAATCCATAAGATAACTGCGAGCGTCTGAATATCTACCCATTCTAAAAAGCATATCACCTAATTGTAATAAAGCTCTGGATCTATACTCCCCTTCACCTTCCGTTGCGGTCCTAAGTAGAATGGATTCGGCTTCCGAATTTTTCCCTTGGGCTCTGAGCGATCTTGCGGTTTCTAAGGAAGTTTTCCATCTGGAATCGTCTTCCGCGGGAGATTCAGTAGTGGAATCCGGAGCCTTCGTATTTTCTAATTTAGATAATTCTAATTTTGCTTGGGAACTTGCGGTTCCTTCCGTAGCCGCTGCTTTACCGAATTCTTCTTTGGCTGCGTCTTTTTGACCGTTTCGAAGTCGTAAAAGTCCTCTTTCGTAAGCGGCCCGACTCGGATCAGAGGCTTCCTTCTTCTTGCCGTTCTTTTTTTCTTTTTTGTCCGCTAGATTCGGAAGTTTTGTTTTTTTCTCTTTTAGAGGTTCTGTCACCGTTTGTTTTGATTCCGAGATCTTCGCTTCCTCGCCGGCGACAGAGGACATATTTTCAGAAACAACTTCGGATCCCGATTGTTCGGACTTTTGTTCCGTAACCACCGAGCTTGCGTCAATCGGAGGAAGTGGTCGATCCGGAGATACACCTTGAGAGGAAAAACTTTCTTCTAACGGTTCCGGAATCGGCAGAGGAAAATCCGCCGCTAACTGATTTGTACAAAGAAGAATACTTAAAGAAAACAGTATGTATTTCATTTCATTCTCCCCTAGGCCTTTGTTCTTTTCTAGGAGGACGGCTTAAGCGGGACTCTTCCTTATCCGTAGGAAGTTCTTTATTCGGCTGTTTTGTGCTCGGTTCCAAACGGGGAGAATCGGAACCTTTATCACTCGGAGTTAGGTCCTCGCGAGCAGGCCTTTCGTTTTCGGTAGGAAAGAAAACTCTCGGATCCCCCTCCTTCATTTTAGAATTACGGATCGTATCCGACTCTTCCAATTCGGTTTTAGGGGCAGAAGGTTCCATCTTCGGTTTTTCCCATCCGTATCTTTCTATTTCCAAAGACGAACTTCCGGAATCCGAATAAGAAGGATCGCTCCATCGAACATCCTTTCTTTTACGGTTATACTCCCTTTCTATATCCTCTAAAAATAATGCCTTTCGATCCAGTTCCTTGGCTTGGTCCTCTTCTCCTGCCAAAGCTAGACCTTTTTGGAAACTGAACCAACCTAGAACGACAGCTACCAGAACCGCCAATGCCAAAGCCGCGTTGCCGATCGTTTTTACCACGTTAGGAGGTAGATTTCCTAGAACCTGGTCTATCGAAACCCTGAGATTACTTAAAATGGAGAACGGGTTGAATGCCATAGTATTACCCTAGGATCATCGGTCGATTTGCCCGGTTTTTCAAGGACATAATTTTGGAAAAAAGGAAGGGTTGTAGTAACTTCGACAAACTGACCGGTCTGAAAACAGGGAATTTTTGAAGTTTTTCCTTTATTGGGCATTAAGTCTTTTTATAGGTTTTCGATTGTAAAAAATAGGATGGAACTTACTCTCCAACAACGGCCCCCCAGGATGAGCGACTCAATCCGCAATTATACGGAATCCCTATTAAAAGATCTGGAAGAGAACGAAAACGGTTTTTTCAAAGTTGAAAATCTGGATGGGCTCGCCTACCTCACCGTCTTCCCCGCCGGAAAAAAAGGAAAGGAAGTAGAATATCGCGAAATCCTAAAACGATTGGACGTATTCAAAATTTCAGGAGTTAATGAAGAAGAAGTTAAGCGTGTTTTAAAATCCAAAGACTCGGAACCGCATCTAATCGGAAAATGGCCGGGCAAACCGGAAGCCTGCAGCTTGGACCTGAAAATCTCGGAAGATAAAATGGCGGTCTACGGGATCTTGCATCCGCCAAAATTCGGTGGAAAATTATTAACAAGGGACGAGATCCTTTCCCAATTGCAAGCAAGCGGGGTCGTTTTCGGGATTATTGAAGAATCCATCCTCAAACTTTCCCAAGCGGAGGATTACGGAAAAAGAATCTTAGTCGCCCAAGGTGAATCTCCTATCCCGGGAAAAGACGGAGACATTCGGATCTTATTCCAACACCCAGGCACTCCTACTCTAGAAGAAGACGAATTCGGAAGAGTGGATTTCAAAAACATACAGATCATCCAAAGTGTTAAAAAAAATCAAAAACTCGCGGAAAAAATTTCTCCTTCTCCCGGCAAACCTGGCAAAAACGTAAAGGGAGAAGTTCTTCCATTCGAAGAAGGTAAATTAGCGGAATGGAAATTAGGTCCGAACGTTAAAATTTCGGAAGATGGAAATATAGTCCAGTCTCTCATAGACGGCCGACCGCTGATCGATCGTTTCGGTGTCATTCGTGTGGACGAGGTATGTTTACTGGAGAACGTAGACTTCTCCACAGGAAATATCAATTTTCCTGGCACGATCATAGTGGAAGAATCCATAGCAGACGGTTTTACTCTGGAAACGGACGGTTCTATCATAGTCAAAAAATCCGTGGGAAAAGTATTCCTGAAAGCAAAAGGAGATATCGTTCTTTCCGGAGGATTTATGGGAAGAAACGGAGGAATGATCGAATCAGGCTCCGACATCTACGCAAAGTTTATAGAACAAGGAAAGATGATCGCTAAAAATTCCATCTTCATAGAGGAAGCGGCAATGCACTCCGAACTGATCGCGGGAGAATCCGTAGTAGTCAGGGGTGGCAGAGGAGAAATTATCGGAGGCCAATGTGTAGCAGGTAAAATGATCACCTGTACGAAGTTAGGTGCAATTGTGGAAACAAGAACAATACTCAGTTGTGGAATGCCTCCCGAACTTCTATCCGAATTGGAAGGTTTAAAGACCGAGATCCGTAAAAACCAAGATATATTAAAAAAAGTGGATACTAGTATTCAAAAATTAAACGACGATTCCCAAAGAAGAAGCCTTAGTCCCGAAGAAAAAGACAGTCTCCCGAAACTACAGGCGATCCGTCAGAAGTATAATTCTATCATGGAAAACCTATTTGCTCAGGAACAATCCGCTATCCTATCCTTCGATCCCGATAAAAATTCTTTCGTGGAAGTAGAGAGAGAAATTTTCCCGGGAGTGGAAGTAAATCTTGGCAGAAATAAAAAGTTCAGCGTGAAATTAAAAGAAATTCCCGGACCTTCTTTCCTATATTTGGGAGGAGACGGACAGATCGCTCATTCTAAGGTAAAACCGAAACGATTAGGCCTTTTGCAGGAAGAATTTTTAGATTCGGAAT
The DNA here is from genome assembly GCF_040833995.1 of Leptospira sp. WS58.C1. NCBI lineage: Bacteria > Pseudomonadati > Spirochaetota > Leptospiria > Leptospirales > Leptospiraceae > Leptospira > Leptospira cinconiae. The sequence goes on from NZ_CP162137.1 coordinate 2,141,041, forward strand.
CTTCTACCGATTAAGAAAATTTGAATAGTTCCTTCTGCCTTCCGACAAACTCACTTGCTTACGTTTGAGTGGATTTCAGTTACCGTCGGGAAATAATTCTCGGCAAGACGGAATCCCTCCGGCTTGTTCCATTTCCGAACAAGGAGTCCTCAGAAGATCATCCATACAACGTTTCACTTTTCCAACCTGCTCGTCCGTGACCTTTTCATAGTCGTCGGGAAGAATGGACTGGTTACTTTGTTCCGCCATACATTGGTCCAGGGAAGAAAATCCGGACTTGGCGGCATTCTGCTCTCCGGAAGGAAGAGACTCCAGGTATTGTGCAGAACATTCCAAATTTTTTTTACATAACTCTTTAATATAGTTTTGGCTAAGTTCCTTCACTTCCTCTTTGGATAAGGAAGGACCTTTTCTGCAGGAAAGAATAAAAATTGAAACTATCAGAATGGAAATAAATTTCATTTGGACCACCGAAACGATATGCTCGGATTATACAGAATAGACGGACAATTCTACCTTTCTGCAAGCCGTTCTTTTTGAATTATTTCATTTTTGTGAGAATCAAACGATTCCCTTTTCCGGATTGGTCTATATAAAAATGGTCCGTCAATTTTCGGACCAGGTAGAGCCCGATCCCTTCTTCCCTGTAATCCCCGGGATCATATCCTCGAATTTCTGAAATATTTTTCTGAACTCCGAAATCCCGGATACGGACTTCTATTCGGTTCTCGAGCACAGTAACTTCTAAAAAGATCGGGTAATTCGTCTTTCCTAAATACGCATGTTTGATCACATTCAAAAGACATTCCCCCACTGCCAACTTCAGATCGGCAGCGTCGTAGAGGGAAAATCCGGATTCTCTAGCTAGGTTGTAAACGAAGTTCCGCGCCACTGTCACGTAACGCGGATGGGAAGGAATTTGTATCCGAAACTGATTCGAATAGTCGATTTTTTTGATCTCGGCCAAAATTCGGTCCGGGGAAATTATCCTCTAGGATGGAATTTCTTATGAACTTCCTTCAGAGTTTTATTCGCCATATGAGTATAGATCTGGGTAGTTGAAATATCGATATGTCCCAAAAGTTCCTGAACCGATTTCAGATCCGCGTGGTTTTCCAATAAGTGGGTCGCAAAAGAGTGTCGCAAAGTGTGAGGAGTCACTTTTTTCTTAATGCCTGTTCTTTTGATATAATGGTTCAGAAGTCTCCAAACTGATTTTCGATTAATGAAAGACCCTTTTTTGGAAACGAAAAGATAATCGCAATTTCTGTTTTTCAGAATATAAGGTCGGCTTTGTTTTAAGTAACGGTTCAGAATATCCAATGACTTTTCACCGAAAGGAACTAGTCTTTGGCGTCCGCCCTTACCTTCCACGGTCAAGGTCATTCCGGACATATCCATGTCGGTCAGTCTAAGATTACAAGCTTCGGAGATCCTAAGTCCGGAAGAATACAGAAGTTCGAATATACATTTGTCTCTGAGTTCGTAAAGGTTGTCCTCTTTGATTACAGTGAACAATTCTTCGATCTCTTCCTGAGTCAAATAATCAGGGATGGATCTCATCACTTCGGGAGTTTCGATCTTCTCCGTCGGATTCGAATCCAGCTTCTTTTCATCTTTTAGAAATTTATAAAATTGGCGAATGGCAACTACTTCGCGAGCGATTGTCTTTGCGGAAATTTTACGATTCCTTTCTTCGTTCAAGAAACGAACTATGTCGTTCGCTTGGACTTCTAAGAAGTCGATATGTTCTTTTTCGAGGAAGTTCTTAAACTTGTTCAGATCGTATCCGTACGAGTAAATGGAATTGTCGCTCAGACCCTTCTCAACCGAGAGGTATTCTTGAAAATTTTGGAGTAGATTCTTATGAGAAGATGTCACTTTCTTAGTCCCGCTTCCGATTATTACAGTACTAAATCCTTCGGACAAATTCTCCCTCGAGATTGAAACTTTTTTAAGATTGCGGCACGAGGTGGCCCGTAAATTGTACAAATTCGACGGGCCGACATAACAAAAAACCGCCCTTTTTCTTATCCCCTAAGGGAAAAAAAACTATGGAAATGAGACAGAAGTTCCGATACGCCATAATTTTGCTTATGTCCCAAATTGCTTTAAATTGCGATTCCTCGGGTGAGCTAGCGAGTAAGGCGAGAGAAAAGGAAGCGCAAGGTAACACTGCCGAGGCTTTATATTATTACGATTTAGCGCTTCGAGAAAATCCTGAAAATTTTACTGCGAATAAAAATTTAGGAATTCTTTTGGCGGAAAGCGGAGAAGCACCCGGATCCGCAGCACTCTACCTAGAAAAAGCTCTCAAAAAGGATCCTAAAAATCCGGAGATACTTCTGTATCTTTTGGAAATTTATTTATTAGCTGGGTCGAGAGACGAAACGGAAACCGTTTTAAGAGGATTTTCGGAAAGCTGGGACAAGGATAGAGAGAGCCTCGCAAAGTTTTTAACCTCTTGTATCTTAGATTCTAAGAAGAATGTTTCGGAAAGAAAACGTTTTTTGGAGAATCGGATCCCTGAATCCAACCCTGCTTCCAAAAGACTCTTTACCGTTTGCGAAAAAAAGCTCTATGAGGAAACTTCAGGCAAATGAGAGAAGGTCCTTATTACAGAAAATTCCGTTTTCATTTTTTATTATATTCCATTTTTCTTTTTTTACTTTTAGAAATTCTACTTAGACTTCCCTATTTCCCTTCCGTTCAATTCAGACTGGAAGATAAAAAACTACATTGTTTAGTAGAGACTTCCGGAAATCTTTTCTCGATTCCTTGGATGAGACTTTGTCCGAACCAAAATTTGGATTTGTTTCATCCCGAAAAGAATATTCGTTATCATGTATCTACGGATATTAGAGGAGAAAGGCTGACCTCTGCGGTTAGTATAGATGATGCGCGGAGCAATGCCGAAAGTACCGGTAGGAGCTCCTACAAGACGGATGCACCGGAAATTTGGATCTTAGGAGATTCAGTCGCCTTAGGATATTTGGTTTCCGACCAGGAAAGCCTTCCTTGGGCTCTACAAAATGAACTGATAAACGATAAAAAAACGGAGATTGTTCGAAATCTGGGAGTGGACGCACTTGGAAGTTTCGGCATCCAGGAGAGATTAGAAGAAGTTTTGAAAACTTCTCCCCCGCCTAAGGTTGCGTATTGGATCTATCATATCTCAGATTTTACGGATTCTTATCGAGAATTAGCATTACAAAATTCCGGGACAAAAAAGACACTTGTTCGAATTTCCTATTTTCTTTCTAAATACAGCGCAATATTCAACGCATGTAAAATTGTTTATGAAAAATACAAACCGGAGTCCGGGGAAAATTTAGTCATTCCCTCTAGCGGTTCCGTCTTAGGCCCGGATCACCCTCATAGAAAAGCGGCCATTTCTTTTTTTGAATTTACCAAAGAGAAAAAGATCCCTCTGGTTCTGGTGTTTCTTCCGGAACCGAACGAAAAATACGAACCTGTTGTTGACTCGGCACTAGTGAAAGAGGTTCGACAGATCGCAATCGATTCTAAAATCCCGGTGTTGGACCTCCAACAATCGATTTACGATTATTGGAAGAAGAACAATCAGGAGATTTTTCTTCCGAAAGACGGACATCCGAATCCCGCTTTATATCGTTTTATAGCTTCCGAGATAAAGAAAGATATTCACTAAAATATTTTCGCCCGGGAGCCCACGGAGAAGAAATGACTCGCGAGGAAGTTTCTACCCGGATTAACTCCTCTGTGCTCTTCGTGATCTCTGTGCGAACCCAAGTCTTAGAACTGAAAATACAAGAACGGTGCGCTTACAGTCACACTATATAAGATAAAACAAATAGAGATCAGGATCGCGGAGATCCCATAGACCCAGATCCGATTTTCGAAAAGTTTTTTGGCCCAAGGAGTTTCTTTTTCCATCAGATAATCCCCGAACATGAGAATAAATACTGTGGCAAGAACGGATAACGGCACAGGCAAAAAGTCTCCCTGGACCCCGGAGAACATTCTGCTAACCATTGCCCAGCCTACTTGGACGCTATTACCGATCCCTTCGACAGGTCTTGCTCGGAAGAAATACATAGAGATCCCGAAGATGGTAAACGGATACGCTACTTTGATCGTGCTTGGGATCTTGTCCCAATAATTTTTGATCCTTTCGAAAGAGAATGCAAATCTTTCGACGACCATTAAACTTGCATGCACGAATCCCCAAACGATAAAATTCCAATCCGCCCCATGCCAAATCCCGCTCACGAATGTGGTGAGAAATAAGTTTACGTAAGTCCTGGAGACTCCTTTTTTGTTCCCACCCAAGAAGATGTATACATACTCCTTCAACCAAGAGCTGAATGAAATATGCCAACGCCTCCAGAATTCCGAAACCGTTTCGGAAAGGAACGGTTGCCTGAAGTTAATCGGGATATGGAATCCCATGATCCTTCCGGTTCCGATGGCTACGTCCGAATATCCGGAAAAATCGCAATACATCTGGATGATGTATAAGGAACCTGTGACGGCTAAAGAAAACCAACCGTAATGAAGAGGATCCGCAAATACGGGATCGATAACTGCGGCAATCGGATCCGCTACGAATGTTTTTTTGAAAAGTCCCCAGGCAAGTTGTCTGATCCCCGGTAGTAGATTTTCTTTTTTGAACGTATATGTGTCCAAAAATTGGTGAAGCATGTCCTGGGCTCGAATAATCGGTCCCGCTACCAACTGAGGAAAGAAGCTTAAAAATAATCCGAACTGGAATAAGTTCTCCGCTCGTTTTACTTTTTTATGATATACATCCACCGCATAAGCGATCGCTTGCAACGTAAAAAAAGAAATTCCCATCGGCAACAGGATGCCGGACGGATACGCGTAATAAGGCTCACAAGGCACAAGTCCCAGGACCGTATTCCAAACCGCAAAAGAGAAATCCAGATACTTGAAAAAATAGAGTAGAGCCAGATTCCCCCAAATCGCAATATTCAGGAAAAATAATTTACCAAATCGGGATTGGGATTTATCCATCCAAAGCGTGCAAAAATACGTAATCGCAATGGAATAGATTAATAATAAGATGAATGGAACTCTAAAAACCGCATAAAAATACAAACTTGCGACTAATAACCAGAGTTTTTGGAATCTGGATGGCACCAGAAAGTAAATTAGAATGACTATGGGTGCAAAAATTAAATAATGAAGGGAATTAAAGAGCAAGATCCGTCTCCTTCAATTTGGCCTTAAGAGAATCCGCCGCCCAGATATTTCCTCTTTTCGTAAAATGTCCGTCTTCCGGAATATAATGATCCAAGATCCCGAATTTTTTCCCGTTCCGATCGAAACCGCACATGGAGGCGGTTTCCTTTTTGAAACGTAAAACATTCACTCCGCGTTTTTCGAAGAATGTAGAGGCTCGAGTCGCGTAATTTTCCAAAGGATGATATTTTCCGTTATTATAACAATAGATCTCTTCGATTTGGATCGGAAGAATGACAGGAACTAGTTTAAATCCTCTTTTTTTGGCAAGATCTATCATCTTTTGGTAATATTCTTGCGTGAGTTCCGGCAAAGCGGGAAGAGTTTCGATAGAAGGAGCCGAATCCACACAGGTCACATGAGCCGGCACAGGTTCGGGACACATTGCTCCGAATACTGCTGAGGTAGGTGTGATATCCGAATCGCAATTCGGTTTTTTTACGGTTCTAAAAAAGGAAGATTCTAAATAGGAAACTAAATTTCCGGAAGGACGATTGGAACCGGATTGCAAATCTGCATCTGCATCCGCAGATACTAATAATCCACATTTGTAGATCCCAGCAGAATCCAACTCCTTACAAACGGAAAGTTTAGTGACTGCGAATGTGACTTGGATCTGCTCGTAGGCTAGCTTGAGAGCCTGGAGTGTATAAGAAATTCTTGTTAAAATAAATTGTAATTTAAAATTCCGAGCGTAGTTCGGGTCTTTTTCCCGAATCGCATCCGTTTGGTCGTCGGGCAATATTCCTTTTTTTGCAAGTGCTTCCGGCATATCGAAATCGTTGGGAGAAATAAAGAATAAGACTTCTTTTACATTGTCCAATTTCGCGGAGATATCTTTGAGTCTATAATACGAACCTCTGGATCCGTAGGCGTCTACTCCCAGGTTCAGAGCCTGCCTTGCTTCTCCCTTTAATTCGATCCCATCCAAAAGTTGGCAAAATGTATCCGAGTCTCCTACTCCGAATCCCATTACCAAACTATCCCCTAAGCAGAGAAGTTTCGGTTTTCCAGGGATAGGTTCTTCTTTACCGCGGAGCCCAAGTGAGTTGATGCTGAACTGGCCTTCCCATTTTCCTGCGAAATGGCTGACATATTTGGACTCGCCAGGTTCCAAGGACACGTAATAGTCCGGATGAAAACTATGAATGAGTTTGAGATCCCTATAGTATTGGAGAGAGGGACTGCGTAATAGAACCAAACCGGCTTCGGTTCCAAGAAAGATGAATATCAAAAAAACTAGGCCGAAAAACGATTTTTTGGCGAAATCCATGAATACTGGATAGCATTTGGATTCCTACCCGGATGACAAGACAATTCATCTAGGAAAGGGACTGTTGGAATTCCGACTCTTTTGTCTCGAAAAAAAAGATCTACTTTACAATTTCCCAGTCTAAAAATAAAATCAATTTAGAATCATTCTAAATCATTAGAGGAAATGAGATGCCCCATAAAGTAGTCATCATCGGATCCGGTCCTGCGGGTCATACGGCAGCAATCTATGCAGCCAGAGCGAATTTGAATCCTGTCATGTATGAGGGATTTATGGCGGGGGGAATCGCCGCAGGTGGACAGCTCACCACCACAACTGAGGTGGAAAATTTCCCGGGCTTTCCGGAAGGGATCGATGGAACCCAACTCACAAATCTGTTCCGCGCTCAGTCCGAAAAATACGGTACAAAAATTATTACCCAAACCATAACCAAAGTGGACTTCTCCAAAAGACCTTTCCGTCTTTGGTCGGACGATGAATTGATAGAAGCGGAAACCGTGATCATCGCGACAGGCGCCACTGCAAAAAGAATGTTCATCCCTGGTGAAGATTCATATTGGCAAAAAGGAATTTCCGCCTGTGCGGTTTGCGACGGAGCGCTTCCAATTTACAGAAACAAAGAATTGGCAGTTGTGGGCGGAGGAGATTCTGCCGTAGAAGAAGCGGCTCACCTAACTAAGTTCGCATCCAAAGTATATCTGATCCACAGAAGAGATTCTTTAAGAGCCTCTAAGATCATGCAGAAAAGAGCCACAACCCATCCTAAAATAGAAATTATCTGGAATACGACCGTAGAAGGTGCGCAAGGAAACGGAAACCAACTCACTTCCCTTTCTGTGAAAGAATTGACTACCGGAAAAACGAAAGAACTTCCTGTGGGCGGTCTATTCTACGCAATCGGTCATAAGCCGAACACTGATATTTTCGAAGGTCAATTGGATCTGGACGAAACAGGTTATATCAAAACCGTTCCCGGCACGACACGCACCAGTGTGGAAGGTGTGTTTGCTGCCGGAGATGTTCAGGACAAAACTTACAGACAAGCGATCACTGCTGCGGGTTCCGGATGTATGGCGGCTCTCGAAGCGGAAAGATGGCTGGAAGCTCAGGAAGAGTAATGAAGCAGTGATGGCGCCTACGGGCGCTCTATCAACTGACCTCTTTTTTGAAGAGTATCATAAATATATAATGTAGGAAGGTTCGGCTTTTTTTTGTTGGGGCTGGACTCTTCTTCCCTTTTAACGATCATTACAAGTTTGTTTTCCGGAGTGTCCGGTAAGATCTTTTCTAGATAGAATTTTTTGGGAAGTATAGGAAGTAACTCGTCGGAGTTCGGATCGTATACGAATACTTTTTTGGAATCCTTTTGATTTAGATACCCGTCTTTATTCGTATCCTCGGGCATCCCAACGATCACGAATTTTTTTCCCGTTTTTAACCCGAGGAACACATCCTCGGAAACCTCTTGTGTTTCGGAATTGGAACTCGGCTTTTCGGGTTCCGCGCCGTAAAAATAATCCCAGATATATACGCTCTTATTGAATACTTTGCGATTCCTTCCCGTTTGCAGGTCTACGAACACTAGATTTTGGGCGTGGTTTAAAGTTTTACGGGGACCGAAGTTTTCTCGGTCCCTGTTTAGACCCAAGGGGTAATACAAAAATTTTCCCCAAACTACGGATGAATGTTCCACCAGATCGTCGTCAGGTTCCACATATACCGTTTGAATGCTGTTAGACGGATGTTTTGCGAGCTCGATCCCTCGATCGTATACAAACCAACTTTTCAATAAGGTAAAGACGATCAGGATGATGATGATCCCGATCACCAAATATACGGAGAGACGCAACTTTTCCATAGAACGGATCTAAACAATCCGTTCTATACCTTAGGGGTCAATCTTCTTTCTTTCCAAAACTCCGGTTCTGGTAGGAACAACTAGTGCGGAAGAGATCTCTCCTGTATCTTCTCTTAACACCGTAAGAGGATTATAAGTATCCACTACGATCTTTCCATCTACTAGGAAGTTGTATTGGTATTCACCCGGTTTTAATTTTTTGACCACTCTAAAGGTTCCGTTTCTTTCTTTGATTAAAAAATCGGACTCCGGATCCCAATGGTTAAAATCTCCGATCAGACTTACCGATTCCGCTTGGGGTTGATAGATCCTGAATTCCACGGTCCTAAATTCTTTTTCTTCATAAGGAGAATCCTCTAAAACGCGGGTGCTTGTCTGTTTATTCGGACCACCTTCTCGGAATACAATCCTGGAAACGAGGGAACCTTCTCCATCTTCCACAGTGTCAGGGTTTTCCGGATCATGAGTGAAAATACCGTCCACCTTAAACTTGTATTCGTAGGCAGGTTTCGTTTCGTAAAGTTGGTCTCCGTGAATATCCACGACCCCGTAAAAAATTCCCTTATCGTTCTTCTGTAAGGAAACACATTGCCAATGACTGAATTCTCCACAAACACTTACCTCGTCGTTTGCAAGACCTTCATAACTGAATAAAACTCCGCGGTTCAATAATCTCCCGGTCTTTAAAGCGGCGAAAGTATCCACAAATCGGATGAACCTAGGCGGGACCGCTTTTCTCAAATTCTCCAATTGCCAGAAATAATAAATTTTTTCCTCGGGAAGGGCTTCTTCTCCTTCCTCATAATCCACGGACCGGAAGGCTCCAATCCAATCTTCCGCCTCCTCCGCAGCAAGAGCGAAGGTCAATATCAAGGTAAGTAAGGCAACCGCCTTGGCTTTATGCACCATAAACCGATTGTCGTAGGTTTTCCCGGAAACCCTAAGCGTATTTCCGGGGCCTGTCCTAGATCCGACATAAGGAAAAAATCTTTGCTCTTTCACGGACCAGCCGATACTATTGGAAGGACTTTATGGCTGATTATTCAGAACAGGAACTGGAGCAAATCCGCTCCATCTTGGATCCTTTGAACAAGAATCCGGAATCTTCCGAAGATTTGAATCCTATGCTTTCCACCTTCCGTGAAAAGATGGGATACGGTGTTCCTATATCTATCGGGGACGACGACGAGGAGCAACCGGAAGAAGGTTCCGAAGAAAGTTTCGATCTAGGCGACGAGGACGAAGCTCCTACACCTCTCCAAAAGCCAAAGCCATTATCCTTTTCCGAAGACGACGATATCGATCTGGACGAATTATTAACTGAACCTTCGCAAACGGGCGAGCCGAGTGCGGATGCCGGAGAAGATCCATTTGGTGGATTTGACGAAGCTCCTACAGCCACCGATGATTTCGGTGATTTTGCAACTCCCGAACCTGATTCGGACCCATTTGCGGATTCCGGTTTGGACGATTTCGGGGCTCCCGAAGCGGAGGAACCTTCCGCAGATCTGGAAGATTTCGGAGCTCCTACATCGGAAGATCCATTCGGTGGATTCGATTCTGCTCCTGAACTAGATACTCCTTTTGAAACGTCTCCTAACGAAGACTTGGGCTCTACTCCAAGTTCCGACCCATTTGCGGATTCCGATCTCGGAATGGATGACTTCGGTACGACACCTTCCTCGGATTCCGAAGATCCATTCGCAGGTTTAGGCGGAGAAGAACCCGGAGGTTCAGGTCTTGAAGACTTCGAAGCTCCTACAACCTCAGGCAGTGAAGATCCGTTTGCTGCTTTCGATGCTTCCGGAATGGAAGATACCCCAGGGGACGAATTCGGTTTAGAAGAAGGAGATCCGTTCGGAGCCTCCCCCACTTCCGGTGACTCCGATTTCGGAGATCTGGGTGGTTTTGATTCGGAACCTTCCGATTCCGGAGACTTTGGAGGCGGCGATAGTTTTGCCGAAGCTCCTACAGACTCAGATCCATTTGCAGATTTTGCACCGGTTTCCGGTGGAGACCACGATCCATTCTCAGATCTTTCCGGAGCTACATCCGTTCCGGAGTCGGATCCATTCGCCGATTTCGCAGCAGAACCGGCTTCGGCGATGGAAATGGAATCGGTTCCGGAATCTTCCGATTTTACGAGCTTCTCCCCTGATCTGGATTCCGACTCCGGGGATGAGGATATCGGAGCCGCGGCATTCGAAGAAGATTTACGATCTTTGAGCGGAGAAGATAAGGACGATATAGATAAGTCCCTGACGGATGAAGAACTTGCGATCATACAAAGAGAAATACTTCGTTATCCGCCGCTTCTTCGCAGAACCCTCATAGAATCCATAGTCCAAGATCGTCTTTCTAAAAAGGCACAAAGAGATCTATTAGAACTTATTAAAATAGAAAGTAGCCCCGAGGATATCGCGGCCTTCCTGTCTTCCGCGTTAGGAGTCACCGTTGCTCTTACGGATAGAACCGGTGCTTATTCGGCGGACGGTGTTCCTATTATTTCTTCCGACCCGATCTATACAAGAGAAGGTCTTTTAGAAAGGCGGAAGAAGATCCGTAGGACATTTTTCGCTGCGGCTGCAGCGATCCTGATCGGATTCGGAAGTTATTTCACGTACAAACATATCATTCTTCCTAGACAAGCAGCCCAAAATTACGAAGCAGGTCTAGAACAGATCCGTGAAATGGGTGCCAAAAAATTCGCCGGGACATTAAGTAAAAATGAAACTGTCGAATATATTAGTCGTATAGAAGATTTTTATGATAAAGGATTCGATATCGATCCTTATAATCTAAAATATATGAACCTGTACGGAGTGGAATACAGCCGAGCAGGAGAATATGAACTTTCCTTCCAAAAATTATTCGGTAAAATAGAGCCGGATCTTGGAATGGGAACATTAGATTCTTGGAATAAAAGAGAACAGTCTCCTATGGTCCGATTGGCCCAAGGAGAATCTTGGAATGATAAAAAACTAAAAACCAACGCGAGCGTAAACCAAGGAAAAGAAGGAATTAAATTCCTTTTAGACCAGGAAAAAACGCCTAGAAGAGTACTCGTCGCCGGCGCATTTCTCGCAATGAGACTGAAAGAAAGGACCCATGATAATAATACCTACAGAAACCTAGGTTGGTTCCATTCTCAGATCATGCCCGATTTTGCGGAACCGGCAGAAGGCAAAAAAGGAAAATATAAAAACGACGCATTGGCTGTTGATTATTATTCCAAGGTATTTACGGACGGAGAAAGCCCGTATGATGAGGATTCCACCGCAGGTATCGCTAAAATATATTATAATAGAAGAGAATTCGGAAAAGCAGCTTCTTTCTACAACCGAATTGTAGAAGCGAACCCTAAAAGTATTCCCGGTCAATCGGGACTTGTTTCCACGTATTTGGAAATGTGGAAAGAAAGTGGGGATCCTCAATTTGTTTTAAATCATCATCGTCTGCTTAGGAACAATCTGGACATGGAGTCCGAACTCCCCTTCTACACTCTGGCAAAACTTGCATCCTTTTACGCTGCAATCGATCCGGAAGAACTTCGGATCAAATACAATATCAACCCTGTCGACCAAGTCTCCGGAATAGAGATAGAAGAAAGTGCGATCAGGCTATTAGATACGATTTACAGAAAGTCCATGGAAGATGAAAGGACCGGAGTGGAGATCGAAGGAAAAGATTACGCGGAAGGATATTACCAAAGAGGCCAATATTTTCTTTCTCAAAAGGAAAATAGCCAGGCAAGAAGGTTCTTTGAAAAAGCGGCAACTCTCGATCCAAAACATTGGCTTGCAGTTCTGGAACTCGCAGAACATTCCATTCGTGTAGGAAATTTTGAAGAAGCAAAAGATCTTTTGAAAGAAGCGGAAGCTCGTTATCAAATGAGCGAACGTTGGTTCGGCTCCAAAGACGAGGACGAAACCTTATTTGAAGGAAATCCCGCGCGTATCCATTTCGACCTTGGAAAGATCAGATATTTATTATCCGCTGGACTTTCCGACAAGGATTCGCTGAAAGAATTCCCCGGTCGAAAAATTTATCCGTTTCGTGCCCGCTCCGAATCGGATGGAAAAAGTCTCTCCGTCTTAAAGGAAGAGGAAGAGAAAAGAAATCGTAGGAACGAACTGAGAAATTCTCTCCAAGAATTCGCAAAAGTCGATTCGGAAGAACCCAAATTCGAACTCGTCCGCAAATGGAGAAGAGAACTTCCTGGGTCCATGCTAAGAGAAATGAAATTTTTCAAAGGCTGGGTGGAATATATGGATGCAGATTTCGACAAGTCTTTGGTGGATTGGACCGGTTTCGAAGACAAGGACGAATATTATAATCCAACCCTTCTCATGGCAAAAGGAAATGCCTTCTTCTATACCGGTCAGACCAAAACCGCTCTTGGATATTTCCTAAGAGTTAAAGATGATATGGAAGAAAAACTTCCTCAAATGAGTTCTCCTAAAACGGAAGATCCATACCACCAAGAAGTGTATCAAACTCTGACTGCTGCTTATAATAATATTGGTGCTTGTTACGAGACTCTTTCTAAAAAAGCGAACGCGCAAGAATCGGAAAATTATACTGCCCAGGCTCTCCAAAATTATTGGAAGGCGATCGAAACCGCACGTAAGATCAATGAAGCGAGTGAAATTGCACTTTCTAATAAAGACCTTCTCTTCAAAAAGGAAGCTCTCAAAAGAGAACCTCTTTTAGAAGACTGGGTTTCTCCGACATTGGATTCGATTAAGGATCTAGTTCGTAAATAATTCGTTTCGCACAGAGCGCACGAAGAACACGGAGTTTTTTAAGATCGCGGTGTAGGACTTCCTACAAACTAATAAACTTCTCTGTGAGCTTTGTGTTCTCTGCGGGAAATAAAAACCTAAAAAATCTACTTCTTCTTTTTAACAAAAAGAGATTTAATCGCTACTACGATAAAGAATCCGAACATTCTGCTTAGGCGGATCAGTCTCCAAGGACGGACCATAATTCTCCAAAGCCAGGTAAGTCCTTTCAGTTTGAAAACATTCGGTGCCTTTTTTACCTTTCCGGAAAGAATGTCCATTGCCGGACCGACTCCGATTACCACTGCATGACCGAAAAAAGCGGTATTATTTTCCACCCAGATCTCTTGGTCAGGAAAATCCATTGCAAGAAATATAATATTCGGACTTGTCTTACGGATGGATTCTTTTACGAGCAACTCGCGTTGTGTGTTCAAATAGCCGGCATGACGCCCTACGATCCGAACTCCGGGAAAATGTCTGGAAAGATTGAAATACACTTTTTCGACGATCTCTTCCTTTCCGCCTAAAAGGAAAATGGAATAATTTCTAAGCTCGCAAAGACGGACTAAGTCCATCATAAGCGCGATTGTGGGAATCCTTTCTTTTAATTCCCCACCTAATTTTTTAGCGGCCCATTGTAGACCGGCACCTTCCGCTAAGATCAGGCTGGCTTTTTGAGCGATCCGATGTAACTTCTTTCCTTTACGAAGCGCCATTGTCTTGATCGGATCCAAAAGAAGAACATGGTGGAATTTATCTTTCTCTTCCATGAGATGATAAATTTTTGCTACTGCCTCATCCAGGCTGGCGTTGTCAAAAGGTACTCCTAGAATGGGAGCCTTTTCCAAATCGTCCACATTCAGGGTCTGGTAATCTAGTAAGTAGTCGCGATCATCCTTTGCGGATAAATGGCGTATTTCCCCTGGCTGTTTCATAGGGATCATCTTATTGGACATAATTTGTGAGTCAATTGAAACTTATAGTCCTTCCCAAAACTTAAGTTCCTGTAAACAAACGGCCCTGGACGTTCCGAAGAAGGTCCAAAATTCCGGTGTCCATTCCTTTATGAATTCTTTATCTCCTTAAGGATACGAATACAATCGTAAAAAGAGTCTTCTTCGGAAGCGGAGGCAATCATTGCATAAGACAAAGGGCCTAACTCGGATAATTCGGCAATCTGTTTCGGACCGATCCCTCCGATAGGAGTAACAGGTATTTTAGCAATTTGTAAGGCTTCTTGAACGCCGGAAAGACCCACCGGAATATCTTCCGTATCTTTGGAACTAGTTGAGTATACGGGTCCAAGACCGGTATAGTCCCAACAACCGGGCTCTAATCCTATAATATCCTCTGAATTATGACAAGAAGTGCCAAGATATAATCCGCTGGAGCGGACCTTCTTTCTATCCTCTAAAGAAAGAGAACTATAATCCTCTTTTCCTATATGAAGTCCGAAACATTTCCATTCCAAAGCTTCTTCCCAATAATCGTTCAATATGACCGGGAAATCGGGAAATATGTCTATCAGACTTTTATAAACCTTCTTTAAAGTTTCGGGAGTCTCCTTTTTAGCGCGTATCTGATAGAATGGGATCCATTCTCTTTGGTAACTCCAAAGTTCCACTAGACGGACCGGGTCCTTGGAAAATTTGGAACAATATTCCAGATCCAGAATAGGATAAATCCCAGGAGCTTTCCAGATACTGTGTCTGGGTCTAAGCGGGAATTCCAAAAAAGTCTCAACCCCCTCCTACAAATTTCAGGATCTCTATTTTATCCCCTTCTTCTAAGGAAGAATTTTTCCAATGCTCTCTTTTTAAGATCTCCCCGTTTTTCTGGATCGCTACCGTTTCCGGTTTTAATTTTAAGGATTCCAAAAGGGAAAATAAATCCGGAGAAGAAAGTTCCCGAAGGGATAATTCCTTACCGTTTACGATCATTCCATGCACCTCGGTCTAGATACTTCATTCCTTCGTATTCTCCACTAACGTCGAATGTTTTTTAGTTTACCGTTCCATCCCGGCCGAAAACGATTTACTTATATGACCCGATTTCTCCCGATTTTTCTAACAATCGTACTCCTAGGCATTTTATCCTGTAATAGCGGTGAGAGAGATATTAAAGGGAACGCCCTCGCAACTTTTTATGCAAACTGTACGGGTGGTAGTTATCCGGCCTGTAAAAATGCCTGCGAAAATCAATATGGAACATCGGTCACCACTGAAAATTTGGCCGCTTTAAATACCTGCCTTTCCAATTGTAATACGACCTGTAATGTTTCTACTCTTTGTTTCCAATTGTCTCAAAGTTGTAAAAGCGATTGCGATTCCTATATGACCAACTGTGTATTGATCTTAAGCGCGACCGGGTTCGGCCAATAATCAATTTAGATTCCCTAACCTAAACATAGAGGCCGCAAAAATCCCGGCGGTCTCAATTCTCAAAATAGAATCACCCACGTTCACGGATAAAATCCCGAATTGAGAGATCAGTTCTAATTCTTCTTTTCTAAATCCGCCTTCCGGTCCGATCAAAACGATTTTGTTTTGTATGTTTTCGGGACTGATCCGTATCTCGGATCTTGGGTCAAAAAGAAGAAGTTCCTCTTTTTTTGATTTGGACTCTTCCAAAAATTTAGAAAGTGAGATCGGTCCTTTGATCTCGGGCAAAAAATCCCGACCGGATTGAGAAGAAGCTTCCGCTGCCACTTTCAATAATCTTTCCGAATTTAAGTCTTTTCGATCCGAATGAGAAAAAACTAAAAAGTTAAACTCAGTAATCCCGAGTTCCGTTCCTTTTTGGATAAGCCACTCCAGCCGATTCCCTTTCGGAATAGCTGTCGCGATCTTTGCAGAAGTTTTCGGTCTTTCTTTTTTTTCGGAACGGACTAGGCTCCCTATCTTAGAAGAAGAAGGTACGTTATAAACGAAACCTGCTCCTGCGCCGTCCTTGATGATGACGATTTTTTCTTCCGAAAATATTCTGAATGCTTTTAGATGAGAGATCTCTTCTCCTTCTAACTTTAATTCGGGAGAAGACAGAAATCCAGGTCGAAAAAAAACGATCTCTTCCGAGGACATTAGAGTCTATTTAGATTATCCAATTCGAATAAGGAAGGATCCGGTTTTACGTCACGATCCACTTCCGTATATTCCAAGACGCTGATCGCACCCGTATTCAGATCCAACATTTCCAATCTACTGACTATATCTTCTTTTGAGACCTTCTGTTTTGCTTTTACCTTAACAGGACCGTACTTTATGTTCATAGTTTTATAAAGTACCCCGTCTTTATCATGAAAATCCAAACGAACAGGCCTTAATGTATCCGGTTCCAAAAGTAAAATAAGTTTGGAATAAAAATACGGAACGATCGGCCGAAGCGCCACTCGTTTCATTTTTTTACCAGCAATATCCAGATCACTTTGTACGATCGGATTATAATTTGCCTGGTAGGAAGTTCCCGCTAGATCCACGAAGCTGAATCCGGTATTCAGATGGTTCTCGTATTTTTCTTCGTCGTTCTTTTTGAAAATTTTTCTGGAAAGCGCATTGAAGGCGAAGATCAATTCCCCGTCTTCTTTAAATAAGATCTTATATTCTAGACCACGCCCTTTACTTTCGAATAGGGAGAGAGAATCTTCTCCCTTTCTGAAAATACTCATGTCCCATGTCCACGAATCTCCTGTCTTTTTGATCAGGATCAGGCTCGCTTTAACTAAACCGTCCGCTTTTAAAAGGGCCTGATCTAATCTTGCGACTAGTTCCTGGGCAACCCTAGCTTTATCCGGAGGAACCTGAGCATGGGAAATTTCCCCAGTCATCAGGATCGGGAATAATAGGATGATCGAAATAAGATGAAACTTTTTCAAAACCTTTCCTTCCCGACAAATCTAAGGGTTCTATTATTCTGCTCTTAAACTAGGTGCACTATAAGAGTAAAGACTATGAACGGAACCTTGGGCTTGAGCGGATTCACTCCTTCTTTCGAATCTAAGTTTCCCGTCTCGGAGCCCTTGATGTAAGTCTTGGACGGAACGGAATCCCATATCCTGAAAAGAAAGTCTAAGTCCAAGGCTTAAATACGGAATAAAGTTCAATATCGAACCTCTATCCACAACGGAACCGCTGACTCCTTGGGCCACTTTGACTTTTTGGCCCTCGTTAAAATAACGTTTATCTCCGCCGGCTTTCATTGCCTCGATACTTGCCATTCCCCGATACTTCTTGAGACGTATTCCATTCTCGTAAAAATACTCTCCGGGTGCTTCTGTCGTTCCGGCAAACATAAATCCCATCATACACGCAGAAGCTCCGATTGCCAAAGCATTTGCGATGTCTCCGATATTGGAAATTCCACCATCTGCGATAACAGGAACGTCATATTTTGCTGCATGGGCTGCGGTCTGATAGACCGCAGTGGCTTGGGCTCTTCCCACAGCCATGGTGTCCTGTGTGATACAAATGGAACCAGGTCCCATTCCGATCCTAAGTCCATCTGCTCCTGCACCGATCAGATTTTCGGCCTGACCACGAGTGACCACATTTCCACCAATCACTTCTAGATTTTTGAAATTAGATTTAATGAATTTGAGCATCTCAATTTGGTAGATCGAGTTTCCTTGGGCAGAATCGATGATGATCACATCTACTCCAGCCTCATACAATGCAGCAACCCTGTCCCTGGACTCAGGTAAGGTAGAAACCGCAGCTCCACATCGGAGTCTTTTGTTCTCGTCCTTGGAAGAATCGGGGAATTCTTTATTCTTTTTCAGGTCGGAACGACTCACTAAAGAGACAAGTTTTCCGTCTGTATCGATAATCGGAAGTTTTCCGATCTTTTCCTTTTTGATGATATCGTTTGCTTCTTTTAAAGTGATCCCAGCTCTGCCGGTAATCACGTCAGTTGTCATTACTTTTTCCACAGGAATAGAACGATCCCGTTCGAAATCGATATCTCTATTGGTTACGATCCCAACCAATTTGGAATTTCTGGTCCCGTCCGCCGTGATCGGGATCCCGGTGAATCCCAAAGTTTCTTTAATCCTATCCAGATCGTGGATCGTATTCTTTGGTCCGAGGACCACAGGGTCGGAAATGAATCCGTTTTCAAAACGTTTGACTTTGCTAACTTCGGCAACCTGTTCTTCTACGGAATTATTATAATGGATAATTCCGATCCCTCCCATAAGGGCCTGTGCGATAGCCATGGAGGACTCGGTCACAGTGTCCATTGGGGAACTTACGAACGGCTTCTTAAGTTTGATCTTTTTTGTTAATCTAGTCTCTAGTTCAACTTCGGAAGGATTGAAATCGATAAAACCGGGCAGGACTAAAAAGTCCCGATAGGTAAGCCCGATTTGCATGCTGAAAAGTTCTTCGCCGGCTAGGCCGTCTAAAAATTGGGAGTCTCGGTAAGATTGGTTTGACATTAGTGTACCTTACCTATTACATCAAAACGAAGCCAAAGGCTGGAATCAAGATAATTTTCCGCCGGAATCCGATCGACCTAGGAATTTAATGGAAAAGGTTCAAAGGAAACAAAGAGACAAAGAGTTCATCACAGATCCTGGTAAAAAACTCCATATCATTGGAAAATTTCTACTCAAAACAGATCTACTCGTAAGGGATACGGAAACTCACGATACCGTTCAGCTGCTCTCCGTCAATAAAGACGCCACAAAAATTTTAGTACAAGGTCGGATGGCCGAACAATTTAAGCTGAATGCTCATATTGTTTTGTACAAACTGCTCGCAAGATACGTCGAACTAGAATGCGAGGTGCTGGAAGAAAAACCCAATAACCAATTCATCATGCAAGTGGAACACGTTTCCATTGCAAGCAGAGAAAGAAAATTCACACGGATCAAACCTCCCGATGGAAGTGTGTGGATCACTAACCTACGTACTAGTAGGACTACAATTGATGCGAACTTATTCAATATTCCCACTTCCGTCAAAGTGAATTTTGCCGATACGGAAAGGACTCTCAAACCTAAATTCGATATAGTCAAAATAGACGTTTTCAACTCTATCGGTGACAAGTTCGATCTAGTCAAAAAGACGGGAAAAATATTATATATTCCGAATACACAAAAACCTGATTCCTATAAATCTTCCGATCCGAGCGGATTTATAGATTATGAACACGAACTAGGCGACGAGGAAGATGTTCGTAAAAAGATCATAGAATACGCCAACCAAAAGATCAGGTCGGAACTTATCGTTCCGGTTATATATATCAATCATGATGAGCAGGCAATTCCTATAGGATATGTGCATGCCCAAAATAAGAATAGAGAAATTGATATCGCCGAAGTAATGGAGATAAAAACACTCACATTCGATATGGTAGACCGGATCAGAGAATCCAATACCATTTTAGTCAAAGAAAGATTCGCGGTTATAGATCTTTCCACAGGCGGTTTGCGGGTAAAGATCAACCATCCGGATCTGAACGGCGAGCTTCCTAGAAGGAAAGGATTCACATTCGATATATTTTTCAAAATGCAATCTCCGATCACTGCATACGGTGTCGTTCGCTCCATAGCAAGGGATACGGACGGAAATTTGTATGTTGGACTTTCTTTGGAAGGAAACTCCGCAAGACCCGGGGAGAAAAAACGTTTTATAGACAACGTTAACCGTATGCTTTCCGACTCCGGCGCAAAAGTCGGATAGTTACTGTATACCGGCTAGTTCAAAACTGCAATTTAGAACGACAAAGTAAAATTAAGGGAAATCCCACATTCGTACATCTACGAATAGAACATTATCTTCTTCCATTCTTTTGGAATAAGTCACGAGAAGTAAATTACTTTCCAGGTCGTAGTATGGGTTACTTGCGATCCAACCGCCGGAAGAGTCTTTTGCATTTTTATAAAATTGTTCTAAGAAGTACGGTCTCCAACTCCAATTCCGTCCCACAAAAGAATCGTCTTCCAGCATTCCGGAATCGGAGATCCCCGAATAATTGGGAGAAAGTTGTCTTCCTTCATGATTGGTCACATACATTCTAAAGACCGACTTTTCCAAAAGGTAGGAATTTCTTAATTTAATCGTTACAATACCTTCGGAGGATACGACTTCGATCCCGGAAGACTCCAAACGATCTTCCAACTCCCTTTCCTTTTTGATCCTTCGTAATAACTGGTATTTTTTATAATTAAAGAATAATTCATGGAGTTGGGAGAATCGGATACTCAATCCGTTGATATCCATCAAATCAGGGCTCGGCTCGGCAAAATAGAAACCTTGTAAAAACCTGGCTCCGTAAGTAAGAGCATTGTACAGCTCCGTCTCCGTTTCTATACCTTCGAATAAAAGGGAACAACCCAAACTTTCCGCAAGCCTGGACAAAGTGAATAAGATCTCCTGAAAGTTCCTGGAAGCTACGGAACTGCGGATGAGTCCAAGATCCACTTTGATTATATCCGGATGTAACGCACCGATCCGATCCAAATTGGAGGATTTAGATCCTAAATCGTCTATCGCAACCAAAAACCCCGATCTTTTATACAGATTGATCAGAGGTTTAAGCTGGTCTATTTCTCCTGAAAAATGTTCTTCTACAATTTCGATTACGATCCTTTTAGGATCCAGACCGGAATTTTTTGCGATCTGTAGAGTATAAGGCTCCTCATCCGTTTTGGAGGAAAGGTAATCCTGCATGAATGAAGGGGAAATATTGAGAAAAAGTTTCGCTTTGGGATCGAGCCCGGGAGTTTTGCCGATCTTTTCCATCGCCTTTCTGCGAATGGTTCTATCAATTTCTAATTTAAGGTTTTTGAATTCTTCTCTTTCAGGAACGGAGAAAAAATGAGGAATATCGGCTAAGAAGAACGGCCCAAGACTGTGAACATTACCTTCTTTATCTATACATCGAGCGAGTGCCTCGTACCCGAAGATAGAGTCTTTTTCCACCGACAAAATGGGTTGGAAGTACGGAACAATTTCACCTTCGGAAAACCATTCCCGCCATTTGGATGCGCTCCAAGAAGTTCTTCCTTCGCTCATTCTTAACAATAAAATGAAAACCCTGTAGGAAGGATCAAGGATTTAAAATCAAAAGTTCTTATCCAAATGTAAAAGGAGAATGAAGGCTACTAAAACTAATAGCCGACCCCTAGTCCACAGCCGAAACCTTCCGGAATACCGACCCATGGGCTTCTCGGCCCAGAATTTCGGATTAAATTTCTATTCCCGCCTAAGTTTTCTCGGAGAATTTCCATAAATCTCTCTTTTGTGAAAAGATCTTCGGATTCGGTTAACAATTTTAATCGATCATAGTATACTTTTAGATCCGGATCATGGATCAGATTTTGTCCGGAAGAAACGGATTCCAAGTATCCGAGAGGAATATTGCGAGTAAAATGCCCCACTCTCCAGTTAGAGACTGATTTCAATTTACTTAATAAAGGGTCCGTTAAGGCATTAGAATCAACGATCTTGCGATTTGCTCCAGCAAAATAGCCATAAAAGCCCACATTGATGGTTGCACAGGCTTTGTCTTGGTCCTTAGGGGTCTTTTTAAACTTTCTACCTGCTTCCGCCCAGCCGTGAGTCGGGAATTCTTTGGACCTTAAGGAGCGTAAAAAATTCGTGCTTCTAAAATAAGCACCTTTTTCGTCTTGGATCTCTCCGTCGTTTCTAAGCCTAATATAATCTTTTGTAATATACAAATTAGAGTTTTGATTTAACAAGAATAAGGCGACAAAGAATAGAACGCTCACCTTAGGAAGATAGGGAGGAGAAATCTCCGAAAACAAGAATACGCAGGCCACAAACGGAAGTGCAAAAAATCTTCCCGCCATAAAATCCCCGCCGATGGAGCAGACATACAGAACATAAAGTCCCACACCTGCGGATAAAGCCGCCTCCAAAAATTTCCTTTTCCAGATAAAATAAGGTAACAGTAGGATCGTAAACAAAATCGAAAGAGAAGTGAAAATGTCCCAACGAAAACTATTCTCCAGATAGTCCAAACCATAAGGCCAGAGATGGAAAACAGTCAGATCCGTGTTTAATTTTGCATAGGCGGTATTCGGGAACAGATATCCGTAATATACCAATGAAAATGCTGACCAAAGAATAATCGGCATAAGGCCCAAAACCGCAGCGCCGATCCACTTACCTTGGATTTTTTTCTCTTTTATAGGTTTATACAAATAGAGAAGAAATGGAAGTCCTATGAGAACCGTGTCTTGTCGGTTCAGATAGGATAGTGAAAGATACAAAAAGAAAAGAAAAACGTCCGCCGAACCGCATTTTTTCTCCAGACCGAATGCCTTATCTAAAAACAGAACGATAAGTAGAAATGAAAGAGGATTTTCCAAACCGGAACTGGAATAATCCACAAACGCTCTGGAAATTAATAATACCAAAAGTATCCAAGAAGCACGGAACAAACTTTCTCCTTTTTTCCCAGAACGAGAAAGTAGAAGATAAGCCGTCGTCCCGACACAAATCCAGGAAAGAATTAAAGAAGAATAATATACTGGTATCGTCCAGAAGGAAAGGAAGATCAGACCAAATAACCAAAGGGGATGCGTATAAGCTTGGACACGTTCGTAGGTATTCCATCGCAAACCGTGTCCGTTTAAAAAATTCTCCACGGTTCTAAAACTGATATAAGCATCTTCCGTAACCCAGGAATTCACGATCACCACATAGGCGAATAAAATACAGGAGATCGGAAAAAAGAAATTAGGAAGAGGTTTTTGGAAGAAGGACCGGATCTTTTCTAAGACGGAATACACTTCTTCCAAAGAAACATTCCGAATCCAAGTGTCATTCAGAATTCGGATACCAAAAACGGTCCAAAACTTTCGTTCGGGATTTCTTCTTGACCCAGGATTTTCTTCAAGCTTCTTAGCAGAATGTTCCAGCGTCTTATTTCCAGGATTTCTTCCTTTACGGACAAACCATCTGGCTTCCTGATTTTCGGTACCGTTTTCTTGTCTTTATTTTTGGCATGGCAGTACCAAACAGGAATTCGGGTCGGAGACGGTGCAATTAAACAACAACAACTTGCGGACCTTCTACAAAACGGTTTTCCGGATTTTTCCTGCAGATACGCCGGCAAAGCAATAGATCCTGAGTTTAGATTTTTACCTTTGGATCTGAAAAAAGGGTCTACCATGACCCATGTTTATAATGGAAAATGTTATTATGTTTTCCCTTTTTATTATACCGCCATTCAGTATCCTTTCGCTCTCCTAATGGGAAGATTCGGAAGTTTTTTCCTATCTTTACTCTTTGGAATTTTAACACTCAAAGTATTATTCCGGATTTCAGGAATATTAGGCTTACAGGAAAAATCCAAATTTTTCTATTTGATCTTATTACTTCTAGGTTCCGCATTCAGTTTATTCTCCACGGACCTATCCGAAACGGTGTTGGCGATCTATGGAGTGACCCAAGGGATCTATTTTCTACTCAAAGAAGAAGGATCTTCTCAATCGTCCGATTTTGTATTTGCAGGCGGATTTTTCGGATTCGCGGCATTCTTTAGGCAGGAAACCATTCTGTTAGCAGCAAGTCTTTCCATAGTGTATGCTTTTCGAATATTCAGAAATCCAAAAACGGCATTGCTCCCTTTTACTTTCGGGACTTTTTTAATCGCCCAAGCTTTTATCAATTATTCCGTAGTTGGACATCCATTAGGTTCCCGGGGTTATCTGCAAGAATCCTCTTCTTACGATTTCGTTTCTCAGATCTACTACTTAGGACAATTGGTGTTTTTAGGCAACGGTTCCTTGGGATTATTCGGGGCCTATCCCGCATTGGCATTTATCGTTTTATGGAGGCCGAAATCGGATTCGATCACTCGTGTCCTATACGGACTCGGGATCTTTGTACTTCTATCCGGGCTTTTGACCTCTACCAAATTTTGGCAAGGTGTACTGTTTGGACCCAGGTTCTTAATGACCATTCTCCCCTTTTTACTTTTGTTCCTATTTTTCGTATTAGAAAAAAATTGGGAGAAACTTAGTAAACCGTTCAGGATCACAGCCATTCTTCTTCTTTCCTACTCGATTGTAGGAGGGATCGTATTCGATAGGCTATATTATAAATTCACAAAATCGGTTGTGAACGAACAAAAAGAACTCAGCGATCATACTTCCATAATAGTGATCTACAGAAAAGGTTCCGTGTTCTTACCTTCCAATTCGTTCCGAGAAGAAAGAGAAGTATATGAGATCGATTCCACTGAGTCTTTTGAGGCTCTTTTAGAAAAATTGTATGGGATCGGAAAAACTCAAGTAACGGTAGTCGGATTTAAGGATTCGTATCCAAAAGATGTTCTGGTCCCCAAATCGGAACATTTCGAATTTAAGAATAGGACGTTCTACCAAAGCCCGTCGATCAATATGGAAACTTTAGAATTTTCTAAAATAGACAAGTGATATTAGTTTCGCACAGAGTCCACGGAGCACACAGAGGTAAAAAATATTGGAATTAACCTCCGTGATCTCAGTGCCCTCCGTGCGAACGAAAATGCACAAACTCGGATTTACACGCAGAGACACGGAGTCTCTTTTGTAGGAGTTCCGACATGGTGAAAAACGAATCACCTTAGCACGATGTGGGAGTTCCAACACTGCGGCTTCGCAGTGAGATCTATTTCCCCCAGACCCTTCTAAACAGATCCGATTCTAATAGATTTTTCGGATCTAGTTTCTTCTTCATAGCTCTGAATTTTTCCAAGTTCTGCTTCGGCATAGATCTTCTGTAAACCTCAGGACGAAGGGTACTATCTTTTGCAAAATAGAATCTTCCTCCGTTCTTTACGACAATCTCATCCATTTCTTTGGCAAGTTCCCAAAGTTTAGCCTTATTTCTTTTGGTAACGGGAAAGTCCATGGCCATGGAATAACCGTCTACCGCATGAGTGAGCAAAAACTTATCCGGTCTATGCTTCTTAAATACCGCAAGCCAGTTAATGATCCCTCTTTTTTGACAAAGACTTAGGATCTCTTCGAATCCTTTGACTGCATTCTCTTTTGGAATAAAACTTTGGTATTGGATCATAGCGCCAGGTTTGTACATAAATTTCCAATTCGGCACATAGTCCAAAAGAAAAGCATACTCCGCATGCCCCTGCTGATACGGTTTATTATTATTTAAAAATCCGGAGATCCATTTTCCGAAGTTCACGAATCTCATTCCAAAATTATTGCTGAATGGATACATGAATAACCACATCCAAGACTTAGGAATGATCCCGAGGAATGTGCTTGGAAGGATTTGGTTTTCCAATTTGCAATTTTCCGGGAAATCAGGATCTTCTCCCGCTTTTAAGTGAACTGCTTTGTGAATCTGACCGCGGCCTAAACTTTTTCCGGAAGCGAATGAATCCACCCAACCTACGAGATAATCGGATTGTTTGTATTCTTTTTCGAAATAATCGTACATCTCTTGTAGGTTTGCGGTATTCACCGGCCAAACCTTCATCTTACCTGAATAGATCTTTTTAAGTTTGATAGTGACTGTTAGAAATGCTCCGAGCATTCCGAAACCGGAGATCGCGGAATAAAACAGATCCGAATTCTTTTTAGGAGAACAAACGGATTCTTTTCCGTCGGGACTTAAAAAAGTAAATTCTTGGATATGATCTCCGATCGGTCCGACAGCAAAATTATTCTTTCCATGAATATTCATGGAAAGGGCTCCACCTAATGTAGGGAACATTGTTCCACTTACGACAGGCGGCCAAAATCCTCTTTCGATACCGAATTCCCAAAGTTGTTTGATAGTAACTCCGGACTCCGCCACCAAAATGCCGGTTTTAGGATCGAAGGATAAGATCTTATTAAAGTTACGGATATCTACTACGATCCCTTTTTCGTTCGTCGCGGCGTCTCCGTAACTACAACCACCACCCCTAAACGCGACTTTTGTATTCGTATCTCTTGCATAAGAGAATAGATCCTTGAAGTCTTGTATGGAACTAGGTAAAAATACCTTACTACTGGAGAAATGATTCATTCCCCAAGCTTCCACCTTTTGGACAGGACTTAAACGGGATTCGAATTCTTTCGGATCGAAACCCGCTTTTTTCGTTTTAGGGGACGCACTTTTTTTAACGGTCTTTTTTTTGGAGGCGGTTGCCATTGTAGATCACCTTTTCCTTAAACGGAAAGTCTTCTGAAAATAAAAGAAGGGATGAGTCGAATGATCAAAGAGACCAAGGCCCAACGAGCTGGAACATAAAAATTCTCTTTACCTGCATTTACTTTTTCTAATATAACTTGAGCGGCTTCCTTGGCTGTGATGAGCCACAGAAGCCCGGACAAACCTTCCGTCATCGGAGTTTGGATCATGCCCGGTTTTACGGTAACTACTTGGATCCCTTTTACCGCTAAACGATTTCGTAAAGCCTCTAAGTAAGTGGACATTCCGGCTTTGGATGCGTTGTAAACAGGATTTCCCCTACGGCCTCTATCACCTGCGATGGAAGAGATACCTATAATTTTGCCCGCCTTCTTCTCTTGGAAATAAGTAGCGGCAGAGTCCAACCAAGCCACACAACCTAGAAGATTCACTTCCAACATTTCCAGGTCTTTTTCGACAGGAAACTCGTCCGCGCCAACTCTATGCATCACACCGGATGCGTAATAAATTTCGTCCAAGCCGCCTAAAACTTTTACGGCCTTTGCAAATTCTACCGGGACCTTGGAATATTCCGTAACGTCATGTTTAACGAATAAATTCTTAGCTTTGGAGGAGGAAGGGAGTTTTTTCAGCTCCTTCTCTCTTCTTGCAAAAGCCGCGACTTGATGTCCTTGTTCGATCAATTGAGATGCAATTTCTTTTCCGATACCGCTAGATGCGCCTACTACGATGATCTTTTTAGCCATACCAACCTTTCTGGGACGTACGGCCGTTATGACAAGTCTGATTTGGGGGGTTTGGAGAGAATCCCGGGGTGGAAATCCCGATCTAAAAATTAGTCTTTTTCTCAACTGGTTTAACGTTCGAAAAAGTATTTCTCCGAGCCCTTTCCAATTTTGTAGGATTTCTAAAATTTCACGCAGAGGCGCAAAGACGCTAAGGGATGTATAGGAGTTCCTACAAACATAAATTCTCTGAGGCTCCGCGACTCTGTGCGAAAATACTTCGTGTCTCTTTCCATCTCCTTGCGAAAGTTGCTCTCACATTTTCATCGGACCAGATCTCCGTTGGGACCATTCTCCGAAATATAATCCGATAGAAAGGCTCCGCTCTCTTTCCAGACTCCGGAACTACGATCTAAAATTTCGGAAGGTTTCCAATTCTTTTTATAATCCATCTTAGGATGTCCCGGAAGGAAAAGACCCAATTGAAATTCTTTAAAACTATTTTCCTTGGCCCAAAGAATGGAAGAAAGGATGAGGAAATTTCCCAAACTCCTTTTCCTTTCTTCCGGATCAAAAACGGAATACACGGCGGACACGGTTTCAAGTCCCAGATCCAATAATATCCAGCCTAAAAGTACATCGTTTTTATAAAGTAGAAGTTCCCTAGAATGCAGAGAACCCTCATACATCTGAAATCTCATGTTCTCCAAAATTTCAGATTCGGATTCGCCATAACTTCCCTCGTGACGTGACCTTTGGTACTTCACGTATAAATTCTTTTTTTCATCATTGATAAGAGGAGGAGAAATTTGCAAGGTCAGATCCTGATTCTTTTTGATGATCCTTTTATGATTTGAAGAAGGAAAAAAATCGGATAACATGACCCGATAGCTCAGGCAATGAGAACATACGGAACAATTCGTCCGATAAAAGAAATTACCGGACCTTCGGAAACCGAAACGAAAAAGATCGTCTAAAATTTCAGGAGGTATTTTTTCCTTATAAAAGAAACCTTTCACCTTGGAATTTCGATCCGGGTAATAAGCACATTCCGACTCGGGAGTTTCCGGAAGAGAATTTAGGAAGGTAAAATAATCCAGCCTCATCTTTGCCATGGTAGGTATCCATTTTTACATTGCCAAACCAAAGCCTTCGAAGGATAGGACTATTGATGGTATTTGGTTTAATGATGGATCATCCGGCACGTTGGAACGCATATAGATTGGCTTTTGGATTCACGATCCTTAGCTATCTTTTTTATTTTTTATCCCTTCCTTTCGTTCTGTTCGCCTTATTAGCAGCCGGACTTTTCTGTCTGATCGGAGGGCTTTTTTTCCCTCACACGTTCGATCATTTGTTTCGAACTTGCCAATCATTGATTTTAGGAACACTTTCCCTTTTTCTTTCCATACTCATCCTGATCGGATATCTAATTTTCTGGAGACCATTCCTATTCGTTTTCGGATCTAAAGACCGAGAATAAACCAGTGAAAAAGTTTAAAATATACTGTGACGGCGCTTCTAAAGGAAATCCGGGGCCTTCTTCCATTGGGGTTGCCGTTTACGTAGGAGAGGACGAGGTCCATTCTATTTCCAGCAGGATCTCCGACGGAACCAATAATATGGCGGAATGGGCGGCTTTAGAAGCAGGAATAGAATATTGTCTCTCCCAAAAAGCAAGCGAAGTTACCGCTTATCTGGATTCCGAGCTGGTAGTAAAACAATTCAAGGGAGAGTACAAGGTCAAATCCCCTCACCTCCAAGTTGCAAAGGAAAAGGTCAAAGGTCTCACTTCCAAATTAAAACTTTTTTCCATCCATCATGTTCCCAGAGAGAAAAACAAGCGGGCAGATAAACTGGCCAACCTAGCTTTTGAAGCTTAAATTTTCGGGCGGCTCTTCGCTCCGCTCAGACCGGGCTACTGCGGGCTCCGCTATCGCTCCGGTCCTTCGGACTTCCCCTTCGTATCCCTGCCGCGGTTTACTTACACTGAGGCGCAAAGACGCGGAGAATTATGAAATGAAAATACTTGGCGGTCTTTGCGACTTAGCTTGAAAAAAGCTTTTCCCGTTGGAATTCCTCCCGAAAAATTTGATGCATGGGCCGTAAAAAAATCCTAATCCTGATCCTTCTTCTTTTTATCCAAACCTGCAAGGCCGGTATCCTAGACAAAATGAAAGATCTGAAAAAAGAAGGAAAGTATTTGGATCTTGCGATCCTTTGCAATGAACATAAGGACGAAGAATATAAAGAGATCTGCAATTCTGCCTGGGATGAAACGGGAAAAAGGATCGACCAGATCCTTTCCCAACAAGCGGATCTTCCTTTTTTACGAGTTTCCGTGGACGAAAAAACCAAAAAGCAAATAGAAGAAATTTTTTCCAAAAACCCCGCACTGAAAGACCGTTACCTACCGATTTGGAAAAAGATCGTCCAGGAATGATGAGCCCCGATCCGAGCCAACTCATCTCGCAAATCCCTTCTCCTTTTTTAGAGGACTTATTAGAGATCAGCTCTTCCATCCGAAATTACGGAGGGGAAGCATATCTAGTCGGAGGAAGTGTCCGAGATCTGGTTTTAAATAAAATCCCTCATGAGTACGATCTTGCGGTTTCCATTCATCCGGAAGAAATTCTGAAGATCTTCAAAAGAACCGTTCCTACCGGAATCAAACACGGTACCATAACGATATTATTCCATGACAGATCCTATGAATTGACCACATTCAGAAAAGACGAAGACTATATAGACGGAAGAAGACCGGAAACAGTACAATTCGGGGTCAGTCTAAGCGAAGATCTAAATAGAAGGGATTTTACAATGAACGCACTTGCCCTGGACCTTCGGCAAAAGATCTTAGTAGACGAACATTCGGGAATAGAAGACATTCAAAATTCTTTAATTCGGACCATAGGAAACCCTGTCTCCAGATTTACCGAAGATGGGCTTAGACCTGTTCGAGCCATTCGATTTGTTTCCACACTCGGATTTAAGATCCATCCGGATACCGAAGAAGCGATCGAAACATGTAGATCCGTCACGGCAAAAGTTTCTCCGGAAAGAATACATGACGAATTTTTAAAAATACTTAGAAGTAAAAATCCGATCGAAGGTTTTGATTTATTAAAAAAACATAAAACTCTGGAATTATTCACCAAAACAAAATTGTATTCCGGAGATTGGGACGAACGTAAAATCGGATTTTCCAAACTTCTCCAAACCTCTGAACGATCCAAATTGGCCTATTTTTTGCTTTCCTGTTTTTCCGAACAAAGCTGGCTTGTTGACTCGAGTGTTTTCTTTAAAGAACTGAAATTCTCCAACCAACGAACCAAGGATTCTCAGTTTCTCTTAAAAACTCTATACTCTCTCTTCCAACTAAAAGAAAAATTACGATCTCCTTCAGGGCTTCGTAGCCATCTACTACATCCGGTCGCACAATATGCGGGAAAAAAAGAACTTTTGAACTGGTGCTCTGAACTTTCTCTTCTTTGGTCCGCCGCTCTAAATGAAGATGCATTCTGGTTCGAAAGTGCGGAAGAAGAATCCAAAAAGAACCCTCCGCTTCTTCTCTCCGACCTGGTCATTGACGGTCACCTGATCCGGGAAAAATTTCCCGAACTACCGGCTCCGAAATTGGGGGAGGCTTTACGTTCTTCCTTACTGTCCGTGCTCCAAGACCCAAATCTAAATTCAGCGGACTATCTTCTGGATCAGATCCGGAAATCTTTGTAAACTAGAGTGATCACCGAAAGGAAAACCGTCGAAGTTACTACAAATTCTTTCTTCATTTCCAGCTCTGGTCTCCAGTTTCGCCAAAACATCCATTCCTCTGTTTATTCCCCCAGCAAATTCGATTTTGCTCATTTTTTAAGCATATTGCGCGTCTATGAAATTTAGCCCGAAAAGATTATAAATTATAAGCATCAAATATCCGATTTAGAATCGTTTTTAAGCCAGATTTAGTCTCTTTGCCTATTTTTATCGTGTTGGCACGCTAGTTGCATAAATGGAGGCATAGGAGATTTAGGAGAATGATGAGAAAAAAAACAATTAGTCTCATTGCTTCCTTGGTTTTACTATCTTCTTCGTCCATTTTTGCCCAAGCGAAGAAAGATGAAAAACCAGCCGCCGCACCAGCTTCACCGCCGGTCGAGGAAAGCAAAGCATGGTACGACAAGATCAACCTTTCCGGATTTGTCGATGTTTACTATCAATATGTAAACAACAACAAACAAGGCTCGGATGTGGACGTCAGCCGTACCTTCGAAACTTATAACAAGCAGTTCGCAGTGAACTCTGTCGAGTTGGATGTTGAAAAGGTTGCCGAGAAATCAAGTCCCTGGGGATTCAGGATCGACTTTATGAACGGTCAAAACGCGATGTTCCAAGAACGTCCTTTCTATACGACAAACGGAATTTATAATATGAACCTGTTGCAACAGGCATATGTATCTTTCTTTTTTCCAGTATTAAAAGGTCTGACCGTAGACGTCGGTAAGATGGCTACACATATCGGCTACGAAGTATTGGAATCGAAAGATAACATGAACTATACCATCGGGTATATCTTCTTCAATACCGTTCCGTTTATCCATACCGGTGCAAGAGCTAGCTTAGCGATCAACGATCGTTTGAATGCAGGGTTCTATTTGTACAACAGTGCGCAAGGAACAGGATTCACTGCTAATGGTGACCAATTCGGTTACAGCGGGATCACTCCTTATGGAGATCCGGCAACCGGTTCAAGCTTAACGAATACCGCTGTTCACCCTTACTCCGACGGAAGAAGGGAACAAAAGGCAGTAGGTACTCAATTAAAAGCTACCGTTATTGAAGATAAGTTCAATATCGTGTGGAACACATTGTATGGAAACGACAACACTGTAGGAAGACCGACAAACGGTCAGTTGTACTCCTGTAATCTTGCCGGGGTGACTACTTGCAGCGTTCCTTCCGACGGAAAAATTGACTACTGGTTCGTAAACAACTTAATCCTTTCTGCTACTCCGACTGATAAACTGACGATCAATTTCGACTGGACTTACGGAGAAAGAGGCGGTCAATCGAATACAGCTGCTTTCGGATGGGATTTGACAGGAACAGATGTTTCCGGATATCCTTACGGAAGACCAGACAAAATTAAGCAGGTATACAACACCTTCGGTCTTTGGATTAAATATGCTTTCACCGAAACCTTCGCATTGGCATTCCGTGCGGAAAGAATCGATGACAGTAAATACGGCGGACCTCTCGTCGTAAACGCACCGAACACTTTCGTATCCCCTTACGTAAATTACGGTGCATCGGATTGGAAAGCTCCGATCGTTCAGGATATCCTGACTAACGGTTTCAATCCGGCTAGCGCTGAGCATGTTGCCGCAGTAGCAAGCCTTACCCGTGCTGACCTCCTATATGCCGATATCAGCGGACAAAGAGCATCCGCGGCGGGATATGGTATGTTAAGAACATACACTATCACTCCAACCTACACTTGGTCTGAAAACGTAATTGTTAAATTGGACTTAAGAAGGGACGAGGGTCCAGGAAAACAATTTATCGATCGTAACGGAAATCCAACAGAAGGCCAATTTGGTGCGACTCTTGGTATCGTAGCGAAATTCGATTAATAGAATTCTTGCGACTAACTTACTTACGACCTAAGTTAGTCGAAGTTGAAAGGTCTGTTAGAAAATTTCTAACAGACCTTTTTTTATTTGTATATGATCCTGAATTTTGATTACTTTAATTGGTAGGTTTATTAGGGGCTTTATGATTGACTTTTTGGACGATCCCCTTTTGGAATCTGATCCGGATCTCTTTGTCAGGAGCGTAACCTAACTCGTAAACTGAAACTGGTCTCCGATAAATCCAATCCTCATGAACGTTATTCACATATTGGATCTCATCCGGCTCTCCGATTAGATGTTTTACGAATAGTTTATTCTTAAATTGTATCCTATCCTTCAAATCCTGTCGGATCTGTAATTTACTCCTTTCTTCTTCACTCAATTCGGGGTATTGACTTTCAGACGCCTTAGCTTTAACTGCATCTTTAGAAACGAACTCTTTACATTTTACTTCGTCGGAAAAGGTAGTCATACAATCCGAGTATAGCTGCTCGGGCGTTTTCACATCCCACCCGTATTTCATCTGCATACATGCGGAAAAAAGAGTGAGGGGAAGGAGATATAAAATGGCGGTTTTATGGGGCTTCATACTTTTTATGACCTTATTACTTTCTGGTATGTTCCTTTTTATAAATTTCAGCCAGAAATTCAACCGGATCTTATATTTCAGGAAATGTTTATTGTTAAACGGAATATTTTGCGGAAATCCAGTCTAGGACGATTACAACGATAAAATTTTACTCTTCGGATAACCCATCATCAAAAATAATACAAGTATCTTAGAAATCCAGATCGGATTGTCCCGACATGGCAACCAATTGCCTTCTCAAAGAATGAGGAAGGACATTCCAGCAAGATCTGAAAGTCTTTTTCCAAAAGCCGCCGTCTGCTTTTTTCAGTTTTGCCTTTAAGTGCTCGCTCATCTTCAAACCCTCTTTAAGATTTTTAGAGCGAAAAAAATGTAAAAAAACTTCTAGCTACAGGTCAATTCTCGGTTCGGAATTCCAAAAATCTATCCTTGAAATTGTAGTTCCCTAAGATAGATTTTTCCGATTTATACGTCGAATATTAGATCACTTTTGATACCGGCAACCGCCCAAACATCTTGGTCTTTCTCCGCGTGCGCTAAGCAGCCAAAACCCCATACACGACAATTGCTATCCCAACCAGATTTGCAGATACTCCGATTCCACCTAGGATCTTTCCAAGTGGAGGATTTTCCTTAAATTCGTCTTTGATACCTTGGAGCCAGTCCACAGTATCTTTTAAGGCAATAAAACCGGAAGAAACAGTAAACGAGATCGCCCCTACTAAAGCTGTCGTCTCGGAAAGTGCAGCAAATTGAAATGCGAATACCAGACCGAGTATCATAGCTCCTTGCATCAATGGTCCGATATGTGCGGCTTGCAAATACCTAGAAGGAAATTCAGCCTTCATTCTAGCGAAAGCATACGCAAATCCGGTTAAACTTCCATACGCTAAATTTAAGACCCCGGTTAAGATCAAAATTTTTTCAGGTACATTCATAGTCATCACCTATCTATATTTGAGCTTAGTGCATACTTTTGATATGATCGGAGTCAATTCTGTTTTCATTCTTTATAAAAGGAAAATAAAAAAGGCTGCGAAATATTTCGCAGCCTTTACAAAGGTATTTGAATTTAATTATTAACCAAAAATCCTTACCGGTCAGACCTTCTTTGGATTTGAAAGAATTTATTCTTTAACCATAGAATCATTTTCGTTTTCTCCGACTGGTTTTTCTTTCGGAACCACCGCCTCCGGAAGCGACAGGCATCGCCTCTGCCATAGGATTTTTAGGTTTAGCTCCCTGTAATTCCTGGAAGCCTCCAGTCAGTTCCTGTCCAACTTTTTTATATTCTTTTTTCTCTTCAGGCAACTGGGTTTTTTCGGTAACTTCTACACGGAGTAAGAAACTAACGATCTCATATTTCATGTTCTCGATTGCTTGATCGAATAATCGGAAACCTTGGAGTTTATATTCTACAAGCGGGTTTTTTTCTCCGTAACCTACCGTCCAAATCCCTTCTCTCAAATGATCCATGGAGTAAAGATGTTCTTTCCAGCGATGGTCCAGAATATCTAGGAAGATATTTCTTTCCAAAAGTTTCCAAACGTCTGAACCTATACGCTCCGCTTTTTCTTGGTAGAAAGTTTGTGCGGCATTATTCAAAGAATCGAATACGGCTAATTGTGGATTTTTGGATTTTTTGATCGCTTCTTGGTCCACCTTCCAAGGAAGTCCGAGACTTTCGAACCATTCTTTTAAAACATCCCATTCCCAACCGTTTGGATTTCCTCCCTCGCAGGTGGCGACAACTTGGGCTTCTATCATTTCTTCTAAGAAACTTTTTGCCTGCCCGGTTACATCTCCCCCTTCCAGGACCTCGTTTCTCATCTTGTAGATTACGATACGTTGGCGGTTCATTACATCATCGTATTCCAAAAGATGTTTCCGAATATCGAAGTTATGACCTTCTACCCTTTTTTGGGCTCGGGCAATGGCGTTAGATACCATCGGATGTTCTATCTCTTGCCCTTCCGGCATCTTGAGCCTTTCCATGATGCCTGCGATCCGATCCGATCCGAAAATCCTCATCAGATCGTCTTGTAAGGAAAGATAAAATCTACTGGAACCCGGATCTCCCTGACGACCCGAACGACCCCTAAGCTGGTTATCGATCCTTCTCGCCTCGTGTCTTTCCGTTCCTAAAATATGAAGGCCGCCCGCTTCCAGGACTTCTTCGTGATTTTTTCTCCATATTTTGGCGCTAGTTAATATTTCGTTTGCTTTGGATTTTTTGGCCTGAGAATCCAATCTTTGCGAAATGGACTCAGCTCTTTCCAAATCAGCACGAACTACAGCTTCCTTAAATTCGGTGATCACTGGATCGGATTCTTTCCAAGATTCCAGACTTTCCTTAAATAATTGAGCTCCGCCTAGAACGATATCGGTTCCCCTTCCCGCCATATTGGTGGCAATGGTAACCGCTGCGGGTTTTCCTGCGTTTGCTATGATCTCCGCTTCTTTTTCGTGGAACTTAGCGTTTAACACGTTATGCGCAATTCCCGCTTGGCTCAAAAGTTTTGCGAGAACTTCCGATTTTTCGATAGAAATTGTACCGACAAGCACAGGTTGCTTTTTGTCTCTACATTCTTTGATCTCATTTAAGATAGCGGTGAACTTTTCTTTTTCGGTTCTATACACTCTATCCGCTGCGTCTTTTCTTTGGACCGGGACATTCGGAGGGATTACGATCACATCTAGATTATAGATCTTATGGAATTCTTCCGCCTCTGTGTCTGCGGTTCCGGTCATACCGGACAGTTTTTCATACAATCTGAAATAGTTCTGGAAAGTGATACTTGCGAGAGTCTGGGATTCTCTTGCGATCGGAACTCCCTCTTTCGCTTCCAATGCCTGGTGGAGTCCGTCCGAATATCTACGACCGGACATCAAACGACCGGTGAACTCGTCAACGATGATCACTTCTCCGTTTTGGACCACATAGTCCACGTCTCTCTGGAATATTTTATGAGCCTTTAATGCTTGGTGAACGTGATGTACTAAATCCACGTTTTGAGGAGCGTATAAGTTCTCGATCCCTAGGATCTCTTCCACATGGGCAACACCCTTTTCCGTCATAAGAGTGTTCTTTGCCTTCTCATCCTTCTCGTAATCCTCACCTTCGACGAGTCTAGGAATGATCTTATCTATACGAGTATATTTGTCCGTGGATTCGTCGGATGGACCGGAAATGATGAGTGGGGTTCTTGCTTCATCGATGAGAATCGAGTCCACCTCGTCTACGATCGCAAAAAAATGAGATCTTTGCACTTTGTGATCGATATGAGAAACCATATTGTCTCTCAGATAATCGAAACCGTACTCGTTATTCGTTCCGTATGTGATGTCCGCAGAATACGCTTTCTTACGATCGTCATGCTCCATATCGTGCTGGATGATCCCGACGGATAATTCCAAGAAATCGTAAATCGGTTTCATCCAATTCGCGTCCCTTCTTGCCAGGTAATCGTTCACCGTAACCACATGAACTCCCTTACCCGCAAGCGCATTCAGATAGACGGCCAAGGTAGAAGTTAAAGTTTTACCTTCCCCTGTTTTCATCTCGGAGATATTCCCCCAATGAAGGGCGATCCCTCCCATCATCTGCACGTCGAAATGGCGCATCCCTAATTTTCGGAGGGCGGCTTCTCTTACCGTAGCGAACGCTTCCGGAAGAATATCATCCAAGGTTTCTCCCTTCGCGAGTCTTTCTTTGAACTTTCTAGTTTGAGAAGAAAGTTCGGAATCGCTAAGAGAGCGCATGGACTCTTCCAAAGAATTGATCTGAACTACAATCGGAGTGAGTCTTTTGAGGTCTCTTTCGTATTTACTTCCGAATAAAACCCTGAGTAATTTCTGAATCATGTATGCACCATCAACCGTTTCGTCTTATGATAATAGTCCCGGAATTTCGGGACATTGGGTAGAATATTATAAATCCAAAATTCCTTCGAAGAGCGCCCTACCCGCTCTTTCCATCTGAGACCTCAGATCTTCCGTTTCGGGTCCGGGAATCCATCCTGCTTTTTTGATAAACTCAGAATGTACTTTCTTCCAAACGTCTAACATTATCTGTGTCACTTCCAGATGACATTGGATACCGAATACACGATTCTTATATCCGAACATCTGGTTAGAATAAAAACTTCCTTGTAATAAATGATCCGCTCCCTTTGGGATCTCGAATACGTCTTCATGTAAATGAAATGCAGGAAAGGTAGATATTCCGTTCAATTTAGAAAATGCGGGATGAGAAGGATTTACTACTTTCACGTCAGAGAAACCAACTTCCGGACCCTTCTCCCCCTCATAAACTTTCGCTCCCAAAACGGTCGCTAAAATTTGAGAACCAAGACAGATCCCGATCACCTTCTTATCTTTCATAGATACCAAGTGAGACGCAAGTTCCAGCCAAGGTTTAAAAAATCTATGCTGTTCGGGATCGTGAACCGTTTGAGGACCACCCAAGAATACAACAAGATCGAACATCTGATGAGCGGCCGGAACGATATGCACTCGTTCATCGTACGCATTATGATAGGTAATCCTATAATTCCTAGCTTGCAAAGAATCTAATAGAGTTCCGGGACCTTCGCAGTCCTTGAACCGAACGATGAGGCATCTCATGATTGGCCGGCCATTCTTTTGAAGAAGATCACTTTCATATTTTTAGGGATTTTATTCGGATCGGACTCTTCGCTGATCGGCCCGATAAAATTATAATATAAGATCAAAGGTTTTGTTTTGAATAGAAGTGTTTCAGGAGTTCCGGTTACAAGTCCTTCCGTGCGATCCACTTTAAACGGGGGCTTCATGATGAGGACAGGGAGTTGTATTCCGAATTTTTTAACTTCTTCTTTCATAAGAACCGCGGCTTCTTTCATTTTTTGTTCCGTAGAAAGAGCTTCCGGATTATCGAAAAATATATCCGGATCCACGATCATATATAACTTGATATGCGGAGTTTTTTTCAATTCTGCATTCAGATAATTTAAAACAGGAATTTCCTTTATACAAGGAAGGCAATTTGGTCCGTACACATTCAGAGCAATTCTATCGGCGGCAATATCGCTGATACGGATCTTCTCTCCATCCAAACTGATACCTTCAAAATCTTGGACACCTAGATTGGATTGTTCTGATGGAGCACATACGGTAAGTAGGCTCGAAATGAATAAAAGGATTAGGCGGAAGAAAATCCCCTTGGAAAAGGGAAAACTAAGCCTGGAATCGGAGTTGGCCTGAGAATCCATGGGCGTTTACCAAAATCGAAGATTCTCCCCAGAATTCAAGGAATAAACGAAAGATATAAGGGATTGACAGAGAAGAGAAATTGAGAATGATGGTAGTTTCAAAGGCCTCTATCCCCTCTCAGGAATACAAAATGACCCAGAACCAGAACTCAGAATTCGATATTGTAACTTTGATTGAACTGGCCAAAAAAAACAAGTACGAAAGAGCCGTAGCCGGCTTCCAAATCCTGGATAGAATCGACAGACTCGAATTACCTAAAAAAATCAAAGGACGCAAACTTGCCGTCCAAGCGATGTTTGCACTCGCAAACGAAGAAGTTCAATATAAATACGTAACCAAAGAAGAAAGAGCCACAATCGAGGCGGAAGCACAAGGCAACGGAGCCACTTATTCCCAATTCAACGGACTTTTCGAAGCACCTCAAGCTCCGATCGCTGAAGAAGATATGGAAGAAGATTTCATTCCGGAAGAAGCTGCGAAACCTCTTATGGACATGGAAGATGGCGAAGAAGGAGAATCCTACGACGAAGAGGAAGACGATTCCGATGACGACGAGGATGAAGAAGAGGAAGATGACGATGATTCCGACGACGATGAGGAAGAAGAAGACGAGGATTAAACAATCTTTCAGCTTGTCCGGCAATCCGACGGTTCTCTGAATTTGAAGGAGGAAAATTCCTCCTTCCACCTACATTCCACACAAAATCCGATCAAAGAGGGAGAAAGAATCTCCCTTTCCATTCCTTCCCCACTTGAAAAAGACGAATTCCTGGTGATCATCGGGATCGGTTGCGGGTATCATGTGATTTCGTATTTGAAATCTGTCGAAGAACCTACAAAAATCCTACTCATAGAACCATTCTCCGAACTAGAATCCTTGGTTGGGTCCGAATTGAGAGAAAAATTAGGCGAAGTTCCAATCTATTACGGTTGGGAAAAATTTGAAACCTTAGACAGATCCGACTGGATGCCGGCTGGGACCAAGAACCTGCGAATATTCATTCACCCGAATTATTCAAGACGGTATCCGGACCTATGTGAAAAGATTTCTTCCTTCTTCCGGAAAAAGGAATCTATCTCTCAAAACAGACTCGCGAAGAAGGAATTCGGCAGACTCTGGGTCAGAAACTTCTTCAAACATCTGCAAAAGTCTTCTGAAAGTCCGGATTCCTATCGTATCTTGGGAAAATCCCTTGCTCCTAAACCTGGAAGGATCGGATGTTTTGTAGGAGCTTCGCCAAATTTAGAATCAGAGATCGATTGGATCCGGCAAAATAAGGAAAAATTATTCCTACTGAGTTCGGATACCGCACTCGGATATTTATTAGAGAATGGTATCCAACCTCATGCGGTGCTTTCCATAGACAGTGGACTGGGGACATTCTACCATTTTCCTGAGCGAATTCCCGAGAATATTCCGATCTTCACTTGGTTCGGCGGAGCGTGTCGGATCTTCGACCTGAAAAATCCGAAAGTAATCTATCTTTCCACTCATCCATTGGACCAGATCCTGGGCGCTAAATTTTATCCAATGGCACCGATCCTAGAAAATCCAACTTTGAATGTGGCAGGCCTCGCAGTTTCCTTATTCCAATCCTTAGGAGCAGAATCCGTTCTACTGAAAGGATTTGGATTCGAGAGAGAAGGAGGAAAAACTCACTGTAGATCCACAGGTTATGAAAGATACGACAGATTTTTCATCGATCGCAAAACGAGCCTATATAATTCGAGATACATACCTGAGTCCAAATGGAGAACTAGAACGAGCGTCCTAGAAACATTACAAAAATGGAGTCCTATCCCGATTCTATCCGAAATCGACTCGAATATTGAATCATTTCCCGATTGGGAAAATTCTCTCGAAGACTACCCTTCTTCTTTTCCAGGTTCCGGACAGAATTGGAGAAAACTCTGTTCCGGAATTTCGGAACTTCCTCATGAGATCCGGATCCTTCTCCCCAGAGAAACCAATCTCTTAGATCAAAGATCCTAATTTTAAGTCGAAGATACGACAGTAAGAAGATTCTACTACTTGACATTCCGGGAGAATTCTCCAAAACTCTCTAGTTCCGGGAAACCGGCCACCTTTCGGTCTAGGATTATGAATAAAGGTTATATTATTTGTGTCGATGATGAAGTGTCGGTATTGGAGACTCTCCAGGAACAGCTTCATAACGAGTTCGGAAAAACTCATGAGATCGAAA
This sequence comes from Leptospira sp. WS58.C1, assembly GCF_040833995.1. NCBI lineage: Bacteria > Pseudomonadati > Spirochaetota > Leptospiria > Leptospirales > Leptospiraceae > Leptospira > Leptospira cinconiae. The sequence continues at coordinate 2,181,719 of NZ_CP162137.1, forward strand.
CCGCAAGAAGCGCCGAGGAAGCACTTGCCCTACTGGATGAGATCCAAGGTTCCGGTTATGTGATCGAAGTGATCATTACGGATCAGGTGATGCCCGGTATGAAAGGGGCCGATTTTCTGGAATCGGTCCACAAACGGTCTCCGGATTCGATCAAAATTCTGCTCACCGGTCAGGCCGGTTTGGATTCCGCCATCCACGCGATAAATTTCGGGGGATTGAGCAGATACGTGGAAAAACCCTGGAATATAGAGGATCTAACCAAGGACATCCGATCTTTGATAGAAAAGTTCCGGCAGAACCTGGAGAATCAACATTTAGTCAATGAGCTTAACAGAAGAATTAAGGAACTCGAAGAAGAAAACCGAAAACTGCAGCAAACAGGTGAATAAACAGCTGCAGCATTCCCGCTTTTCCAAAAACAAAAAAGGATTTATTTCGCTTGGAAGCATGTATGCCGTTTTCTTGGTATTTTGCTTTATTACCTTCAGCGAAATTTCTTCCAAAGAAGCCCCACCAAAACCAAAATATACGGAAGAGCAGATCCGTAAAAAGAAGGAAGTTCTCCATAAGATCCTAAAATACGGGACCACAAAAGAAAGAGCAAGCGCTCTCAGAGAACTAGAAGATTTTCCAAAGGAAGAAGCAGGAGAACTGTATGACCAAGTCGGAGTGATCCTTTCCAAGGATCCGGATTGGTCCATGAAGATCTATGCACTTCGGATTTCCGGAATCCTAAAACTCACACAATTCGAAGATAAAATAATCGCATTATTAAAACATGACCAACAAGACGTGCAGAAAGAAGCAGTCTATGTAGTAAAAAAACTCAAATTCGATTCCGGAATTCCTGTTTTGACGGAACTACTCAAAGGCCAGGACTTCACCAAAAATTCGAATTTCCTGATCGCACTCATCGAAACACTGGGAGAATTTCCTCAAGCAAGCGATGCATTCTCCGTGTTAGAAGCAAGATTCCAGGAGAAGTTTAACGATCCTGAAGTAAGAGCGCAAATCGCACTCTATTTCGGAAAAATCAAAAAATCATCGATCGAGAGCGTACTGATCGCAACTGTAAAAGACGAAAAAGAACCGATCACACTTCGCGCCTACTCGGTAAACGCACTCGGAAAGATCAAATCGGAAGCTGCGATCATTCCACTCAGAGAACTATTGGAAAAGATCCGGGCCTTAAAATCCAAGAATGATATCCAGGATTACCAGGCTCTCAAAATACACACGATCACGGCTCTTGTTTCCTTAGGAGATAAGGAAATTATAGAAGAATTATATTCATTTGCAAGAGACGACGATGCAATGGTCCGACTTAGAGCCATCAAACATTTAGCGGAAACGGAAGACCCTGCAGTGATCGAGATTTTAGAATACAAGGCACAAAGAGATCCGAGTGAAAAAGTAAAACGTGCCGCCCAAACCGCTTTAGACCAACTACGCAAAAAATTAGATCCGAATTTTGTTCCTTCCAGCTCTGAGACCAAACCTGCGAAAGATACTAGCACAAGAAAAGTCAGTGGATCCGGTTCTTCCACTAGGAGATCTAGACCGAGTAGCGAAGGCGGAGAAGGTTCCAATCCGGTTCCATTGAGTGGAGAAGGAAGCGGATCTTCTTCCGGGGGAGGATCTTCCGGGTCAGGAGGTTCTTCTGGTGGAGGCAAACCATCCGGTGGAGAATCAGAGGATCTGGAAAACGATTAGTATGAAACGATTCCTTCTCCTATCCGCGATCCTTTGTTTGGTACCAGCATCGGATGGGAGAAGATTGGTTGCGGAACCCGCGGGAAATACCTACCGCGGCACGATCACTCTACAAGAACCAAGAGCGGTTGATATCAAAGAAACCTTAACGGATTCTTCTCCCAATTATCCCGAAACAATCAAACTATATTACCAAGGTTTAAAGGAAAATTACGTAGTCTTTTATGATTGGAACGGACATACATTTTATTATAAATATAGAGATAATAAATTCGATAGAAGATTAAAAAAATATGTTTCTAGGCTGGCGGCCGGAGCCCCCTACGAGGTCACGGGAGAATACCAAGGGGTATTCATATTCGAGAATAAAACCATCCGAAAATTCAAAAAAAAAGGAGAAGATACTCTGGCCGATAAAAAGGAAAAACAATCTATTCCTGTTTTCCAACTAGTCAAATACAGAGAACTGATCTTAGAGGAAATCATCTTTTGAATTGGCTTCCCTTCTCCAAAATCCTTCCGTTCTTATTTATACTCGCAAGCATCTCCGTTGAATCTGTTCCATTAGATCCGGACCAAAAAGTCTATCAACCAGGAGAAACATTCACCGAAGATTTTATCCGGATCGATTTTCCGGAAAAAACACTGCTGCGAACAGAATCCAGAAAACGTTGGAGAGCTGTCCCGCTCAAAGACAGACCCTGGCTGGTCATCTGGAGAAAACTGGACCGAGTCGGGGAAGAAACCCTTGGCACCAAAGCATTGGAAGCGGTATTTCCGAATACAACCCCAGAAAAGTTCAGCATATACAGGACGGAGATCCTACGCTGGTCCAAAGAGGACAATTCAGGTGGAAACCCACTCCAACTCTATTTTTTTCTGCTCCGAAAAGAAGATAAGGCTTACACATTCTATATCGCTTTTTACAAAGAACGCCAAGACCTGAAAGAATGGTTTTCCAATCCAAACCGATATCTAAACCCACAGTAAAATCGACTTGCTAGGAGGCGTGGTCCTCAAAAAATGGAGCCTCCGGGCCTATAGCTCAGTTGGTTAGAGCAGCAGACTCATAATCTGCGGGTCGAAGGTTCAAGTCCTTCTGGGCCCAAAGTTTTCCTATCAATCGTTTATACATCAGATTCAGAATCTCCGGGTTACAGGTTCAAGTCCTTCTGGGCCCAAGAAATAATTCCTTACATTCTAAGATAAAGTTCTAGAAGGACTTGAAGCTTTTGAGCGAAAGCGTTTATAGCGACCCATAGGGAGCGTAAATAAACGCGTGCCGAGTCCATGGATGGACGAAGGCGCGAGAAAGACGCCGTGGAGCTTAGTCGAGCAGGATGCGAGACTGCGTAACGGCAAGACCTTCTAGGCCCAAGAAATAATTCCTTACATTCTAAGATAAAGTTCTAGAAGGACTTGAAGCTTTTGAGCGAGAGCGTTTATAGCGACCCATAGGGAGCGTAAATAAACGCGTGCCGAGTCCATGGATGGACGAAGGCGCGAGAAAGACGCCGTGGAGCTTAGTCGAGCAGGATGCGAGACTGCGTAACGGCAAGTCCTTCTGGGCCCAAATTCCTTTCTTTTTAAAATCATACTTTTAAATCAAGCCCAGAAGGACTTGAAACTTTTGAGCGAGAGCGTTCACGCCCATCCGGAAATTTCGCCTGTAGGATCTTCGACGAGCTGATCGCCAACAAGACATAAACTGTTTAATGAGACAGAATAAGGTAAAGAAATCATAATATTATGTCTTTCGAATTGGTTTTTAGGCAAACTAGAGCGATTGGAAGAGAGTCTAAATTTTTCGGTTTTGCTTGCCCTCGAAACTGAGACCGGGTAAATTGTGTCATAATATACATATTAGCCAAAACTTTGACACAGTTTGCATTAGGAGAAACTCGGGATGATCCAGACAGTAGAAAAAATTTTTAGAGAATACTTTCCCATCCCGGAAGAAAGAAAAAAAACCATTCTTCTTGTCGAGGATGAGGCAATCATTGCGCTCTCCGAAACCCAAAGATTGAAAAAGAACGGATTCAGAGTAATCTCCGCCGGCACAGCTGAGGAAGCCGTTCAAATAGCGACTAACGATTATACGATCGACTTAGTTCTTATGGATATCGATCTCGGAAACGAGGAAGATGGAACGGATGCCGCGGTCCGTATCTTAAAAACAAGGGATATCCCGATCGTATTTCTCTCCAGTCATACCGAACCGGAGATCGTTGAAAAAACGGAGAAAATCACTTCCTACGGTTACGTAGTTAAAAATTCCGGGGAAACGGTTCTCATTGCCTCCATCAAGATGGCATTCAAACTTTACGAATCTCATCTTCGGTTAAAAAGAAGTGAGGAATCCTTAAAAGAAAACCAAGAACTTTTAAAAGCAACCTTAAGGTCCATCGGAGACGGTGTCATCTCCACGGACGAATTGGGAAATATTACCGATATGAACTACGTTGCGGAAACTCTTACCGGCTGGTCCAGAGTGGAAGCGATCGGCGAGCCTATTGAAAGAGTTTTTAAGATCGTTAACGCTAAGACAAAAAGGAGAATGAGAAATTCCTTGGATGTTCTTACTCCGAAAGAAAAAAATATGGGCCTGGAAAACCAAGTATTACTTATTTCTAAATCTGGTTCCGAGCACCGGGTCGCAGAAAGTTCCGCTCCGATCCGTTCCGAAAAAGGTTATACGATAGGGTCCGTTTTAGTCTTTCGGGATATTTCCAAAGAATATACTTTGTTAGAGAACATTAAAGAAAGTGAATCTAGATTTAAAACCGTCGCAAATGCCGCACCTGTAATGATCTGGGTTTCCGGTCTCGATAAAAAATGCAACTGGTTCAACCAAACCTGGCTGAACTTTACCGGAAGGAGTATGGAGCAGGAGTTAGGGGACGGTTGGGCAGAAGGAGTTCATCCAAACGATTTGGAAGAATGTATCCAGATCTATTCCAGTCACTTCGACGAGAGAGAACCTTTTAGTATGACTTACCGTTTAAAAAATAAAAACGGGGACTGGAGATGGGTCCAAGATAACGGGATCCCGATCACAAACGAATCCGGAATTTTTACGGGTTTTATCGGTTCTTGCGTGGATATCACTGAAGCGAAGGCCGCCATCGAGACTTTAGCGAAGGATCTTCATGAAAGGGATTATCTCTATAAAGAACTTCAACATAGGGTCAAAAACAGCATGAGTATGATCAGCTCTATCGTGGAAATAGAAGCAGCAAGATCATCCGATCCTAAGCGGAAAAATACCTTGGAAAATTTGGTAAACCGGATCCATTCCGTCGGAAATTTATATGAGATGTTGTATACTTCCGACAATTCTCATTCCGTTCGTCTGGATCGTTATATCCAAAAGATCACAGAAAATCTATTGAATGCTTTCCAAGAAAAAACAAGCGGGATCTCTCTTCAACTAGACCTGGACGATCTGGAAATTGACGTAAAAAGTGCGATCCCTCTCGGACTTATCTTGAATGAACTCGTCACGAATATTTTTAAATACGCATTCCCTAAAAAACAGGAGGGAAAAATTTCCATTCGACTTTTTAAAGAAAATTCTTGGGTGAACCTTATCGTCTCGGACAATGGCGTCCCGTTCCCGGAAGGATTCCGAACCGATTATTCTCCGGGACTCGGACTACAACTTGTGAATATGTTAGTCGATCAGTTGAAAGGAAACATTCACTGGAAATTGAATGGGGAGAAGGAAGTTTCGATCCGCTTCTGTAACAAACAAGAACATTCGGATCAATTTTCGTTCACAAAATCTTAGAAATTTCTTCCAAATTTTTCTAAATTTCGGGCCAAAATTAGCCAGAATTCCAGATTGCCAGCCTATAGGGCGAAATGGAAACTTAATCTATGGACCAGACCCTAGCCCGAAAGGTCAACCCTAAGCCCCGGAGGAAAGGGGGCGCTTATGCAGTAGGAGCGGAAGATATTTATATCTTTCCGCTTTCCGAAAGTACGAACTTATTTCTCCAGAAAGTTTGGAATGCATTCGTAAACAAGATGGTCTCCATGACCCTTCCAAACGGAAAACCGGTATTCCAATATTCCGTTTTCGAAGCAATCCAAGATAAAAACCTAAAGATCGTAGCATCCGCCACTCATTTTAGAATGAAGCAGGTAACGGATAGGATCGGCCTTCAGAGTATCGAGGATTTCATCCGTAACACGATCCCGATCTCTATACAAGATCCTGGAAATCTTTCCGCCAAATATTTGAGAGAAGCGATCCTTTCCGTGGAAAAAAAAGCGAGGCCGGAAGTTTATTTCCATAGCTTGGACGATGAAAGGGTCCATCCCAACTTAAAGCAGCTTCTTACCAAAACGATGAATTACGCCGCAGGGATTCCTTTATTCGTAAAAGGTTCTCCTATAGGTATGTTATGGGGCATCCGTAGGGACAATATGAGTCCCGAACAAGAGGAAGAAGTACGACAACAATTGTATAGCTTGTACGACGTAGTGGACTTTGTGATCTCCAAGGAAATGGGCCTAAAAGGAGATCCTTACTACGCGCGTAAGAATATCGAAAAGTCGGATCTTCATTCTAGAGCAAAACATCTATTTTATACCAGAGGTTTCGGTCAAGACGAGCCAGTTACCACCATCGTATTCGATTCTCATACCTACCAAAGATCCTATCGATTGGACGCAAGTTTTCTCATTCCTTCCGGCGATGGATATTCGGTTAGCTTAAAACGTTTTGAACCTAAGGAAAGGAATGATACCGGTAAGAACCTTCTTCTGATCCCCGGCTTTTTTTGCAGAAGGTCCGTAATGGACAAAGTAGCTAGAGAGTTATCCCTCCGCCATGGGTATAGGGTTTTTTCTATGGACATGAGGGGAAGATCCAGAAGGACCTTACCACTTTTCGGAATACGAGAAGGCTGGACCGTGGACGATTTTATCCAAGAAGATTTTCCGGCGGTTCTCAACTGGATCAAAGAGAATTTTCCGAACGAACAGCTGGTAGTTGTCGGCCACAGTATGGGGGGAATGATCCCCCGCTTTTATTGCTCAGCCTATGATGAGATCGTAAAAAGAAAAACGAATCCTCTTGTTCCACTCACTCGTCCGGATGAATTGATCTCCGGGATCGTTTCCATCACCTCTCCGAATTTTGTGAGACTGCAGGCACAAATTCCGGGTCTAGACATTCTAAAGATGGGACTAAAATTAGTTCCTTCTAAAACGATCTCCGATTTTCTTTTTGACCTGACTTCTTTTTCTTTGCAGACTACCCTTCCCACAGTCGATCTGAATAAATTTTTCAAATTTCTTCTGGGACTACATTCTTCTTTGAGAGCTGTATCTTTCGATCTACATGCGAAAGTTGTAAATCTTAGAGACTTCGTGGGTTATAAACAGATCTCTCCTCCAGAATGGTATTTTCTGATCGAAGATATTTTTTGTGAAGAGTCTACAAAAGTAGTTCTTCAATTTTTAAGATCTCAATTGAGTCAGGATAGATCCTTTCTTTCCTATGACGGAACTTTGGATTATACCGCGCTCCAAAAAAATCTGCAGATCCCACTTTTTTCCGTCTTAGGTTCCGTGGACAAAGTGGTTCCAAGCGAGACGATCGAGAACGATCTTGCTGCGCTTCCTCATAAAAAAAATAAGATTCTTTCGTACGAACAGGGTCACTTAGGTATCGTTTTCCACATGCCGGTCGTAAAGGAAATGTGCTCCGAAATCGACTCCTGGATCAAAGGATTGGACTCGACTTGATCCCCAGGTTTAGAACGCTTGACATTTCGGGAAACGAAAGATAGGTTCAAATACTAGGAAATGGATCTTTTGGAAGCGACCATATATAATATCTCTCTCACGAATGTGGGCTTTGCCGTATTTTTGAAGGCAAAGGATGATTCGGATCAGAGGGTCGTTCCGATTTTTATCGGTCCTCTGGAAACACATTCCATCACCTCGGTTTTAGAAGGTACCAAACCGCCAAGACCGATGACCCACGATCTGATGACCATTCTACTCACCACTCTGGGAGTGCAGATCGTAAAGATCGCGATCGAAGAGATCATAGACAATACTTTCTACGCAAAAATCACCTTACGGAAAGACGAGGAGTTGATCGTGCTCGACGCAAGGCCCAGTGATTCCATTGCATTGGCACTTCGCGCAAACGCTCCTATATATCTGGCAAAAAAAGTGATAGAGGAAGCGGGAATCGTGATGAAGGACGACGAGATCCCTGGAGAAACAATCGGAAAAGAAAAAATTTCCCAGTTGCCCAAGTCTCAGTTAGAGATCCTACAGGATTCCCTGGATAATGCTCTAAAAGCGGAAGATTATGAGACGGCGGCAAAGATCCGGGACCAGATCCGAAAACTTCTGGAAAATCCCTCCTAAATTCTTTTCAATTCCGTAAAAAATCGGATTTTTCCCCCGAACATACTGGACCTACTTCCTTTCCTTCTGTATCCTTGGTTCCCTCGGAGTAACAATCATGGAAAAATCTCTAATGGACATCCTAAACGCCGGAATCGCATTATTTCAATCCGGAGAAGATAAACTAAAACAAAGCCTTTCCGATCTGGACCATGCCTACCAGGATATGAAAAGTAAGGGAGCCCAGAATCAATCGGAACAAGCGAATCGACTTAGGGACCTGATCCAAAAGACGGTTATGGACGCTCAGGACAAGTTATCGAATGCTAACGAAAGTTCTAAGGCGGTGATCAATCAGCTTAAAGAGAATTTCGAAAAAATTTCGACACAAATTGACGAGGCACTTCCGGAAGAATTTAAAGCCAAGGCCAAGTCCGCGATAGAAGAGCTGAAAAAGCTTACTAAAAAATAAAATTCGGAAAACTTGATAAAAGTCCTAGCTTAGAAAAATTCGGGACAAACAAACCGGGTCCCGGATACTAGGCCTGATCTTATTCAGGCCGCTCATGATGAGGAAACAATCCTTCATATTAATACTTACAGTCTTCATTGACATGATGGGATTTTCCCTCATCTTCCCTATTTTTCCGGAAACATTAAATCATTTCTTAGCCCAGGCTGGAGATCCCGTTTTGGATCTTTTGGCCGGTTGGACATCGCGCATTTTGGATGGAAGAACAAGCGACTGGAAACTTTTCGTGGCTCTATTCGGCGGGATCGTCGCCAGCTTATACTCTATCCTGCAATTTTTATTCTCTCCTATCTGGGGAAAACTTTCCGACGCTACCGGCAGACGACCGGTTCTAGTTTTTACATGCACCGGTAGTTTTTTAGGATACTTGGTCTGGTTATTTTCCGGAAGTTTTTCCTTATTCGTTCTCTCTAGAGTAATTACGGGTCTTATGGGAGGAAATGTGTCTGTCGCGACTGCAGCGATGGCGGACTCCACATCGGAACAAGATCGCACCAAAGGAATGGGAATGATAGGCGCCGGGATCGGTCTTGGATTTATCGCAGGCCCTTCTATCGGTGGAATTTTGGCTCATACGGATCCTTCAACCATTCTTCCTTTTTTACCTTTGGGTAAGATGACGATCTTTCCTTCCGTCGCATTGATGGCCACTGCGGCTTCCTTCGTTAATTTACTCCTAATTCTTTTCAGATTCAGAGAAACTCTTCCTCATCATTTACGTAAAAAATCGGAAGGGAGGTTACATCCTGCTTTAGGAGTTTTTGACCTAGGTTCCAAAGAGATCATGTATTTAGGATTTTTAAATTTGTATTTTCTTCTCTTCTTCTCCGGGTTCGAATTCTCTTTGAACTTTTACTTGGATCAGTTCTTAGGATATAAACCTGTAAGTATCGGTTACACTTTCGTTTATATAGGACTCATCATAGTGTTCGTACAAGGAGGGATTATCCGTAGGATCAGCGGAAAGGTCCCGGAAAAAAAAGTGGGGCTTCTCGCTTCCGTATTTTTGATATTAGGATTTTCTTTTTTATATTTTTCCAGCACATCTGTCATCGCTTCCGACCGATCTACATTCTTACTATTCGTATCTTTGACATTCTTGGCATTGGGAAGCGCTTTCTTAAATCCTACCGTATCTTCTATGGTGTCCTTATTTTCCTCTCCGAGTGAGCAGGGAAAAAATCTGGGGATATTAAGAAGTTTAGGATCTTTCGGACGAGGGATCTCGCCTATTTTGTTCAGCGTGGTGTATTCCCAAAAAGGACCACAGACTTCTTTCTTAGTATCAGGGATCTTGAGTTTTCTTTTTTTAGGCTTGTTTCTATTTGTAAAACAGCCGCCTTCTAAAAATTAAAAAAGAATAAGTTATACGACGATCGCCGATGTATTCGCGGCTTTAAAGAACTGCGTTTAAAGCTTCTTTTAATCTATGGAAATGAAGTTTTTCGTCCAGCTTGGATCCATTCTCCAATCTGAGTAAGAATGTATCTCGAACTTGACCGGAATCCGTTACCGCTTTAAAGGAAAGAATATCAACTCCGAATAAGAACAGGATCTGAGAGATTTCGAATAGGATTCCTGGTCTATCTTCCATCCGAAGATCCATTACCGTTGAATCGCTTATCTCCGAATTGAATAGGAAAATTTCCGGAGTATTCTCCACTTTGGCCCTTAAACTTTCCATCTTTTCAGGATGATTCGCCAAATAGTTCATTACGGACATTCCGCCGTAAAACAACTCATGCAGATCCGCATGGATCGCATTTAGATGTTCGTCCGTCATAGGAGAAAAATCTATTCGTTTTACGATGAATATATCCTGGATATAACCGTCCATAGAAGTTTCTGCAATCGCTTCTTCTATATTCCACCCGTGGACGTATAGAACTGCCGTTACCCTATAAATAATCCCTATTTCGTTTTTGGAAATATTGACCTTTAGGGCATAGGCATCGCCCCTAGGAATGCAAGAGAGATGTAGAGGTTTTCCTGGAGTAGTGATCATCGGATACCTTTGATGCTAAATGCTGAATTCCTGAACATTCTATCCTATGGATTCCAGACTTTTGCATTCTATTAAAATTAGTGCAAAAGGCGTGCCTTTTTTGTATTTCTCCGAATAAAATAAGAGAATTTTAATGCCGAGTTCCCTGGGCTTTGAAAAATTTTAACGGCACCACTGCGTTCTTGAAACCACGATTCGGCAATTTTACTAGCCCGACTCCTAAAAGCGGCCTTTCCGGAGACTTATACTCGCTTGCGCTCATGAAGCCGTCACTCGATGGCTATAAAGCGAATTTTACACCTAGGTTCGCCGAGTATATCTTATCGTCCGTGGCCATTGCTTCTGCCAATACCTTGAACATGAATATATTCAATTCAAAACCACCGACAAAATAGTTCATTTGGGTCCTTACATCAGCGGATCCGCTAGTTCTTAAGGATAATGTACCGCTTGCGTTCCCATTCATCTGTTGGATAATTTCCGGAGGAAGACCGGAAGCGTTCGGGTCTAGGGCCAAATACAGAGGACCGCTTACCCCTAAGTTCAATTTTGTATAACCGGTATTATTCGAGATACCGGCTCCCGCAAACAAGGTTAAGAAATAGAATAGCCTAACACCGGTTCTAATATCCACCGGAACGGATTGGACCTTCGATTGATAAGCGAAGTTGACATCCGCATCCCATCTACCGGTGGCAGGACCGAACTCAACTTTGACCGCATCGGATCCGCTTGGATGATAATTCATATTGATCTCTTCCCATTTTCTGTGGAAGCCGATCCCTAAACTAACTCCCGTAAATCCGAAGAAGTCCAGTTTGGTATATCTTTCTCTTGCGATCTGAAATCTAACAGTCATTCCGAAACTGTTCACATTTCCGGACATGGATAGATCCTTGGAAGTCGAGTCACTTAAGGATTTAATATCACCGTTGGAAATATTCCCTTGGAAACCGTGTGCATAAATATTGATCCTATGAAGGAAGGATCTGCCCGAATTTTTATTCTTTTCATCAGGATCAGCCTGATCCGCAGGTCCCTGACCGAGTAACCATCCCAAGTTCACACCCGCCATCGCTCCCGGGTTGATCGAAGCTCCTACATTCGGGAATTTAGGAATCGAAATATCGCTGTATTGGATATTAATATCGTCCTTTTGGACTCCGGCAACTCCAAGGCCCGCTCCCACTTGAAAACGGTTAATAGTTCCGGGTCCCATCATGGAAGAGTTGATATTGGCCAGAACGGATGCGTCCGCCATGGATTTAGTGAGTTCGTTCAGATATTCCTTGCGGATCGTTTCTTCCAAACCGTTGAACTGAGCCGCGGTGGAAGCAGGAATTAGATCACAAACATTGTTTCCGGAAGCGGGAGGAATACATGTTACCTGAGCTTCTGCGGAGGAAACCGGGATAAAATATACGGAAGAAGATAAGATTAGGAAAGCGGCATATCGAATACACCGCCCAATTTTACTCTCTATAGGAGCCATTCGATCCATTGTACCCTTGGACGACGGCTATTTCGAGATTATTTCAGAGTCCTAAACTTCCACCAATAATTTCTTTCATGATTTCGGTGGTTCCCGCGTAGATCGTCTGGATCCTTGCATCCAAATACGCTCTTGCGATCGGGTATTCCATCATATAACCGTATCCACCGAAGAATTGGAGGCAAAGGTCAGTATGACGTTTTTGCATTTCGGTGGAATAATATTTAGCCATAGAAGCCTCTACGGTTAATTTTTTTCCTGCAATATGCTCCGAAACCACTTTGTCGACGAAAGTACGGCACATTTCCAGTTCCGTAGCCATTTCCGCCATTTGAAATTTGATGTGTTGGAAACTTCCGATTTTTTTCCCGAATGCCATCCTCTCTTTAATATATTTTAGAGTCATCCTTTGTACGAGTGCTGTGGCTTCTACCGCTGCGATCGCCAATACAAGACGCTCTTGCGCGAGTTTCATCATCAAATACCGGAAACCTTGTCCGTCTTTTCCGATTACATTCTCTTTGGGAACTACTACATCGTTGAAGTATAATTCCGAGGTATCCTGAGCTTTTAGTCCGATCTTCTCGAGATTACGGCCTCTTTCGAAACCTTTCATCCCCTCTTCTATCATAACAAGCGAAATCGTGCCGTTTTCATGTTTCACGGCGGTAATTACTAAATTTGCAAGCTGCCCATTGGAAATAAATGTTTTTTGACCGTTGACTATATAATGGTCTCCCTTGTCCACGGCGCTCGTTCTGATATTTTTAAGATCAGAACCCGCTCCAGGCTCCGTCATAGCGACCGCTAAAATGCTGTCTCCGCTGCAACAACCGGGCAACCATCTCTTTTTTTGTTCTTCGTTTGCATACGCAGTGATATAAGGTGCGATCACATCGTTATGCAAAGATACGAAAAATCCGCTGTTTCCGGATCTAGAAGATTCTTCTATTACAACAACGTTATATAAGAAATCCGCACCGGATCCGCCAAATTCTTCCGGAACGTCAGGGCAAAGGAGTCCACTTGCTCCCGCCTTTTTCCAAAGTTCTTTTGGAACCATTCCGACTTTTTCCCATTCATGATGATGAGGAACGACTTCAGTTTCGAAAAACTTGCGTGCCATATCACGAAAAGCTTCATGCTCTTCGGTAAATTGTAGGACTCTTTCCATGTATATCTCCCGTGTCAGTAGACGGTATTCATTCTCATGTAAACGCCGGGATTCCGTTTAATGTACTGGATGAGTTCATTCTGAGAAATAGAGAACAACTCCATTTCGGATTCCGCTTGGAACGTGTAATTGGACACCAGCTTTTTGGATATCGCGTAGATCTCTCCCACGAAATCCCCATCAGTCAACTCGGCTAATTTTTTGCCGTGTTGATAAACGCTTACTTTTCCATGACGAATGATATATGCTTCGTGGTAAAACGCTTTTTCCGCGATAAGCACTGAACCTTTGTTCACCTTGGAAAGTCTCATGATCATCTCTAATTGAGTGACTTGATGGCTTGTAAGTCCTTTAAAATGACGAGAATCTAACAGTGTTTTCCAAGAGTTACTGTCGCGAATGCTGTTCAGTCGTATTAAGTTTTGTCTTAAATCCGTATTTCTGATAAATTGTAGGAACTTATTCTTCTCGATCGTAAGAGCTACTACATCCGTTTCTGCAAAAACGTCAGCGGCTCTAGGCAGATCCAATACTAAGGAAGCTTCTCCGAAATATTCATACTGACCATATCGTTTAATGGGCGCTATATCGGAATCTCCTAAAAGGCCTTCGAACTTTACGTTCCCGGAAGCGATGATATAAAATTTATCGCCTGGAGTTCCCTTCTTGATAATCTGATCTCCACGTTTGTATTTTTCTTCGCGGACAATGAGTAGGAATTCCTTCGCTTTTTCTATCGGGAAACCGCTAAAAATATCGATTTGGCTTAGGATATCGAGAAGATTATAAGCCTCCATGTGTTTCGGCGGTGTGATCTCGGGATAAACTGTGTTCTCAATTCCGAAACGGGCCAATTTGAGTTTTGTTCCCGGAGGCATATCCGTTCTCGCTATATGATAAACGGTGATCTTTTCCTGGATCTCTGGAGGCAAACTCGCTAAATAACTCACTCTTGTATGAAGAGGAGGAATTCCCGCCTCATGATAAATAATCCTTCTGTCCCATGGAAATTCCTTTAAGAATTTCCAGCGCGATTCGGGAAGAACTCCCTTTTCATACATCTTATCGTGCACGTCCGGTTCGTTCAAATGATCGGAGGTATACACAAAGGATTGGTCTTGGAAGAAGAACTCGAATCCTACGGAAGGAATGGAATGTAATGCATAATGAAAATTGAATTCTCCACCGTTGATCATAAGAGGTCTTCCGATGATGATCGGTTGGAAATGAAAAAGTTCGAGCAATTCCCTGCGAGGTATTTTAGTGAGGGCGGAATATTTTCGGATAAAACTTTCCATCACAGTCGCAGTTGCATGGATTGTGATCTTGGTCTCTTCCAAAATTTTTTGGAATGTTCCCGCGTCATGGTCGGCATGGCAGTGAGTGAGAATAACGTGATTGATAAGTTTAGGATTCACATTGGACATGCGAAGCCACTCGGTAGAATTTACCGGAGGGTCCACCATAATTCCTTGGTGGTTCAACCAGATAATAAACCCGGAGGTGTTGTCCTCGGGGTCGAATCCATGGGAAGGTCCGAGGCAAGTGATCCCAAGTAAAGGTGCTTGAAAAGGTTCCTTTAACCGATGACCGATCTCGTATTTAATATTGAATCCGACTTCTCCAGGGATCTCGGTCTCTTTAGTTCCATCGGTAATCCTAAAATCGCCGGAAGGAAGTTTACGTACCAATACTTTTCCTAGGTTGACCATATTATCTCTATCGAATACTTGGAATTCGACTACATCATCTAATCCTTTGTATCCTCTGAAATAGGCCATCTCCGCTTTCATATCGGGAAAGCCGAAAGATTCCGCACCGTCTAAATATTCGGATTCTAAATTGATCTCTTCCGGACCCATTAAGGATTCTTTAAGTACTGTGATGAGCTGATCTTTTTGCTCGGCGGTACAGATAATCGTGGTCTTTTTTTGTCTTAAGAAGAAGTTAAAGTAGATCGGGAATTCAAGTTCTGCGGTACTGATCCCTTTTTCTACGTGGAAAAATTTATTAGGAAGTATGAATACCAGGGGAGTCTTTTTTTCGGCCATCGTGTCTTTGATGGTTTCGGGAGGAGAGCCGATCTGAAAGAAGCCCTCGCTTGTTTCGACTAAATACCCTCCTCTAGGAAGTTCTATGTATCCCCTGGTTTGTTCTTTTAGCATGAAAAATTCCGCCGCAGTCGAGATCGAATTTTTTTATTTATGTCTTTCGATAAAACTTTTGATTTGCGCCTTAGGAAGTGCTCCTATGATCTTATCCACTAATTGTCCGTCTTTGAAAAGTAGAAGGGTCGGCAAAGATTGAATATTTAATTTTTGTGCCGTGTCCTGATTGTCGTCTACGTTTAATTTTTTAATTTTTAAGATATCGTTCATCTCGGACGAAAGTTCTTCCAAAACCGGGGAAACCATTCTACAGGGACCGCACCATTCGGCCCAGCAATCTACTAGAACCATGCCCCCGTTGATCTCGGAACTGAAAGTTGAATCGTTTATTTCGGTCAATGCCATGAGTTAGATTTTCTCCTATCTTTTTCCCACTCTTTATAACAAATTGGACGGGTCTATTTCTTCTTTTTCTTCTTTTCCTTCTCGGCTTCTATCGCCTCAACCTTTTCTTTTAAGGATTCTATCAAGGTTTTTGTCTTTCCCAGGTCCTCCGTTTCGCCCGTGGTTTGGAGGATTTTACGGTTTACCTCCAAAAGGGATATGGATTTTTTCAGGTCTCCTGCGTCCTGGGTGGACAAATCGAATTTGGCTCGATATTCCTGGGCGGCAAAGTTACAAAGTTCGAGGATTAAATTATAGTGTTCCTGTCTAGGATAATAAAAGGGATTCTCTAAGTCTCTTTCCTTCTCAAAAGCCCGAAAGTCAAAAAGATTCTTACTAAGAATCGCGATTTTGAAATGGATCTCCGGAAAACTCCATTTCCATTTGGAGTTGGAACCGAATGCTTCGATTGTATTTGTAGTGCTGGTCCTGAGTCCTTTTACGTAATTCAATCTTTGGAGCGGATTAAATTCAGGGATTTTGGCGAGAAGGTCCTTATTTTCTCCTAAACCTGACTCGAAGTCGGTCCCAACCACTTTTTCCATAAAAGAGATCGCGCTATAAATTTCTTTTCGCCCTTGGTTGAGGTAGGTATCCGATTTTAGATCCAAAATAGCAACGGAGATCTCATTGATCAGTAGACAGGTGTTAATATTTTTAATTGAATTTAAGGAAAGAGCCACATTAAAGTAGGGTTCCATTTTGGGATCTTTTCTGGATTGGGCTTTCAGAAGGTTCGCTTCCTTCTTCAAATCCTCCAAAAATGCCCGAAAATCCGCCAGTTTCTCCTGGAATTCCTGCTTCTGTTCCTTGGTAAGAGCCATTAATTACACCTGCACATTTATCAAACTTCCGACAGAAAGGGCGTACATATAATCGGAATTCGGAGTATTCTCCGCTTTTTTCCGATCTACTTCTTTTTCTTCCTCTCCACCAGGTTCTCGAACCGGAAGAGGAACGGAGAGGGAATCTAAGGGATTCGATTCTATTCTCATAAACTCCTCCGTTTTTGCCTTTCTATCAGAACCGAAGTCCCAATAGAATTATCGGCTTGTTCCTACTAACTATTTGACATATATTACAGAGGCAAAATCCTAACTAAGGAGATAGTATATGTACGCACCACTCGCATTTTTAAATTTAGGCCCTTGGGAAATCTTTTTCATACTAGGTTTAGCTCTCCTACTTTTCGGGGGCAAGCGACTTCCCTCTTTAGCTAAGGATTTAGGGGACGGAATCCGCCAATTTCGTAAGTCTCTTTCCGGAGATTCCGAATCTGAATCCGCTAAAATCCAGGAACCGGAAACCAAACCGACTCCGACTCCTTCTTCCTCTAAGAAATCCAAAAAATCCGCTTAATCATACGATTCTCGCACTGGAGGACACAGAGCTCACCGAGGTAGTTTTAGGAGAACGTACTCCGTATTTAAACCTCTGTGCTCTCCGTGAACTCTGTGCGAAGCCTTATGTTAATTCCAACCTTTCGATATGCCTTCTAAAAAAAAGCACCTTTCAACTAATGAAATGAAACAACCTTCCCTCTCTGCCTCGGAGGAAAGTTTTCCTCATGACAGAGAAAAATTTATGACCTTGGGGGAACATTTAGAGGAATTACGTTCCGTTCTAATTCGTTCCATTCTGGTTTTTACCGTTTTTTTCGTGGTAGCTTTGTATTTCGGAGAAGAGTTACATAAGATAGTCATCAAACCGTACAAGAACATTCTGGGGGAATCCGCCACTTTCTACCAAATCAAACTCATGGCTCCTTTTATGGTTTATTTGCGAACGGGATTTATGGTTTCTATCTTGATCACTTTCCCTTTTGTTCTAGCTTTTTTATGGGGATTTGTTTCTCCCGCATTAGAACCGAGAACGGCAAGACTCGGAAAAGCTCTTATCGCATTTTCCACAGTTCTTTTTTGGTTGGGAATTTGGCTCTGTTGGGCCCAAGCATTCGAAAGTTTTCTGAAAATTTTTTTAGTGACTGTTCGCCCTCTAGATATAGAGACAAAACTTCCCATAGACGAATACTACGATGTATTCTTCAATATGCATTTGATCTTCGGATTGTCTTTTCAACTTCCGGTCATCATGGTGTTACTAGCGGCTGTTGGAATATTAAAACTTTCTTTTTTACTCAGACATTGGAGAGAAGCATTTATCGGGATCGCATTTGCGGCAGCGGTATTATCCCCGGGACCAGATGTAATATCAATGTTGATGTTATTCGTTCCTTTACTGTTCCTTTTTGGGATCTCACTCGCACTAATCGCAATCATAGAGAGGAAATGAGTTGTTTCCGAATCTTCAATCCAAACATAAATTAGCGTTCGCCTCATTTACCGCTTCTTTCGTATTATTTTTATCTTATCTACTTTTGGATGATTTCCTATTCGGAGAAGAAATTAGAAAAGAATTAAGAGCATTTGTTTGGGTCAGACTGCTGGTCGGGCTTTTATTTTCCATTCTGCTCGGAATACTTACCTATTATCTTCTGAATTTAAGTTTTAAATCCCTTAAATCGATTTCCCAACTCTTGCAGAACTGGACCCAAGACGTATATGAGGATTCAGGAGAAACCGAAAGAGAGGACGAATTAGGGGAACTTGCGAGGCATTTTCGGATCGCTCTCTACCAAAAAAAGACAAAAGAAGAAGCTGTTTCCCAGGAATCCTTAAACAAAAAGGAAAGAGAACTTTCCGATAACATCCAGAAATTTTTCCATAAGATCAGACTTCATAAGATCAAAAATCTGGATATCACCGTTTTTCCTCGCTCTAGCGATAGCGGAGACGCGGACTACGCAAATATTATTCCGACTGCTGACGGCTGTTTCGGAGTATTAGCCGGTTTTCCCAACCACGGAGCACTCGAATCTTCCCTCAAGGCAAGGATAGAAGGTATGATCTCCCTTGCTCAGGAAACGACCGGCCTACGAGGAGAAGATTTACTCCATAAAATGGATCGGGCACTTAGATCCACTCCTATCTCTTATCTAAACCTTACGCTCTTTTATTTAGAGACCAGGAATGGCGAAGCGGGTATTCTACAATTCCAAAAACTTCCAGCACTCGTACATAAATCCGGTAAAACGACTCCATTACCTATTTCTAAACAAGTATTTTATGATTTCAGAAGTACGACAAGAGATGTCAAAAAGATCCAAGTAAAACCGGGGGAATATTTGGTTTTCCTGAGCGATAGGTTGACCGAATTGACTAGCTCCGCAGGTGTAGCGCCACTTCTTGTACAACTCCAAAATTGGAGTTCCAACAGAGAGTATAAGAATTCCAGAGAACTTACCCTTGACTTCGGAAGATTTTTAGAAATGGAAACCGGTAAAAAGGGACTTTCTAAAGCGGCAATTTTGACTGTGGGTAGAGTCAGGGATTAAAGATGCAGAGGAAAAAGAAGACACAGTGTTTTTGCGCACAGAAACACAAAGTCACGTAGATTTGGAATGTAGGAATGCCCGCACGCAGATGTTATCTGGAACTAGTAGCTAAGTTATTTGCTTTTTAGGACCCAAACTCTGAGGCTCCGTGCTTCCGTGTGAAAAACTCTCTGAGTCTCACAACAGACTCCGTGTCTCTTTAAGCGATTTTCGGTTCTTTTTTCAGAATGAGTTTCGGAGGTTTGGTTCCGTTTACTGCATCTTCTGTGATAATCACTTCTTCTACGTCTTTGCGGGAAGGGATCTCGTACATCAGATCTAACATCAGATTTTCCACGATAGCACGTAGACCTCTGGCACCTGACTCTCTTTCGATAGCAAGCTGAGCGATCTTATCGATAGCTCCCTCTTCGAAGGAAAGTTTTACATTTTCCATCTCAAGGATCTTAGTATATTGGCGTAATATTGCATTTTTAGGCTCTCTGAAAATACGTTTGAGCATTTCTACGCTCAAATCCTGCAGAGTCGCGATTACCGGCATACGACCTATAAATTCAGGGATGAGTCCGAACTTCATTAAGTCGTCAGGGATCACTCGAGCCAGGATTTCCCCTTTACTCTCGTCTCTTAGGATTTTGCCGTCTTTCTCATCGCTACCGAATCCGATTGTTTTTACACCGGTCCTGGTCTTGATGATATTATCCAGGTCAACGAATGCTCCACCCAGAATGAAGAGGATATTTTTCGTATCCACTTGCAGATATTCTTGGTGAGGATGTTTTCTTCCGCCTTGCGGAGGAACGTTTGCTACGGTTCCTTCTATAATTTTTAGAAGCGCTTGTTGTACACCTTCTCCACTCACGTCTCTTGTGATGGACGCGCTGTCCGATTTGCGGGCGATCTTATCCACCTCGTCTATGTAGATGATACCGATCTCGGCTTTTTTGATATCATTGTCCGCATTTTGGATCAACTTGAGAATGATGTTTTCCACATCCTCTCCTACGTATCCTGCCTCGGTGAGAGCCGTTGCATCCACGATCGCAAATGGTACCTTAATGATCTTAGCGAGAGTTTGAGCGAGGAGAGTTTTTCCGGAACCGGTAGGTCCGATCAAAAGAATATTCGATTTTTCTAATTCGATATCCGCTTTTTTATCTTTGAGATAAATTCGTTTGTAATGGTTGTAAACCGCGACGGACAAAGCTTTTTTTGCATGGTCTTGTCCGATTACGTACTGGTCTAGGATCGCTTTGATCGCGGCAGGGTTCGGGACTTCTCCCAATAGTTCCGTGCGTTCTTTTTCCTGTTCAGGTTCTTCTGCAATGATCTCATTGCAGAGAGAGATACACTCGTCGCAAATATAAACACCGGGACCGGCAACCAGTCGTTTTACGGAGTCTTGTTCCTTTCCGCAGAACGAACAAAATAATTTTTGTTTATTATTGGTTCCGGTCGGTTTTTTTGCCACGGGATCCCCCTATCAGTTCTTTTGACGCTCTATAGAAATTACGGAATCGATGATCCCGTATTTTTGGGCTTCTTCCGGAGTCATGTAAAGGTCTCTTTCGGTATCCTTTTGCACTTCATCCACGGACTTGCCTGTATGTTTAGCGTACAAACCGTTCAACACCTGCTTTAATTTCAGGACTTCCTTTGCTTGGATCGCGATATCGGAAGCCTGACCGGTAGCTCCTCCAGTTGGCTGGTGCATCATTATCCTGGAATGAGGAAGAGCGGATCTTTTGCCCTTTGCCCCGCCTGCCAGAAGAAGCGCCGCCATAGAAGAAGCCTGACCGATACAAAGTGTACGAACGTCGGCCTTAATATACTGCATAGTATCGTAAATGGCAAGCCCGGAAGATACGTATCCACCCGGAGAATTGAGATATAAGTAGATGTCCCTGTCCGGATTTTCCGCGTCTAGGAACAGTAGTTGGGCGATGATTACGTTCGCGTAATCGTCCGAAATTGCGTCACCGAGAAAGATAATTCTGTCTTTTAAGAGGCGGGAAAATACGTCATACCGCATTTCTCCGCGACCGGTTTGCTCTATAACTGTGGGAATTATTGCCATACTTCTCCAGTTTCCTTATTAGAAAGGAATTCCTTTAGCTGACGGATACTCATCTTCTCGTTGTATTTCTTTTCTACAAGCTGGAAGAGGGTATCGTCTATCTTTTTTGCTAAAAAATTGTCCCGGTAAGTTTCCAGAAGTTTACCTTTTTCCAATTCTTTTTTAAAATCGGCGTCAGGCATACCATATCTTGAGGCAAGGGTTGAGATTTCCCGATCAAAATCCTCGTCCGTCAAAACGATATTTTCCGCAGAAGCGAGTTTCTGTCTGGAGAAATACCCTTTCAGTCTGTTCTCCGCTATGGTTTTGAAGGAATCCCTTACTTCTTCTACGGGTTTTCCTACCATTTCCGCGTATTTTTCGATACTCGGGATCTGTTCTTTTGGAATTCTGGCCTGACCTCTTCCTAAAACATCCTGCATCATATTTTGGTAAACATGCTCGGATTCTTCGGTAAGATATGACTCAGGGAATACGAACTTGGAATCCGCAACCAATTCCTTGTAGATGTCTTCCATCTTCTTGGATTTGACCGCTTCCGTATAATTTTTTTGTAGATCTGCTTTGATCTTATCTTTCAAAGCTTGTAAAGAAGAAGACCCATCGTATTCGCTAGCAAGATCGTCATCCAATTCAGGAAGTACTTCTTTGTAGATCGCCTTTAAGGTCATGGCGAATTCCATCTTCTTTCCGGCCAAATCTTCTCTCGGATAATCGTTCGGATAAGTATAGAAGAAGTTCTTCGTTTCTCCGGTCTTAATCCCATACAGGTTATCGTCAAACCCGGGAAGATTATTCGGTTCTCCTAATTTATAATCGCTTGAACCGTTTTTAGCGTTTTTCGGTTCCTGCCCTTCTTCCTTCACTTCGAATTCCATGTCTACGATATCGCCGCTCTCGGCTCCTTCGCCCGGTTCTCTCAGGAGTTTTCTGGCAAGTTGTTTACGGACCAACTGAAGTTCCTCGTTGATATCCTCGTCGGTCACTTGCACTTCAGGAAGTTTGATCTTGATCTTTTTGTATTTCCCTAGGGAAACTTCCGGATCGGTATCGTAAACGGCAGTTGCCACTAAACTTTTTTCGGGAACATAGTCCTCGACCGTAAATTTAGGGAAACGGACCATCTTGTGTTCCAGTTTCCCGGAAAGTTCACTGACAGTTTCTAATAATAGAAGATTGATTGCGTCGTTTGCTACCGAGTCTCCGAGATGGCGTTTTACCATTTCGATCGGCGCTTTGCCGGGACGGAAGCCCGGGATCTTGAGATCCTTTTGTTTTTCTTTATACGTCTTTTCGAACGCTTTTTCGAGATCGTTCTTATCAAAGGTTAACTTAAGGTCTACGGATGCGTTTTGATTTTTCTTTGTCTTGAATTCCATGGTCTCAGAAGACAGAAGGTGGAGGACTTCTGTAAGCGGGAAACGGGATTCGAACCCGCGACCCCCTCCTTGGCAAGGAGGTGCTCTACCACTGAGCTATTCCCGCATTGGTTGGTAGAACCATGATTTCTCTCTCAGGGCCTATGTAAATCGGTTTTTGACCGGAAACGTATAGTCCGTCCTAAAACCTAGGTTATCGATCAACACCTAGTCGCGGGCTTCAAGAGCTTGGATTTTGGGAAAGCTCTCACGATTTTGGAGCCTTGAGATCCTCAGGAGAATTCAGATTGATAAAGGAAGATTTTTCCGCCTCCGGAATATCCAAAAGACTAGGATTTCCTCTTTGGATTAAAATTTGAGGAGAAAAAGAATTTAAGGCTCCTTTTTCGAATTCTTGGAATAAAAACCCCAGATACTCGGAAGAGTAAAGACCGCATAACGGTTCAATTCCTTCTTCGGTTTGATAAAAAACTCCTGCGCCTAAGCTCCCTTTTTTTGTACAAAGTCTCGCTAAGGTTTTGATCCTCATATAAGGAAGATCCACCGCCAAAACCAAAAAGTGCCGGATATTAGGATCGTTCCTGAAAGGAAGAAAAGAACTGAAAATCCCCTGGAGAGGACCTTCTAGATCCGGGATGGAGTCTGACACCAAAAAATTGTTTTCTATATGTTTGGAATATTCTTCCCTTTGATCCTCCCGAATGGAAACCCGAACGGACTTACATAAGAACTTTAATTTTTTATAAGATTCTAAAAGAAAAAATTTCTGGCTTTTTAAGGATAAGAAGGATTTATCCCTTCCCATCCTTGAACTTTTCCCACCCGCAAGTACAATCCCTATAGAATCAATGGCTCTCATGTACGCAGCCCTTCGACCACTCGGAAGAACCGTCTAAATAAAATTCCCTCTTCCAGATCGGAACCTCGTGTTTTACCCGATCAATAATATAACGATTGGATTCGTAAGCCTCCGCTCTATGTATGGAACCGGTTTCTACGATCACAGCAATCTCGGAAATTTCCAGTTTTCCAACCCGATGAATGCAGTTCGCATGAAGAAGATCCCATTTTTTGCGAGCGTCTTCCAAAATACCACGGATCATCTCGTCCGCCATAGGTGTATACGCTTCGTATTCTAGATGAGTGACCTTCTTACCTTCGTTTAGATTTCGAACGATCCCTGAAAATAGGACAAAACCGCCCATTTCAGGGATATCCGGCGCTTGAGAAGAAACAAAAATAGGAGAAGAAGAAATATGGGAATACGTTTCTAAAACGGACATATCAACCACCGCTGGAAGGAGGAAGCACCGCGACTATCGAACCTTCCCTCAGAATAAAATCGTCGCCTACGATAGACTGGTTCACTGCAAACCTACTGACTTTTAAGATGGATTCGGAACCCGGGTTTGTATGAGTAAGAATTTTACGAA
The DNA here is from genome assembly GCF_040833995.1 of Leptospira sp. WS58.C1. Classification (NCBI taxonomy): domain Bacteria; kingdom Pseudomonadati; phylum Spirochaetota; class Leptospiria; order Leptospirales; family Leptospiraceae; genus Leptospira; species Leptospira cinconiae. Next base: position 2,205,842 of record NZ_CP162137.1, read on the forward strand.
GATGATAAATAGAATCTCCTTCGGAGACCTCGATTTTTTTTAGATCGGGAAAATGATCTTTGACTGCGGCAAAAAATAAAAGCTGAATATCCATCTTATCCGCCTATATATTTCATAGAAAGTTCGCTTCCGGTAAACTCGTTTTTTTTGGTTTTCATCGCAAGATGTAAAGAATGTTCTAACTCAGACTCGTTTTCCGAAACCGGGAAAGATCGAAAGTCGCTTAAACATCCGTAAATTTTCCCCAAATGATCCATCCTAAGGCGATTACATCCGTCACAAAACGGTTCCGTATGATTTGCGATAATCCCAAATCTGAAATTTTCGGCAGTGCGATAATATTTTGCCGTAGAATCGATCGGAGTGACTTCCGGTCCAAAATCGAATTCTTGAGAAAGCTCCTCCTTTATCTTTGCCGCGGAGAAAAACAACTCGGAATGTTTTGCCCGTAGAGGTCCCATCTTCATGAGTTCCAAATACCGGATCGGAAGATTTCTTTCTCCCGCCCAACGAAGAAGAGGACGGATCTGGTCTTCATTATAACCTTTTAATACGGTGCAGTTCAGTTTTACTTCCAGTCCTTCCTGGATCGCTTCTTCGATCCTGTTTATTAAACGAATTACTGGAAGATTTTTGCCTGAGATCAAAGAGAATGATTCCTGAGAGAGGGAATCTATGGAGAAATTCATTCTATCCAAACCCGCAAGTTTTAGATCCTGGATAAGGCCGTCTCTAAAAAATCCATTGGAAGTAAGTGCAATATTCGGGATCTTCTCCTCTTTTGCGATTTGTACAAGTTTGGGAAGATCTTTATGTAGAGTCGGCTCTCCTCCTGTCAAATGGATCTCTTTGAGTAAAATTTTACGGGAAAGAAGAAGTATGTTTTTGCGAAGAAGTTCCGCGCTTAAGAAAGAACCGTTTGCGCCTTCTCCATTCAAAGCGGTGCCAGGAGCACAATACACACAGCCGAAACCGCAAGAGGATGTAACACTCACTCTAAGCACTTCGAATTTTCGACCATAAGCGTCCACGATGTCCAAGCTTAACATACCCGGACACTTCTGAAAGCCAATTAAAAAGTCTTGTCGGACATGCGAAAATATACGATCCTTTCCTGAGATGAGTCCGGAACAGAAGAAGTATTTTTCCAGACAAACAAAACTGCCTTTTTTAGGCGAGTCCGGTCAGAAGCAGCTACTCCAAAAATCGGCGCTGGTGATCGGTCTCGGAGGTTTAGGTTCCCCTGCTTCCTTACATCTAGCGACGGCAGGAGTGGGAAGGCTTGGCCTTTGGGATTTCGATTCGGTAGAGTTGAGTAATCTTCATAGGCAGACCGCTTTTACACTTTCCGATATCGGTAGAAAAAAAACGGAAGTCACAGAAGAATATATCCAAGCAAGAGTTCCAGGCGTTCAATTAGAAACATTCACTGAAATATTTTCGGAAAAGATCGATCCGAGTATATTCAAAAATTGGGATATTATTTTAGATTGTACGGACCAGATCCAAGCGAAATATACGATCAATCGGTTCTGTATCCAAACGCATAAACCATTAGTCACGGCCTCCGTTTTTAGGACTAGCGCCCAGATCGCGATTTTCTCGCCTCAAGGAAGGCCTTGTTATAAATGTTTGTATCCGAATTTAGAAGGATCCGATCTACTTTCCTGCGAAGACGGCGGAGTTTTAGGAGTACAAACCGCGATTGCAGGCCTATACCAGGCATCTTTTGCTATACAATACTTACTCTTTCCGGAAAAATCCCCTACACATTCTGCATTTCAATTGGAATGGGAATCTCCCTTACTTTACGAAACCTTTTTAGAAGCGGATCCGAATTGTACCGAATGCGGTTCCGGCAAAAGGGAAGAAACATTCAAAGTTGAAATCGATCTAAATGATTGGAAAGAATGGAAGAAAGATCCAAGATACATCCTACTAGACGTGAGAGAATTCGAAGAAAGAAAAGAAATGCCCATAGGAAATTCGGTATTTTCTCCTCTGTCTGAACTTTCTTTGGACGTAGCATTAAGTTTTTCTAAAGAAAAAACCTATATTACGATTTGTGAATCAGGCATTCGTTCCAAAAAGGCTGCCAAGATCCTAAAAGATGCAGGACTCACCGCTTATTCTCTGCAAGGTGGAAGAAAAATTTTAGCCTTAGATGACATCATTTAGATAAGGATCGAATTCCATTCTTCTCGCGGTAAACTCTGCGATCTTTTTCCCTACTAATTTTTCGACCAGATGTAAGGACATCAAGATCCCCCTGGAAACTCCTCCGGAAGTCAGAATATGCCCATGATCTATAAATTTTTCGTGCACTACCTTTTTGATCTTAGGATATTTTTTGCGTAAGGTGTCTTGGTCCATCCAATGAGTGGTGACTTCCATTCCATCCAGAATACCTGCCTCCGCTAATAAAAATGCACCAGTGCAGATAGAAGCTAGGATCTTTACCTTAGGTTCCATTTCTTTGATCCAACTAAGTAACTTTTTATTATGGATCTCTATTTCTTCCGCTCCGTATCCTCCCGGGATGACTAAAATATCGGGAATACCTGCCTCTTCTAATGTGAGATGAGGAAAAACCGGAAAACGGTTCCTGGCATGTAGGAGTTCCTTCTTCTCGGCAACTATGGAAACTTTGAATAATTTTTCCTTATTCTCGTTCTCAGTGATGGAAAATACTTCGTACGGACCGGAAAGATCCAAAACTTCCACCTCGTTAAATGCCAAAATATGAACTATAATCTGCTCCATAATTCCTCTTTGTCATATTCTCAACTACAAACGATTTCGAAAATAATTTCCTAAAAAGTACTTGCTTATTCCAAATATATAACCATACGGTTATATAAAGTATGAGTCATGCACTTAGCTATTCCGATCGATTAGATGCAACTTTTGCGGCCCTCTCAGACCCGACCAGAAGGGCGATCCTGGCACGTTTAGCAAATGGAGAGGTTTCCGTTATGGATCTGGCAAAACCGTTTTCCATGAGCCAACCTGCAATTTCCAAACATCTCAAGGTTTTGGAAAGGGCGGGACTCATTTCCGGGATCAAGGATGCTCAAAAAAGATTACGCAAATTAGAGGCCAGACCTTTGGAAGAGGCTACCGAATGGTTGGAAAATTATAAAAAATTCTGGGAAGGAAGATTCAACCAATTGGATTCACTGATAGAAGAATTAAAACTTTCTAAACAAACTTCCCCTAAACGTAAAAATAAAAGGAGAATAGAATGAGCTTTATTGGAACCTTAAAGGTAGAAGCCAAAGGAGACAGGGAAATCGTAATGACCCGGGAGTTTGATGCCGGGAAAGATCTTGTATTTGACTGTTTTACAAAACCTGAATTGATCAAACGCTGGTTATACGGTCCGGACGGCTGGAGCTTAGATATATGCGAAGTGGATTTGAAAGTTGGCGGAAAATACAGATACGTATGGAAATATCTAAAAGACGGATCGACTATGGGAGCAGGTGGAACGTATAAGGAAATTTCCGAACCGGACAAGCTAATTCATACCGAACGTTTTGATGAGCCTTGGTATCCGGGAGAAGCTTTGCTCACCACAACCTTTGTAGAAACATCCGGAAGAACGTTTGTTACGATCAATGTTCTATACGAAACCAAAGAAGGAAGAGATATTGTGATCAAATCCCCGATGGAAGGCGGCGCTGCCCAAAGTTATAATCGCCTGGAAACATTACTCAATACTCTTACATTAGAAGGAAAAAAATAATATGAATCCAAAAACAATTTCGATCTTAAAAAGTATTGGAGCCGTTTTTACCGGTATTTTGATCAACGTAATACCTGCTATAACGATCGATGCAGTATTACATGTTACGAATTGTTATCCGCCTATGGGAGAAAGAATGTCGGACAGTTTATTCCTTCTAGCGATCTCTTATCGTTTGGCTCTTGCGATCTTGGGGGGATATTTTACCGCTAAACTTTCTCCTCATAGTCCGATCGGGCATGTGATCGCGCTAGGTGTGATCGGAACGATCGCAAGCACCCTAGGTCATATCCAAATGGGAGACCAGGGACCTGCCTGGTATTCGATCGGCCTCATCGTAATTTCGATCCCATTGTCTTGGCTCGGCGGTTTTATCCACTTAAAACGTAGAGGATAAGAACATGCAAAAGGTAACCCCATTTTTAATGTTCGACAAGGGATTGGAAGAAGCACTCCAATTCTATTCCGGTATATTCAAAAATATGAAAATAGAAAATCTTACGAAACTTGGCGGAGGAATGGTTTCCGCCGGTTTTGAGATAGAAGGCCAAAAATTTTTGGCCTTCACCGGAGGTCCTCATTTCCAATTTACCGAGGCATTTTCCATCTATATCAGCGCGGATACTCAGGAAGAAATAGACAATCTATATGAAAAACTTTCGGTAGGCGGCATCAAACAGCCTTGCGGTTGGGTAAAAGATAAATTCGGCCTATCTTGGCAGATCATTCCGCCGATTTTGGAAAAATATCTATACGATAAAAACCAAACGAAAGCGCAAAATGTTATGCAAGCGATGTTACAAATGTATAAGATAGATATCTCTAAACTGCAAGAAGCCTACGATAAAAATTAATTTCAAATCCGCCCTTGATGGGCGGATCTAGGACTGGTTTTACGCAGATTTTTTACGCAAGAACACCGGTATACCGCTAAATGCCGCGTTTCCGGAAAGTTCATCCAACACCTGATCGTCCGTCAGATCATTGATACTGGAACCAGCAAATTTTGAAGCGACTTGGAGAGATACTCCTTCTTTCGCATGTCCGAATCCGTGAGGAATACTGACCACTCCCCTCATCATTTCTTCGGTAATCTCGACAGGTAGTCCGATCTTACCCACTCTGGATTCTACAAAAACTTCCTCTTCTTCCGTAATGCCTAGAGCGCTTGCATCTTCCGGATGGATCATGAGTGTGCAACGATCTTTTCCGGTCATAAGTTTCGGAAGATTATGCATCCATGAATTATTATTTCGTAAATGTCTTCTTCCGATGAGTAAAAATGAACCGTTCTCATTTTTATCGGAGAGAAGTTTTTGTCCGTATTTAGCCAATCGATCTAGATCGGAAAGTACTTCTTTTGGTGTTAACCTGATCATCTTGTCTTCTGTCCAAAGTCTTTCCGGAAAACAAGGCTTCAATGGTCCAAGATCCACTCCATGCGGACTGTTTTTCAGAAGTTCCAGACTCATTCCGACAGGAGATCCCGATTTTTCTCCGTAAGGCCCCGACTTCAAAGCGTGATCGATGATCGCAGAAGGGGTAATCTTGGTTCGGATCAATTCTTTAGGCAAAGGTTTTTCCGATTTTAAGAGTTCTATTCTTTTAGTCAGATCCGAAAAAATTTCCCAATCGTGGAGCATTCCTTCTTCCGGCTCGAATGCAGGTTGGTTGTATCTTGCAGTATTTCGTACTGCAAAAACGTTAAATACTAGATCGAAATGGTCATGTTCTAAAGCGGAGCTAGGCGGAAGAATATAATGAGCGTGTTTTGTAGTTTCATTCAAATAAAAGTCTACGCTTACCATAAATTCTAGATTCGAGATCGCCTTCTCCAATTGAGAACCGTTCGGAGTAGAAAGAACGGGATTTCCTGCAGAAGTTACGAGCGCCTTGATCTGACCTGGTCCCGGAGTCAAAATTTCTTCTGCGAGGGCTGCGACAGGTAATTCTTCATTAAATTCGGGTAAGTCCCTGACTCTTGAGCCGTAGGTATGAAAACTTCCGGGAGAACTTTTCATCACTCCTTTCGGATCAATCATGTCCACGGCTGGAAGAGTAAACATTGCTCCTCCCACGGAGTCCATATTACCGGTGATACAGTTAATGGAATTGATCAGCCATTGGCAGAGTGCACCGAATGCTTGTGTAGAAACTCCTACACGACCGTAACATACCGCACCGGAGGCCTTGGAAAATTCGAGGGCGATCCTTTCCACAGATTCTGCAGAGATCCCGGTTAGTTTTTCCGTCCCAGAAGCAGGATATTGTGAGGCAACAGATCTTAATTTTTGGAGATCTTCTTCTTTTATGAAAGAACTCTTTTTGGTTAAGTTTTTCTTAAATAATATATCTATAATAGAAAGTAAGAAGAATGCATCCGTTCCCGGGACGATAAAATGATGTTCGTCCGCATGTACTGCCGTTTCCGTCTTTCTCGGATCTATAACTACGTATTTTCCGCCTCTTGCCTGGATCTCTCCCAGTCTTTTTTTCACATCCGGAACAGTCATTAAACTTCCGTTAGATGCAAAAGGATTTCCTCCGAGGATCAGAAAAAAATTGGTCCTGTCAATATCGGGGATCGGAACTAAAAGTTGGTGACCGAACATCCAGTACGATAATAATTGATGAGGAAGTTGGTCCACGGAAGTCGCAGAATAATTGTTTTTCGTTTTAAGTCTTCCTATAAACCTTTGCCCGAATAACATAGAACCGTAATTATGAACGCTCGGGTTTCCGCTATATACGGCAAGTGAATCGTTTCCGTACTTGTTTTGGATCTCTACAAGTTTTGTGGCGATATCACTTAGAGCGGTGACCCAGTCTACCCTCTCCCATCCGGCTTCCGTACGTTTTATAGGAAATTTAAGTCTGTCCGGATCCTCGTATAAATTTTTAAGTTCAGGACCCTTGGCACATAGATGGCCTCTGCTGAACTTATCCTCTTTATCACCTCTGACTGCGGTTACTACATTGTTCTCTATCTCTAATCTAAGTCCGCACATAGCTTCGCATAATGTACATGATCTATAATGTTGACGTACCATCTCTTGCCCCTGTCCCAGGAAGGAGTTATCTCCGATCCGAAATTAGAAAGCAAGCATTTCCGAATCTTGTTGTACTTTAATGATTGGAAGCTCGAACTATTTCAGTAGTTTGTTCAAATAAGGCACCAGATGTTTGGAGAGTATCTTATGACCTTCTGCAGTGGGATGGATCCCATCGTCTTGGTTTAGCCTTCTGTCTCCCGCAACTCCCTCCAGCAAGAACGGCATAAACTCGGTCTTTTCCTTTTTAGCGATCCGAGGAAATAGGGCCGCAAATTCTTTTGCATACTGAGGACCCATATTCGGAAGTGTTCTCATTCCGATTAATAGAATTTTAATGGAAGGATATTTTGCTTTTGTCTCTCGGATGATCTTGGTAAGATTCTCCTCCGTCATCTTTGTAGGTAGTCCTCTCAAAGAATCGTTTGCACCGAGCTCCAAAACGAATACGTCATATTTTGTATTCAAAACCCAATCTAATCTGGCAAGACCACCGGAAGTAGTGTCCCCACTTACACCCGCATTTACGTATTCCAGGCCAGGATATTTTTTTTGGAGTTCTAAAAAGGATAGGTGAGCAAAAGATTCTTCCGGTCCATTCAAGCCATAACCTGCAGTCAAACTGTCTCCGAAGAATAGGATCTTTTTGCCGTTTGTTTTTGTTTCCATATTAGGAGTGGCCTGGCGTTCTTCTTCGGATCCTTCTTTATTGCAGGAAGCAATAAAAGAAAAGAATACTAAAATACTAAAAAATCCATAATACGAAAAACGGCTCATTTTTTCTCCTATCTCCAAATCCGACCTCATTTATTCCAGGTAAGGTCCCAAAAACCAAGGCTGTAAGTTCTGCTTTACGAATACGCAACCGAATGGGATCTAGTAAGTATGTTCAAACGGTTTTTAATCGCAGGCTTTTCCGCCGCTTTCTTAATCTTCTTATACTTTTGGTTGGGTCAATTCAGAAGTGAACTCCAAGCCCAGGAAATCCAAGAAGGAATGCTCCGTCAAGCCGAGGAGATTACTTCAAAACTCAGCGCGGAAGAATTAGTAGGACAGGTCATCCATGTTGCGATCCCTGGAACCATTTTGGATCCGATCGCGAAAAAAGAGATCGAGACGATCAAACCCGGCGGAGTCATTTTATTCGGAAGAAACTTGGGCTCCAAGTCCGAGATCAAATCTTTGAACAAAGATCTGCAAACAAGTGCGTTAGAAAATACCGGCTTACCTTTACTCATTTCCGTAGACCAGGAAGGAGGAAGAGTGATCCGTGTCAAAGACGGAGTGACCCAATTCCCGGGAGCCATGGCGCTTGGCCAAACCAAAGACAAGGATATGGCCAAAAAAGTCGGCTTTGTTACTTCTTATCAATTGAGAAAACTCGGTCTCAACTTTTTATTCGCACCGGACATGGACATCAATAATAATCCATTCAACCCGGTTATCAATACCAGATCTCTTGGAAGTAATTTAGAAACCGTATTAAACGCAGGAGTTTCTTATGAAGAAGGAGCTAGACTCGGCGGTTCCATTCCTGTCATCAAACATTTCCCGGGTCATGGGGACACCAATGTGGACAGTCATTTAGGACTTCCTAAAATAGAAAAAACATTGGAAGAATTAAAAAGTTTCGAACTGATCCCGTTCCAAACTTCTATCCAAAACGGTGCGGATGCGATCATGAGCGCGCATATCGTTTATCCTAAGATCGATCCGAATTTTCCGGCCACACTCTCTTCTAAAATTTTAGGAGATCTTTTGCGTAAAGAATTCCAATACCAAGGACTCATCATCACCGACGCAATGGAAATGGATGCGATAGACGAACATTACCAAAAAGAAGATCCTGGTGTGCTCGCACTACTTGCTGGAGCGGATATTGTCTTAATGACTAGCTGGGGTCCTACTACTCAATCCATGAAAGACCAGATCTTAAAAGCATATAAAAAAGGGACCTTAATAAGAGAAGGGAAAGACCTTCTAAAAGAAGCAGTCAAAAGACAAATTTATTATAAACTAAAATACGGGATCATTTCGGAGTTTGGAGATATTGCCAAAAGTGGAAGAGCTAATTCTGTGTTCCCGAAAGAATTGCCGGAAATATTAAAAAATCATTTTATTGAGCAGGATAAAAATAGGGATAATTTATTTTCTCAATATTACCAAGATACTCTAAATAGAGATGTAAGTAGAAAAGCGATCGTTTCCTTTCCTAAAACTTTCCTTCCGGAACAAGTATCCGCTACCGAGACGGTTTTCTACTTAAAAGGAGAAGAGTTTGTCTCCGATCTAAGATCTCGCTCACTTTCTAATTCGGATCTTGCAGGTCTTCGTAAAAAATTGGAAAAGAAAGAAGTAAAACGTGCAGTCGTCAATTCGTTCACTCAAACCGAATTGGATCTAGCGGCTTCTCTGGCCCAAAAATTCCCCGAAGTGGAGATCGTTTGCCTGCATTACGGAACGCCATTCTTGGATCTACCCGATGCATCCAATCTAAAAATATTATTTTCTTTTTCTCCTACCTTAGAATCCAAAAAGGCATTACTCTATTCCGTTTTGGACAGAAAGAACGAGATCCCTCTTGTAGATCTGATCCTAAAACCGAATCCTAAAAAAGCTTCCGCGTCTGCGGGAACAGAAACGGATTCCGTCAGTAAAAATACGAATTAATTTGGAAACAAGACTCCCGGTCCTACAAAAAACGAACAGACCGGGAATCTATGTACATTATCCGTTCTGCGTTCACAAATGTAGCTACTGTGATTTTTATTCGGAAGGGATCGGATTAGAACCTTCTCCTTTGGAAGAAAGTCTATTTTCCAAATATAAAGAAGAAGTCCTACTCAGACTGAAAAATTTTCCGAACTACCGGGACCTTGTTTTTGATAGTTTATTTTTCGGGGGAGGAACTCCTTCCAAAGCCTCCTACACAAGATATACGGATTTTATAAAATTTTTAAAAGAGAATCTAAATTTTTCTCCGGATTCAGAGATCACATTAGAATGTAATCCGGAAGATGTGACACCGGATTATCTGCAAGGATTATACGACGCAGGGATCAACAGGGTTCATGTAGGGATACAATCCTTTCTTCCCAGAAACCTGAAATTTTTGGATCGATATTTCGATCCGGAGACCTATACAAGGACCTTAGAAGCATTACAAACTTCTAAAATAAAAAATTATGGTGCGGATCTGATATTCGGAGTTCCGGGACAGACAGAGAAGGAATTTTATGAAGATGCAAATTCGGTCTTAGCATCCGGGGTTTCTCATATCAGTATTTATGCGCTTACCGTCGAAAAAGGAACGGAATACAGCCGGAAAGTTTCAGCCGGGACCATGGCCCCGCCTTCCGAAGAGATACAGGAAAAAATCCTGCAAGATTTGCCTGATTTTTTAGGATCCAAAGGGTTTATTCAGTATGAGGTTTCCAATTATTCCAAACCGGGACTTTATTCCAGGCATAATATGAAATATTGGACCTATGAATATTATTTGGGGATCGGCCCCGGAGCCCATGGCTTTTTGCCTGCAGGTAGGTATTCCAACCCAAGAAATACTTCCGCTTATATCAATGGGACCGGAAAAAATCCGGACCTCTACGAAACTTCCGATCCATTTGAAGAGATCCTAATATCCCTTTTTAGGATATTTCTTCCGATCGATCTAAAAGACTTTTTGGATTACTTTCCGGAGAAAAAAGAAAGGATACTTTCTAAACTAAAACAAAAAACCACAGAAGGAAAATGTTCCTTGGACGGGACAATCTTTCAATGGGATCCAAAATCAGTTCTATTTTTAGATTCCGAAATATTAGATTTAGCGAACCAGGAATCTTAATCCACTTTAAACTTTTCTATCAATTTGGAAAGTTGTTCCGCTAACATTTGGGTTTCCCCGGAGAATGTGGTAAGATCATCCGCACCGCCCGCAATCTCCTGGGTTCCTTCCGAAATACTGATAATCGTCTTAGTGATCTCATTCGTCGCGTTTTTTTGTTCGATAACGGCTTCTTCTATCTGCATGCTGAAAGAAGTCAAGGTATTGGAACTGGTTTGGATCCTACTTGTATTCGCTTCCTGGTCTTTTACGGAAGCCAAAACCTTGTTTGCGGAGATCTCGAATTCGTTCACACTTTGTTTCAATTTTTTTAATATCTGGGAAGCTTCTTCCACCTTGGAGTTTCCGTTCATCACCGCGTCGTTTGTGGAATCCACAAGTTCTCCGATCTCCTGCACTGAGCTCGAGGTTTGGGAGGCAAGTTTACCGATCTCTTCTGCGACCACTGCAAATCCTTTACCGGCTTCTCCGGCTCTGGCTGCTTCTATCGCTGCGTTTAATGCGAGAAGGTTCGTTTTTTCGGAGATCTCGGTAATGATAGATAAGATTTCCGTAATTCTAGACGCGCTCTCTCCGATCTCGCCCATTGCATTTGTGGAAGCATACATTGCGTTTTCACCTGTCACCGCCTGTCTTTTGGATTCTACCGCGAGATTAACTAAACCTTGCATTTCATGGTTGATACTAACGATCTGCTCTTTTAATCTCATTGAGTTACCGTCAATCTCTTTGGTATTTTCCACGGCTTTTTCCATGGACTTACCCACATTTTGCGCCGAGGCAGCAAGTTCTTCAACCGCTGCCGAAGATTCTTCCGCGGCGGACGCTTGAGTCTGAGCGATATCCGCAAAGTTCCTGGAAGAAACAGCCATTTCCTCCGATTTAGAACTCAATTTTTCGGAAGAAGATCGCATCTCTTTGACCACACCGAGAAGATTTTCCCTCATCTGATCCATGGATATAAACAATGTGCCGATCTCGTCCTTTACGGGGTAATCGTTCTGAACGGTAAGATTCCCTTTAGCGATTTCGTCGGAGAAACCGATGGCCTTCAAAAGGCCGGAACTCACCAATCTGTCGAATATTAAATTTAAGGAAAGCAACACGACGACCAATATTAAAAAAGAAGAAAGTACAGCCTTCAAAATAATATCTCCGATACTTTCGTAATATACCGAATTTGGAATACTCACCATCAGAGTCCAAAACTTAGGATCCTTCCCTATATGGAACGGAAAATAGTATGCCGTATTCCCACCCGACTCATAGACGAATCTTTTTCCTTCATTTACATTTTCGAGATATTGTTTTAGCTCAATCTCATCCGGGATCTTTTTACCCAATAATTCCGGGTTCTCCCCATTGATCGCGTACAATCCTGCGGGAGAGATAAGCGCAATATGTCCTTTGTTCCGGAAAGGTTTTTTATTCCCTATCTTTTCTTGCAGATTTTTCAGGTCTAGGTCCATACCTGCGGCCCCGTAAAATTGGCCGTCCACACTAATCGGAACCACAAGAGAGATCATCAGGATATTTTTACCGCTTACCGTATAATAGTAAGGACCCACCACAGTCATCTTATCCGTCTTTTTAGTGACCTGATAAAAATCCCCCGTGCCATCCGTATTATTATAATCTCGTAATGGTTCCAAATCCACAATATCCGTAGCACGAGCCCGGTTTAAATACGGGATAAAACGGCCGGATTCGTCATGGCCCGGCTTATTTTTATATAAATTATCTTTCCCATCGTATGCGTTCGGTTCGTAACAAAGCCACATCCCGAAATAATCTTGGTTGCGTTTCATAATTTCACGCAATGTCTGGACAACCTGTTCTCTTTGCGGAGAAGCATAGATCAAAGGGAAACGAAAACCTCTGATCAAACCCATAAGAGTATTCAGTTGTTCCATAATTTCATAGGTCCATCTTTCCGCAGTAACGTCGGAACTTTGTTCCACTTCCTCTCTCAAACTTTGATAGGAAGAATAGGAATTATAAGTCGCAAGCAGGGAGAATGCGATAAATAGAACGATAGAAATGTACAAAGAAATCCGGAGCCGAATACTCATAAGGGCTCCATTCTTAAAATGGAAAGAAATTTTGGAACGCTTTTTCTTTCTAACTTACTTTGAATTTTCCGATCAGATTGGACAATTGTTCGGATTGGCCGTGCATATCTCCGGAGAATGAGGTGAGATCATCCGCACCACTTGCAATCTCCTGTGTCCCTTCGGAGATATTGACGATGGTTTTCGTGATCTCTTCGGTTGCTCTTCTTTGTTCGGTTACGGCTTCTTCTATTTGGAGACTAAAGGTCATTAAAGAGTTTGCACTTTCCGCGATTTCTTTGGTGTTGGATTCCTGGGTTTTAACGGAATTCAAGACCGCTTTCGCAGATTTATCGAATTCGTCCACCCTCTCCTTGATCCTTTGTAGGATCTGAGACGCCTCTCCCATTTTATTGTTTCCATCCGAAACGGCAGTATTGGTGGAATTGACCAGTCCACCTATTTCCTGCACTGAACTTGAAGTTTGGGAGGCAAGTTTACCTATTTCTTCCGCGACCACGGCAAATCCTTTGCCGGCTTCTCCGGCCCTGGCTGCTTCTATCGCCGCGTTTAAAGCGAGAAGGTTCGTCTTTTCCGAGATCTCAGTGATCAAAGAAAGTATCTCGTTGATCCTGGAGGCGCTCTCCCCGATGGCGCCCATCGCACGATTAGAAGTACTCATCGCGGATTCCCCGGTAACGGCTTCTTCCTTAGAAGAAGCAGCGAGGCTAACCAAACTTTGCATCTCCGCATTGATACTTGCGATCTGTTCTTTTAATAAGATCACATTACCGTCAATCTCTCTCATGCTAGAGACCGCCTTTTGCATGGACCTACCCACGTTTTGGGCGGAAGCAGCCAATTCTTCCACTGCGGCGGAACATTCTTCCGCTGCGGAAGCCTGTGTTTGTGCCACATCCGAGAAACTCCTGGAAGAAACCGCCATTTTCTCCGCTGTTCCGGCTAACTTGTTTGTGGACACTCCTATCTCTTTTACCACACCGAAAAGATGTTCTCTCATCGTATTCATCGCTGATAATAATGCACCGATCTCGTCGTTACGATCATAATCGGAAGAAGCAAGTAAATTCCCCCTAGCGATCTCTTCCGAAAAACCGATCGCTTTCAATAATCCGGTCGAAATCAATTTTTGGAAGATAAAATGGAGAACGATCACGATCAAACTCACGATGAGCAAAGAAGAAATGGCGTTCTGTAAAAGTACGTTAAATAATTCCTTTGTAAAAATGGAATTAGGAATACTTACCTGCATCATCCATTGTTTTTGTCCTTTTCCTATCTTGAACGGAAAGAAATGATGAGTAAAACCTTCCGACTCGTAAGTAAAACGTTCGTGTTCTTCGGATTTGGATTGTACAAGTTTTAATTCTTCCGCGTTAGGAATTACCTTACCGACTAAACTTGGATCACCTCCGTTCGCTGCATAAATTCCTTTTGGAGAGATCAGAGCCAAATATCCTAAACCACGGAATGGTTTTATACTTCCCATCGTCTCTTGCAATTGGGTAGTCGTAATGTCCATCCCAAGTACTCCCCAAAACTTTCCTCCATTACTAACGGGAACACAAAGAGAGATCATCTGCACTTGTTTTCCTCCGGCCGTGTACGTGTAAGGGTCCGTTACCAAAGGTTCCATTGTCTTTTTAGGGATCTGGTAGAAGTCCGCTGACCCGTCCGTCGCCTCGTAATTGATGGAAGGTTCTATCACAGCGTCCGTAATGGATTTTACGGAATGAACGTAAGTGATAAATCTTCCGGTAGAATCATGACCCTTTTTGTTTTTATATTGAGCATCCAAACCATCAAAAGCATCCGGTTCGTATACCACCCACATCCCGAACCATTTCGGATTTCGATGGAGGATCTCCAACATTGTTTCCACAACCTCTTCTCTTTTAGGATTAGAGAAGATCAGAAGCATCCTGAAACCTCTGGTCATCCCCATAGCGGAATCCAGATAATCTTTCACTTCAAATGTATATCTTTCCGCACTTAATGCGGAACCGGCTTCGATTTCCGTATGCAAACTTCGGTAAGAGATCACTGAATTGATCGCTGTGAGTACAGCAAAACCTAAAAATAAAACTAAGGATAAGTATAATGAAATTCGGGCCCTAATACTCATAGGGGGGAATTAGAATGCGGAAAGGCTAAATAAGGAACAAAAAAATAAATTCTGAAACGAAATTGTAAAAAAGAAAAAGGATCCGAACTCCGGATCGTTCCATTTTAAGGTTAGTATACTTCTTTTTAGAAATCAATTCCCGAGACCGAAACAAATTGTAATTAAATTGTAACAATTGGCCCTTCGGGGCAAATTTTCCCTTTTAGAGAGTTCAGGTAGATCTGTATTTTAAAGCGATCTGACCGGTCCGCGCAATTTCTTGGATCCCGTATTTCTGCATCATTTCCAGAAAATGTTCCACCTGTCTGGTATTGCCGGAAAACTCTATGGTCATCGTAGTCTTAGTTAGATCCGCGATCTTCGCCTGGAAAACTTCGCAGATAGAGATGATTTCTGTACGATTAGAATCCTCTACTTTTACTACAACCAATACTAATTCCCTGCTAATACAGTCGTGATACGCTAGGTCCTCCACTTCGATCACATCCGGAAGTTTCAGAAGTTGGCGTTTTACCTGCTCGACTACGGAATCGTCGCCTTTGACTACAATCACCATATTCGAGATCTCAGGATCTTGAGTAACGCCTACCGCGATAGAATCTATATTATAACTTCTTCTGGTAAATAGGCCGGACACATGGCTCATCACACCCGGATGATTGTTTACCAAAATTTTTAGGATATGTTTCATTTTTTACCGGCCCGAACCGTGTCGGAAAATTCAATCATGTCTTTTTGGGATTTACCCGCTGGGATCATCGGAAATACTTTTTCTTCCGCTGGGATCATAACTTCTAAGATCCGAGCCTCGTCGTCTTCCAAGAAAAATTCCAATGCATTATCAATCTCGGATTTATTAGAAATTCTTAAACCTTTTATGGAATAAGCCTCTCCTAATTTTACGAAATCAGGGTTATAATTCCATTCCGACTCGGAGAATCTTTCCTCGTAAAATAACTCCTGCCATTGGCGGACCATGCCTAAGAAGTTATTATTAAAGATCAGGATCTTTACCCCTTTTTTGTACATCGCGATAGTAGCCAGTTCCTGGATATTCATCTGGATGGATCCGTCTCCGGACACGCAGATCACCGTTTTATTAGGATTTCCGAATTTAGCTCCGATGGCCGCAGGAAGACCGTAACCCATGGTGCCAAGTCCGCCGGAAGTCAACCAACGATTCGCTTCTTCGAAAAGATAGTATTGAGCTGCCCACATCTGGTGTTGTCCCACATCCGTGGAAACGATCGCCTTCCCTTTACTTTTTTCGTACAATTTTTGAAGGAAACCCTGGGGCTTAATGGTGTCGGTAGAATCATCAAATTCTAACGGATGGTTTTTCTTTAATGTGTCTAAAAATCCGACCCAATCAGGACGATCCACCTTATTCACTTTTGGGATCAGGGCTTTTAGGACTTCTTTCAAGTCTCCGTGTAGAAGATAATCCACAGAAACCCTTTTGTTAAATTCCGCAGTGTCGATATCAATATGAGCGCGAACAGCATTCTCCGCAAACTCGCCCGGCTTAGCCACACGGTCGTCGAACCTAGCCCCCAAATTTAGAATATAATCACATTCTAATACTGCCTTGTTTGCATAAGCGGTCCCATGCATTCCAAGCATTCCTACGGAAAGTTGATGAGTACCCGGAAAAGCGCCGATTCCCATAAGAGTCGTGGTAACAGGGATATTCCCCTTTTCCGCAAGCTCCTTGATCTCCTTGGAAGCATTCGCATTGATCGCTCCCCCTCCCACATAAAGTAGAGGTCGTTTCGCCTTATTCAATGCCGCCGCAAAAGAATCCAGATCTCCGCCGATCGGAGGTTTTTGATAATGCCTAGGATCTATTTTAAGTTTATCCGCTTTACGAACGGAGGTGAGTTCGGTCTGCACATCTTTTGGGAAATCCAAAAGAACCGGGCCAGGTCTTCCGCCTAAAGCGACCAGAGTCGCCTCTTGGAAATGTCTAGCGATCTCATCTGCGGATTTGATCAGTGCATTGTACTTTGTGATCGGGATCGTGATCCCATAAATATCCGCCTCTTGGAAGGCATCTGTCCCGATCGCGTTGGTTGCGACCTGACCGGTGATTGCAAGAATAGGAACCGAGTCTAGTTTTGCGTCAGTAAGTCCTGTAACAAGGTTCGTAGCGCCTGGACCGGAAGTAGCGATACATACCCCTAACTTTCCGGTGGAACGAGCATACCCTTCCGCCATGTGAATAGCGCCTTGTTCGTGACGGACTAGGATATGCTTTATTTTAGTACTTTTATATAATTCGTCGTAAAACGGCAGAATTGCTCCGCCGGGATATCCGAAGACGATATCCACTCCGTATTCTTCCAGGAGTTCGACCATCAAGCGGGCACCGGAGATTTTTGCTTCGGTTTTCGGCATCTTTCCCTCGTTAGAATCCATTCCATGCAAAGTAAGGGCCCTGTCAAGAAGGAAGAATGGACTATAACTTTCACATTATTTTATGCGCTGCAAACCGAGATTTCTCTCTTTTTTTCCAATTTCAAATTTTCTTTACGGATTTAGTACCAAGGAAAACCTTTACTCATCCGTCAAAGTAATATTAAATAAAAAATTGAATGAAGAATCTCACGGATCTTCTTTCTAAATTTAAAAAGGAACGTCGGTCCGATGAACGAGCCTATTGAAAAACCCCAAGCAGGAAAGGAAGAAGAAGATTCACATTTTGCTCAGATCAAAAGTCTGGCAAAAGAAGCCTACCGTTTTCTGGATAGCAGACAATGGGACAAGGCCGAATCTAAATTGAAGGAACTTCTGGCTAAAGAACCGAGTAATACTTACGGTTTAGTCGGGATGGGTGACCTTCATTTTAAACGAAAGGAATTCAGGCAGGCTCTGGATTTTTATAACAGATGTATCAAAGAAGATTCATCCAATAAGTTTTCCCTAATGGGACTTATGAACTGCTATAGAGAGATGAACCTACTCAATCGGGTCATCGAAGTAGCCGAAGAATATCGACATATTACGATCACGGACGCATCCATCTTAAGTAGAGTTGCGGACGCTCATAGAAAACTCAAAAACTTCAAAGAATCGGAAGTATATTATATGCAGGCTCTGCAGATCAATCCTAAGGATCAGTATGTGATCGTAGGTTTGGGGCATTTATTCTTTGCCTGCCAAAGATACAAAGACGCAATTAGCTGGTGGGAAAAACTGTTGGTTATCCAACCGGATAATATCAAGATCCTGACAGAGATCGGTAACAGTTATCGTAAGATCAAAGACTTTGATGAGGCGATCCGCTATTATCGCAGAGCGGCGGACCTGGATCCAAGGAACTTCTTCGCACTCTACGGTTTGGCGGAATCTTATCGCGGCAAAAAAGATTTCCGCAAAGCGAACGAGTTCTGGGAAAGGATTCTGGAATTCGATCCGGACAATAAACTGATCATCAACAGATACGCTGATAGTTTAAGAGGTATGGGAGAATTCGATAAAGCATTAGAATGTTTTAATAGAATTCTTTCGGAAGGTGAGGATTATTTTGCACTTCTTGGAAAAGCATCTTCTTTGAAGATGAAAGGTGCAAGAGACAAGGCGGAGGAAATTTATGTGGATCTTCACAAAAAATTTCCGATGGACCCTCGCCCTGTAGTGGAACTTTCGGAACTCTATTCCGATATGGGAAAAAGGGACGAGGCTCTCAAACTGTTAAACGATTTCCACAAAAAGCAGCCTTTAAACGAGGAAGTAAAACAAAAGCTGGATTCTTTCTCGGAATAATTCAGTCTTATCCTTCTATCCGATTTTTCTCCCTCTCAAGAAACTCTGGGAGGGGGAAACTTTCCTCTACTCCATTCTTCAAATATTTCGCCTCCGCATCCCAGGTCCCGTTCTTTCTAGTTAACTCGACATGATGGTGCCAGATATTTCCCTCTTTATCCGAAAAGATCCGAGGGACTCTGGCCGGATTTAGATACAGTATACCTTCTTCTTTCTTTTTCCAAATTCTTGTCTTTACCCTTAACTTTCTGGAAGAATGGTGCATATGACCTGCGATCACTACTTTTGGTCTTTTGTTTTGATCCACGATCTTTCTGATAAAATTTCCTAGGTCCTTGTCTCCAAAGTCCCCTTCCTCACTTTTAAAATCGCAACCCCAAATATCGTGCGCCCTAACTCCCAAACCGGCAGGACCGTTATGGGCAAGAACGATCAGATCCTGCTTTTGAAAATCAATGTCCTGGATCAATTCCAGAAGTTTTCGCTCAGACTCATCATACGAAGAAATTCCGAAAACAGACTTAAGGAATATTTGAAAATTAAACCTAGCTCCCATAGAAAGAGGCCTAGCTCCTAAAAGGGAAAGCCCTTTGCTCATATCGAAAAGATTGTACTGGCATACATTGGTATCACCCAGATCCTTAAGCAGCTTTTTGTATCGAAGCAGATGGAACGTATGACTTAAGTAACCCATATTAGGTGTGGCATTCGTGATTTCCATAAGCAATTGCGGGATAGAAGTAGTATCATGATTTCCTAAAATGATATACTTTGGTTTCCGAACTTTAGAGATGAGTTGTGCGACCTTGTTCGTATTGCCCGGGAGATTGTTTCCCAGGTCTCCGGTGAATATCACAGAATCGTAATTGCTTTTGGAAAAGTATTCCGTATCGACCCAAGTCCAGAATCCGTGAATATCGCCCACGACAGCGATCCGCTTATCAAAAGAATCAAATATCAATTTTTCCTTCCCAAATTTAAAGTTTCACCTTGTCGGCTTTTTAAAAGAAACTTTTTTAGATCGTACTAGGTCGAAAAAAAATCAACCAGGATCACGCATGAAAAATATAAACAAAGAAATTTCCGCATTCTCCGCTAGGTTTCTGTTCTTAACGGAAGGTTTAGGGTATCTGATCGGAACTCCATTTGCGATCGTATTTTTGGTCCATTTTATGGACCTAGATCTAAAGGACGCGGATCCCTCACTTTGGTTCGTCATGGGAGCGATTTTTGTCCTTGGGCTCGTCACCAGTTCACTTTCTTCCATATATAAATTAAAACCGTTACGAAAATATACCAAACAATTTGCGGAAGGTGCAGTAACTCGAGATACGGTTATCGGGGCCCAAAAGACCGTCTTTCGACTTCCCATTCTTCACGCATTGGACATCCTGGTTAGGATTTGGATGGGTGGTGGAATTTTTGTAATTTCACTCGGGATCTTTTTGCCTATCAGCAAAACGGATTATTCCATTCTTTTAGGACTGATCGTTTTCGGAGGACTTGCGAGCGCAGTCTATTTTTATCTTATCACCGATTGGCTAAAGGACAATTTAGCTAATACGGATCTCTTCGGTTCTATTTCATTGGAGTCGTTGGTTAAACTCAATCTGACCCGGACCTTGGCTTTGGTTTTCTTTTCCATCGTTCTAGTTTTGGCGATCGGAGTTTCTCTGGTAGTTTACAAACTCAATTTTGAATCTTTAAAGAATGCGTATACAAACCAGATGTTGAATGTGGCTCATACCTTAGACCTCCTTACCCAGGGAATCTATGAGGACACGGAAGAAGAAGCGGAACTCATCATCAGAAATAAAACCTTAGGTCTTCTGGTCTCTCAAAAAAAATGGAAAGAAGCGGAGAATTTTCTAAATAATTTTTTAGGATCCAGCCAAAGATTCGAAGGAATAGCTGTCTGGAAAGAAACGGGAGAGTGGTTTTCTCATTCCGTAGGGACAGGAACTTTAGCAAGTAGTACGATCGTTCCCTTAACATCCGCATTCCAACTTCCGGGAGCGGACGAGATCAGAAATACAAATAAAGAAAAGGCATTCTTCTTTAGCGAACCTTCCAATTCACCCCAAAACGGTTCTCCCGTCATTTTATATATTAGAGAATTTGAATTGAATGACGGCTCCAAAGCATTTCTGGTATTCTCCGTTCGGATAGGAGATCTTACAAATCCGGTCATCCAATCCATCAAAATCGGAAAAACGGGTTACCCGGGACTTCTCACTCCTAAAATGACCTTCTTAAATCATATCAGCGAAAATATGAGATTAAAAAAGATGGAGGATCTCCCTTTCGCAAAATTTTTCACGAACTCGCAAGACGGGGTCCCAATCAAGTATGTCATGGACGGCGCTTATAAATCCATGGTGGTACATACGAACAAAAAGTACGGATTTAGATCTTTCGTAACCATCGTAAATGAAGAGGTTTCCAAAGAAGCGATCTCGACTATCTTCTATATGTTGGCGATTTCCTTTAGCGGATTGTTTGTAATCGGATTTATCATCTACTTCATTCTTTCCAAAAGTTTAAAACCTTTAAGAGATAGCAAAAACCTGATCGAAAAAATGTCGGAAGGAGATCTGACCCATAAACTCAATGTTCTCTCCCGGGACGAGATCGGAGAGATGGCGATTAGTATCAACGAGTTCAATCGTAAAGTTAAAGCGGTACTTCAGAAAATTTTCGATGCTTCTCATAGTCTGGCAAATTCTTCCGAGGAAATGTCGAATACATTAAAGACCATCTCGGATAATGCACAAAACCAAGCGGCAGCCTCGGAGGAAATTTCCGCTTCTATCGAGGAGATCTCCGCCGGAATGGATGCGATCTCTTACAGAACAAAAGAGCAAGTCAGTCTTTTGAATTCTTTGGATTCCGAGATGGAGGAATTTTCTTCTTCCATCCAAAACACTTCCGAAAATCTGGATAATACTCTTTCTCATGTAAAAGAGATCACCGACGAGGCAAGAAAAGGCGGAAAATCTTTGGAACTCACCGATCAAAGTATCCGAAAAATTTCCCAGAGTTCGGACCAGATCACAGGTGTGATAGAGATCATCACAACCATTTCGGAACAGATCCACCTTCTCGCCTTGAATGCAGCCATCGAAGCGGCTAGAGCAGGCGCCGCAGGAAAAGGATTCGCGGTGGTCGCAGATGAAATTTCCAAACTCGCGGATAAAACTTCGGAAAGTATGAAGGAGATTGAAAGTATCATCCAAGCGAACGAAACCGAGATAGGGATCGGAGTAAGCAATATCCGAGATACGGTAAGCGTGATCGGGGGGATTATTCAGAGGATAGAGACAATCTATATCCGAATGAACGAAGTATCTTCCGTAATGGGAGAACAATTGGTCCGAAATCGGATCGTGAACAAAAAAGGCCAGGAAGTGAAGGAAAGATCGGAAGGTATCCAAACTGCGATACAGGAGCAAAAATTGGCGATCGAAGAAATATCAAAAACGATCTCTAGTATCAATGACCTGACCCAATCTAACGCATCTTCCACGGAAGAATTGAGTTCCGGTTCCGTGGGACTTGCCCATTTATCCGAGGATCTGAAAAACCAAGCAGAGTATTTTCATTTTTGAAAGTCACACCCCGGAATTTCGGGAGAAAAAGAAGATTTCGAAACTTAGTTGCATTTTAGAGAATTTATTCTAATTTGCGCTATATATGGAATGGGAAAAGATCTTAAGGGACTCTGTAAGGGACGGTTCAATCAAGGAATTGTATCTCCGGAGAGTGCCCACCCTGAAAACTTGTGATGATTGGAATAAGGTAAAAGAAATAGGTCTGATCGATCACAAAACCAAATACGCCCATTATAAGGGTGGATTGGTTAAATTCGGGGAAGGTCTTTTTTTCGTGAGTGAAGAAAGGCTACAAGCTTTAGCTCCCTTCCGCAAATGGGAATTCAAAACCAAGATCAAAGTCACCCCGGATTGAAAAACTTTCCGATTTCGGTGTTTCGCACGGAGAACACAGAGATCACGGAGACAAAAACAAAAGATCTCCAAACAACGAAACTCACCTCAGTGAACTCCGTGCCCTCTGTGTGAAATAAAAAACTATCTAGTTAAATTGATGATCAGATTCAGTTTTTCAGCGACTGTGATTACGTCTTGGACACGAGTTTTGTCCACAAGCACTGCGGTTGGTCCAATCTCGTCCAAAACGATTTTTTTGCCTTTGATCTGTCCAAGTAGAAGTTCCATTACATTCTGGTCTTTCGTGCGTACAAGGACACAATCTTCCGCGACTTCCACCACAGGCAGGTTCCCACCCCAGTCTTCCAATAAGAATAGAAGGTTTTGGGCAAGTTCCGCTTTGCTAGATGCTTTTAAGAAATCCACAAACTCGTTCGTTTTGTATCCCAAAAGAATTCCTAATTGATAGGCTTCTTTGGTCAGAACAAAAGTATACACCCTATCGTAGTCTTTGAGTTCTGTGAAAGCTTTTAAAAGATGAATTCCGTATATGGAAACTTTTTCCGGGAACGCGATCACGGAGAAGTCCGGGTTAATCGTAATTCCACCCTTCTCCGTAACTCCTGCCAACTCTCCCGTTTGGAAGAAATATTCTCCCAGCTTGGAAAGAGTCAGGAAACGGCTCGGATATTCTACTTCTAATAATCCGAATAAATGCAGATAGAAGATCGCACTCATGATCTCCTTACGAAGATCCGCTAGATCCGTCTGGAAATTTTTCGTGCGGAAGCCAGGGCTAAAGATCAGATGTTCCCTGATAATATTCGAGAAAATAACGGAAAGATGGATACGTTTGGACTTGATGATCAGATTTACACATTTGTCCAAGATCATTTTATCGTAAAAAGGCATTTCCGTCGGTTGGAAAACTTCCGGAGGATTCACCCGTTTCATTCTGGCCTCGTTCACCTCATGGATGACGAGTTTCATGATCTCGAAAATATCCTTGCTGAGGAAACCGTCCAGATCCCCTCTCAGAATGATATTCTCCCCTTTGATATCCGCCAGGTTCAAAAGTTTCAGGATCGGAAGGATCAGTTCCATCTGATAGATCTGGCTTTTTTCTGGGAAAATACTGATGTCCGGATTTAATAATTCCTGCTCTGTTCTTTTATGATCCGCCTGTTTAACCTTGCCGGATTTTGCAAGAACCAAGCCCTTTCTGCTGATATATGAAAGTAATTTTTTCGTATTTAAGAAGAAGTCCAACTCGTTGGTGGCGAGTTTTTCCTGTCTCTGGCGAGTTCCTTTTTTAACGGAAGGAAGGATCGGATTGTTCTGGATATGTTTAAGAAGTTCTTCCGGAAGAGCGAAGATCCTAACGAACTTCTCCTCTACGAAACAAACATCGGCGATCATTCCCTTTTCGACTAATGAAGGAATAATAGTCTCGTATTTGCCCCTGCTCATCACGATAAAACTTCTGATATCGTCCGCGTCAGCTGCACCACCGCTTAAATAGATCCTGACGACGGTATCTCTTTCCAATTCCGATAAGGATTGGATAGCCGCCTCATACGCCTCGTCGGAAGTCGCATGAGTGATAAACTTACGAATACTATCTATTTTTGCAGGGGCCTTGACGGCCTTTTTCCATTCATTGGAAATGTCGGTCAATTTCTTGCGATCTAGAAGTTTTTCGACGGAGACTTTGTATTTGTCCCCTTTGAGATTTTGATCTAAAGAAACTAGAGCAGCCAGCTCGTCATACGCATGATACTTATCCAGATTATTGGTAAGTCTTTCTCTGTTTTTTCTTTGGTATACGAGTTGGTATTTGCGGAGAAGGTTTAGTTCCATCTCTACATTGATTGGCGGAATGTTTACTTTTCGGGAGATCTCTCCCAGAGTGAGGACATTCTTATTTTTTAAGATAGAGGTATAGATATTAACTTGGAGTACTGTGAGTTTTTCCAGTACACCTTTGAGGTAAAACTCGTCGAGAAAACTATCGAAAAGAAACTTAACGTTCTTATTCTTTTCTTTGAACGGGAGCTTGGGAATGTTCCAGAGAGAGGCGGTCTTCTTTAGGTCGTTCAGTTCGAGTTTTTCTAATTCTTGCAATAAAACCGATTCGCCACTCATACCACTGACCGAAATTATCGTTCGAGAGCCATACTCTAATTCTCGCCGCTCCCGTAAACCAAAATACGGTTTTCTCGGCTGAACATACAAAATAGACCCGAGTACCCTTCTTCGGGTTCCTTTATCCCAAATGGAGGTTCCTTTCTCCTTGATTTGGATTGTGCTTCTTTCAAGTTATCTTAATCTGGAGCTGAAATGCCAGGATTCCTAGACCAACTTCTGCAAGGGGTAAACAGCGCTAGTCGTATAGTGACCAGCAGTTATGTTTTTTCCACTAAAACCATCCTACTTTTAAAGGATTTGGCCACTGGAGGAAGTGGATCCCGTAATATTCCGGTCCGATTGAGAGAAGCGTTTGAGGAATTAGGCGCAACGTATATTAAATTGGGCCAATTTATCGCATCGGCCCCTTCTCTTTTTCCCGAAGAGATCGTAACGGAGATGCAAAAATGTTTGGATTCCGTACGACCACTTCCGTTTTCAGATGTCCGGAAAGTATTAAAAAAAGAACTGGGTAGAGATTTTCAAAACTTATTCCAAAGTATAGATCCCGTACCGATGGCATCCGCCTCCATTGCGCAAGTCCATTCCGCAGTGACCAAGGACGGCTTGGACGTAGTAGTAAAAGTGCAAAGGCCGGATATAGAAAGTGCGTTAGGAGCGGATCTTAACCTACTATTCTTAGCATCCAAACTATTCGAAATTTTTGTACCCGGCCTGAATAAATCGGGACTTTCCGAAATGGTAGGAATGTTCCAATCCTCGATCTTAGAAGAGATAGATTTTATAAAAGAAGCAAACAATTGCGAAGAATTCGAAAGATACCTTCTCTCCAACGGAGAGACCAGAGCAAGAGTCCCTAAAATTTATAAAGAACTCAGCACCAAAAAAGTTTTGGTCATGGAAAAATTTTATGGAGCTCCTATCACCGACGAAACCTCTCTGCGCAAGTTCAGTAAGGATCCTTCTAAAACGCTTTCGGATGCTTTGGAGATTTGGTTTTCCACACTTTCAAGATCGGGATTTTTTCATGCAGATGTACATGCAGGAAACCTAATGATCCTTAGGGATGGAACGGTAGGTTTTATCGATTTCGGGATCGTAGGAAGGATCTCCTCCAAAGTTTGGGAAGGCCTAATGATCTTTTTGGAAGGACTTGCATTGAATAGAACGGATCGGATCGCAAACGGTTTAGTTCGTATGGATGGGACTGCCCAAGGGATAGACGAGAAAAAATTAGCCAAGGACCTGGAAACGGTTTTCGATCAGATGAGTAAAATGGTCTTAGATATTCAAATGGGGGAATTGGACGCCTTCGACGAAAAAAAGATGAACGCTATCCTTTTCGAGTTCAGGGATATCTCCGATCGTAACGGATTAAAGATCCCTAAAGAATTCGGACTTTTGATCAAACAAATCTTATATTTTGACAGATATATCAAATCTTTCGCGCCGGAACTGGATCTGATCCGGGATAGGGAAAAATTTATCAAATGAAATCCAAACTTTTCGAATTAGAAGAGGGAGAATCCGGCAAGATCACCGGAATCAAAAACGAATACGGAAAAACGGGACTAATCCGAAATCTTTTAGATATGGGGTTTCTTCCGGGGACAAAGATCACCGTGGTCCGAAAATTCCAGGACCAGGACAAGATGATCGTAAAATTGGGACTTGTCCGATTGGCCATTCGAAAAATGGAAGCGGACCTTCTTGAATTGAATTAGTTTATGAAATTATTAAATACTGAAATACAGGCTTTGGAACACAAAACGGAGAAGTTCCGGGTTTTACTTACAGGTAATCCGAACTGCGGCAAATCCACATTATTCAATAGACTAACCGGACTTAGACAAAAAACGGGGAACTACCATGGCGTAACCGTTGAAAAAGCGGAAGGAAGTATCCATACGGAATATACAACGGTCCATATTGTGGATCTTCCCGGTGCTTATAGTTTAGGCGGAGAATCGGAAGACAAACAGGTAACAACCCGCATTCTACTTTCCAGAGGAGCTGAAGACAAACTCATTTTTGTATTGGATGCGGTTGCGATAGAAAGAGGGCTCCAATTTTTATTACAGGTATCTTCTCTCAAGATCCCAATGATCGTCGCAGTCACAATGAACGATACCTTGGAAAAGAAGGGAGTTCATTTAGATCTAAAAGTTTTATCCAAGGCCTTTGGAGTTTCTTTTTATTTCGTAAATCCAAGATCGGGAGAAGGTGTAGAAGTTTTTGAAAAAGTTTTGATGGACGTTTCTTCTTATAAGATCCCAAATCCGGATTTTTCCTGGGACAAAAAAAGGACCGCACTGATAGAGTCCGTACTATCCAAACTTTCCGTTGACGATCCCGATTCGGTCCGATTCGTATTAGAGAATAGTTTTAAAGAATTTAGCGGAGAGATCCTACAAACTGGACTTCCTTCTTCTAATTTTTTCCCGGAAAAAACCAAAAAATTCATTCGTTCCGAATGGCAAAAGTCTAAATTAGAATTCTCTTATGGAGAAGAACTAGTCCAAAGATCCATCTGGATCAAAAAACTTTTATCCAAGGCGGTCTCCGGCTCCGAGATAACCGAAAAAGGTATACTTGGATTTGCGGATAAAATACTTCTCCACCCTATTTGGGGAATTATCGTCTTTTTAGGGATTATGGCCTTGGTATTTCAGTTCTTATTCACCTGGTCGGAAGTGCCCATGGATTGGATAGAAGCAAGAATTAGCGATCTTGCCGATTGGACCGGGAATTATTTACCGGACGGACCGGTGCGTTCCCTCATCCAAGAAGGAATGATAGGTGGAGTCGGAGCTGTTTTGGTATTCGTTCCACAGATCAGTTTGTTATTCTTATTTATAGGGATCATGGAAGAAAGCGGATATATCGCGAGAGCTTCCTTCTTAATGGACAGGTTCATGGGAAAATTCGGGCTTTCCGGTAAATCTTTTATCCCATTACTTTCCAGTGCGGCATGCGCAGTACCTGCAATTATGGGTACCCGAACAATCGAAAACAAAGCGGACAGACTTACGACAATCCTAGTATCTCCTTTGATCACTTGTTCCGCCCGATATCCGGTTTATATTTTAGTGATAGGTACTGTATTTTCCGCAGAGCCGATTTTCGGGATCTTCTCCCCTAAAGTTCTAGCGTTATTCGGTCTTTTCCTATTAGGAATGTTCGCCTCCATGGGAGCCGCTTTCCTATTCAAAAAAACTTTTTTCAGATCGGAACCTGCTTATTTTTTAATGGAACTTCCGAGATACCAATGGCCTTCTCTCAAAAGTCTATTTTTTACGGTTTATAAGAAGATCAGAGCCTTCCTTGAAAATGCCGGAAAAGTAATCCTATTTATCTCCATTATACTTTGGTTCTTAGCAAATTATCCAAGGGTAGAAGTTTCCAAAACCGAAAATTTAAACCCGACCCAAGCGAAGTCCTTACAAATTTCCGAATCCTACGCAGGTAGAATGGGAAAAATGATGGAGCCCGTCTTAGAACCGATCGGTTTCGGATGGAAAATGGGACTTGGGATCATCACTTCGTTTGCAGCGAGAGAAGTAATGGTATCCACATTATCGATCGTATACGGTGTCCAAGGAGAAGATTCCGAAGATGAAAATCTACGATCCGCTCTCAGAAAAGACAAGGATCCGGAAACCGGAAAACCGGTCTGGACGATCGCAAGCGCACTCAGCTTACTTATATTTTTCGCATTTGCCTGCCAATGTATGTCCACTCTTGCCGTTGTGAAAAAAGAGACAAACTCCCTTTTCTGGCCGTTCTTCATGTTCACTTACATGACGATTCTTGCATATAGTTCCTCTTTTTTAGTTTTCCATTTTTCTAAATTTTTAGGCTGGAATTAAGAATGATAAAAAGGCTACCTGCAAACCTTAGGATAATTCTATTCTACTCTTTTTGTTTTCTGATCCTTTTAACCGCTTTTAGATTCGTATTACTCTTTATCTACTTCCCTAAACTGGGAAATTCCTCGATCAGCGAAGTAATCAACTCCTTTTTGATCGGGATTCGCTTTGATCTATGTGTGATCTCCATCGTAATCGGGATCTCCTGGATCTTATCTTCCTTTCATTATCCGAATCGCTGGAAGTACTATAGATATGTATGGGGAATTCTTCCGATTCCATTATTCTTATGGATGACCGGACATCTGATCGGAGATACGATCTATTTCGGAGAGGCTGACAAACATCTAGGTTATGAAGGATTCGTATTTTTAGGAAAAGACCTACTTATACTGATAGAAGCCGGGATCAAAAACGACACCTTAAAAGTGGTCCTGGGATTGCTCGGAATATTTACGGGACTTCCCGCACTAATTTATCTTTTTGTAAAATACAATGGATATCAATATTCTCCGGAAAATAAATACGGGGAATTAGCACAGATCCCGATCTCTATCATCCTAGTTTTACTTTTGTTCCGAGGAGGTGTCCAACCCCGACCGTTAAGATCCACGGAAGCTATTCATTCGGAAAATCCTTTTTTAAACCAACTTCCGTTAAACGGAGTATTCACAACCATTATGGACCTTAAGTCCAAGTCCATTCTGCCCGAATTACAAATGTCTAAAGAAGAATCGATTCGAATCGTACGAAAAGAGATCGATTACGCGGGTGCAAAGTTTATAGATCCCGAATATCCGCTTCTAAGAGAAACTTCGGAAACCAGAAAGGAAACTCCCCCGAATATAGTTCTCATTCTTCTGGAAAGTTGGACAGGAAAATTCCTTAAGCCGAACGGTGATGGGATCGTTGGCGGAAAAGAACTTGCTCCTTATTTTAACTCCCTATCGCAAAAAGGCAGATACTTTCCTAATTTTTTTGCCACAGGAGGAAGAACCGTAAACGGCCTAATGTCAGTACTCACAGGCATTCCGGATCGTCCCGGTATCACAGTGGTGAGGACTCATCAGGTTTTAGGAAATTTCGGCGGCCTTGGGTCTTTATTAAAAACGGTCGGCTATTCCACCTACTTTGTGCATGGAGGAGATGTAGGATTTGATAATATGAGTTTTCTTTTTCCTCATTGGGGTTTCGACACGATCATCGGAAAAGAAGAAATCGAAAAAACAGGGAAATATAGATCGGGAGCCTGGGGATTTTATGACGGCGACGTATTAGAAGAATTGCATACGACGATCTCAAACGCGAAACCACCGTTTGTTGCGGTCAGTCTCACGCTTACCACACATTATCCATATCAGGTTCCTGAGACATCGAGACATCGTTATCCGGAAACGATGAAAGATTCCGACTATTTTAATACCTATTCCTATTCGGACGAGTCCATCGGCAGATTTATGGAGAAGGCGGAAAAGTCCCCTTACTTCCAAAATACCATCTTCATATTCGTTGCGGATCATACACATCATAGGGATCTAAATCCATTCGAAGATCGTAATATTCCATTGTTAATTTATTCTCCCAAATATATAAAACCGGGATTAGATCCTAAAATTTCCTCTCAATTGGACGTGATTCCGACCATTTTGGGGCTTGTGGGCAAAAAAGTAAAATTTTCCTCCTTCGGTAGGGATCTGCTTTCGAATTCTCCGCAACCCAAAACGAGCGGTTCTTATTTTGCATTTTCTAGCGTAATAGGTTGGATCGAGAATGAATATGCACTTTATAGGTCCACGGAAGGGGAACTAAGAGAAGCGTATCCAATGCCTTGGAGTGAGAGCAAGGCCAAGTGCGCCTCTATCAAGGAAACCTGCGACGAATATGAGCGGAAAGCTAAGGCGTTTTTAAATCTGAGTTATGAACTTTTAAATACGAATCGGATCTTTCCGGAGAAATAAATTTTTAGGTTTGGGGAATCGGATATTGGTAGAAAATCTCCCCGCCCTTTCTGGGCGGGGGCCGGTCGGTGGTACCCCGAACCCATCGCACAAAATCGGATTTTTTTCCTATCGATTTCTGTCCTAAAATTTGTAGGAGCTCCAACAAACAGATCTATGTTTATTTTCTTGCCTTGCTACTTAGACTGAATTCCGAGAGAAATCATCCTTCCCTTTCCGGCTAAGTATTCCGATCTTAGTCTTAAGGGTATTACCTCTCATTTCAGGAGAAAGAATGTCTTTTTCAAAAAGTTTTCGTTTGGAAGAAAAATGGGAAATCGGTCCGGATTCTTCCCCGTTTATAATCGCCGAGATTGGATTGAATCATAACGCAGATCCGGAATTAGGAAAGAAGACCATCCAGGCTGCAAAAAAGGCGGGTGCGGATGCGGTAAAATTCCAAACCTACAGAACCGAAAACTTTTTAGATATTAAAAATCCTAAGGCGAAAGTTCTCGTGGATATTTTCCAAACCTACGAGCTTTCCGAAAAATTGCACACTGAATTCCAAAAAACGGCAAAGGAAGAAGGCCTTTTCTTCTTCTCCACACCTTTAGATCCTGGAAGCGTAGACCTTTTAGTAAATATAGGAGTAAAAGCTCTTAAGATTGCGAGCGGAGATATCGTAAACAAACACCTTCTGCAAAAATGTGCAAGCACAGGACTTCCTTTATTCTTATCTAGCGGCGCAGCGGAAGGTTTCGAAGTTATTAGAGCATTGGAACTCTTGGAATCCGAAAAAGTAAAGGATCTGGTATTATTCCATTGTGTTTCTCTTTACCCCACCCCTCCAGAAAAAGCGAATTTGCAAACTATAGAATATTATAAAAATATATTCAATGGTCCTTTAGGTTTTTCGGATCATACTGCAGGAAGTATCGCTGGCGCATTGGCAGTGTCGTTAGGCGCAGGCGTTTTAGAAAAACATTTTACCTTGGACAAAACACTTCCCGGACCTGACCATACAATCTCTGTAGATCCTCCAGAACTGAAATCCTATGTAGAAAATGCAAAACTTGCATTTCAAATGAGGGGAGAAAAGAAGAAGGTAGTGCAACCGCAAGAAGCAGGGGGTAGATTTTTCGGAAGAAGAGGGATTTACGCGGATCAAAGCGGAAATCCGATCGCACTTCGTCCGGATCTAAGCCAGGAGGATAAAAGATATTTTGATTCTTGGAAGCTGGATGAGGCAAAGTCCCTCGTCAAACAATGTAAAGGACCAAATCCGGGAGAACCTTTTTTATCTTAATATGATCCGAAAAATCTGTCTTTTATTTACGGCTCTTTCTTTCGGTCTATCCGCAGCTCCCAAGTCTTACGGCTCACTGGGTTCCGAAGTGGATTTTTTGGACTTCGGAAAAGTGACAGTGGCTCCTTTTTCTTATTCCGTGTCTTCTTCTTACGATGAAGAATATGGAGCTTTCAATCTATTCGATTCCAATCCAAAATCGTATTGGTATTCTTCCGGTGGGAATAAACCGGAATGGATCATCGTAGATTTCGGTTCCAAAAGACTGATCAATGCAATAGAAATTTTAGTGCCTATGTTCCGGGGAAAAAGAGCAGCAGAAGAATACGAGATCCAAGTCCTTCACCAGGAAAATTGGAAAACTATTTTTAAGAACGATAGAGTGGACTTAGTGAACCATCATAATCTTCCTCCGATCGATGCATCCATTCTTAGATTATATTTTCCTAAAACGGAAGAAAAGAGTATCGTGATCGGAGAATTTAAGATCCTGCTGAATGGAACCGTCCTAAATTCGATTTCCAATAAATTCACAGGATATCAATACCCTGTTCCGGACGGACTTCTTCCGGAAAAAGATTATCAACTTCCAGGCGCGCCCAGAGAATACAGGAACGGGATCCACAAAGGATTAGACATTTATTATAAACGGGAGAAGATCGGTCCACCTAGACGTTTGACCTTCGATGATGTTTTGGTTTCTCCCGCAGATGGAACCATCATACGCGCGGATCTGGATTATTCTCCTATGACACTTTCGGAATTCCAAAAATATTCCACGTTAGCTCAGAAAAACGGAGTTACTTATGTGGAAAAAGATTTTGGAGGAAGACAGGTTTGGATCGATCATGGAAACGGAGTTATGACCTCTTTCAATCATCTTTCCTCGATTAAAAGAGGGATCAAACCCGGAGCAAAGGTAAAAGCGGGTGAAGAGATAGGCAACGTTGGCAATTCAGGTCTCATGGGAGAAGCAAAAGGGAATGACGAAAACATCCATTTACATTTCGAGATCTGGGTGGACGGAGAATATCTGGGTGCTGGAGTTCCTACAAATCAAATGAGGAAACTTCTGCAGTTTTTCTTTTCGAAATCGAACTTAAATTAAAGTTTATTTCGCACGGAGCACACAGAGGTCACTGAGTTTAAAGGGCTCAGAGACTATTTTCACACAGAGCCGTGGAGATTTATTTGTAGGAACTCCAACACGCGGAATCAAGTTAGATTTTGATCCTTTGGGAACTCCTACACGGAAAATCAAATCCGATTCCGATCCTGTTGGAGTTCCTACATCAAACTCTCTGTGTTCTCCGTGAACTCCGTGCGAAAAAATATACTTAAAGAATTCCTTTAGATCTCAGGTAATTTAAAATTTTCGTTCCGAAAAACCAAGTGATCCATCCTCCTACAGCTGCAAATGCATATAAGAAAGAGAATAATAGGCCGTATTTGATGGTCCACTCTAAGGATATTTTACATTTTTTCAATAAAGTAACAAATCCTCCGGAAACGGCACCTGTTTCCTTTAAGGTAAATTTGATCGTGCAAAATTCATTCTCCTGATCGAATTCTCCTAACTTCACCCCTAGGTCTTGGATCTTACCCTCTATCTCTAAAATTTCTTTTTCCAAAGAGATCAATTCTTCTATCTTTCCGTTCTTTCCCTTTAAACCCAAAAGCCCTGCTTTAGATTTTTCTAAAGAGATCCGCGTAGCGGTGATGTTCTTGTATTCGTTCGTTTTGTCCGTCTTGTTCACGGAAATAGAATCTATAACTCCGATTGTCTGGATGGATTCAACCATGGAATCGAACTCGTCCGGGTTTACTCCAATTCCCAACTGCAATGTTCTTTTGCCGGGAAGTCCGGATCTTTGTTCGTATTGGATGACACCCTTGGCATCCTCTACCATCTTGCGTGTTTTCTTTTCGTTCTCCTCGAACTCGGAAGTTTTGGAAGAAACCGCGGCCACCTTCTCGTATTTTTGAGAAGATGCAGAGATCGTAGTCTTGTCCTGAGGAGCATAAAACTTTTCGGAGGCGTAGTTTTTACGCCCATAGTCGAAATTGATAGAAGAACCTTGTTCTTGGTTTACAATATTCGTTTCAGGACCGACCGCATAACTGTAAATGAGCCGGAATATAAATAGAAATAAGAAAATTCCTCCAAATACGAGTGAAAACTTTTTAATAAACTTAGAAACGCTGGTATATTGTTCCATCCTACCCTACTTTTTTGGCTGAAGTGATCTATTGGACCCTTGTTGCTTCCGATCTGATCCTTTGTAATAGGTCGGATTCGACAAGATTTCCGTTATGAAGACATTTTTTATAATACGAATTTCGGATATACACCTTCTCCTCCTCCGTTAAGGTCCAATTCGGGACTTCCTTTCTTAACCTGAACACAAGATGCGAAAGTACTATAGCTACTGTTACCGAAATATTATAACTTTCCGTAAATCCGTACATGGGAAGTTTTAGAAATACGTCCGCTTCTTCCCTGGCATAGGAAGATAACCCATGCTCTTCCGATCCAAATAGTATGGCGCTTGGTTTATCTAACGGTAAGGTATCTAGTTCGTAGGAATTTTCGAAAGTATAAGGAGAGGTTGCCACGATTCGATACCCTTTTTCTTTCAAACCGCTTATACAATGTCTAGTATTATCGAAATTCGGCTTTTGGTATTTGTGGATCTGTATCCATTTTTGTGCGCCTAAAGCAATACCTTCATTCGGTTTATAAGAGTTTTTATTTTCCACAACATGGATCTCGGCTAAACCTAAACATTCGGAAGTCCGTACCGGAGCGCTAGCATTATAAGGTTGGAATATATCCTCCAACACAATTGTTAAGTACTTTGTTCGAAAAGAGGCGACTTCTTGGATCTTTGAGACCTTCTCCGCTGATATTAGAGTTTTAAAATACTCTTCCAACTTCTTTGCTTCTTCGAGGTTTATAAAATTTGAATGTTCCCGGGCCAGTTTCATGTTCAAAATGTTTTATTTCCTAGACAATTTTACAGAGAAACTTGGAAGCCAGCGAATCGACACTAAACACATATCAAGTAATTCCGTACGGCAAGGTTTATTTTTTTGCGTCGAGACACTTACCAAAAGGGATAATATAAAAAATCCGGAGAAAATAAAAAAATTCTAAAGTTTTTTTAAAAAGGGATTGTACTTTGTTTCCGAAAATCTATTATGTCCCCTATCTTGTCCGGTGGTGAAGGAAAATGCCCGAGCAATTACAGAAGATTCTGAACAATATCAAGGAGTTCTTCAACTCTTTAGATACTACAAAGAAACTGATTTTAGGTGGAGTAGCGATCACTGTGGTCGTTGCCTTAGGGCTTCTGACAACCGTTTCCTCTCAAAAGAATAGAGTTATACTCTTCCAAAACCTAACTGCGAAGGATTTTGCAGAGGTTACCAAAAAATTGGACTCGATGGGCTATTCGTATAGCTCCGGAGACACGAGCATCGTGAGTGTGGATCCGGAACAAAGGCAAGAAATTATCACAAAACTTGCCCAAGAGAACCTGATCCCTGCCGGGGTGCAAGGATGGGAACTCTTCAACGTGGAAAAATTCACGGAGACCCAGTTCGATAAGGACATCAAAAAGTATCGAGCGCTCAAAGGAGCTATCGAACAATCCTTGATGACACTTCGCCCTGTTGACAAAGCATTCGTGAATATCGCAATCCCGGAAGATGAACTATTCAATTCGAATGCTTCTCCGGTAAAAGCCTCGGTTATTTTACATTTTATCCCGGGAGTCGAAGGGATTTCCAAAAAAGAAGTCAAAGGTATCGTAAACTTGGTTTCCAGAGCGGTGCCTAAACTCAAACCGGAAAACGTAGTAGTTGCGGATGCGGACGGCAAGATCATTTCCGACTTCGAAGAAGACCTGGAAAAAGAAAGATTAGAACTCAGAGTGGTTCAAGAGAAATTAAGAATCCAAGAAGAACAAAGGATACAAAGACTCATCGACGTAAGAAACACTCTTCGTTGGTTTTTAGGCGGAGAAGACAGAGTGGACATCACCCGCTTCGAGTACATGTTAAATTGGGACAAGGAATCTTATAAAGATAATCAAGTCTCTCCGGTGATCGAAAGACCGGATGATCCGAACACTCCATACTCCGAGTTAAAGATCGTGGACGGTTACAGTTTAAAAGTTTCTTCAAAAGAAACCAGCGAACAATTCACCGGAAGAGGTTTTACTCCGGACGGACCCGCAGGAACGGAACCGAATCTTCCTCCCGGCTACAAAGACACCGACTACCAAAAAGCGGATTATAAGAAAACGGAGAATATCAATAACTTCGAATTCAACAGAAGAGTGAGCGAAGTCCAAAAACAACCTTGGAAGATCGAAAAAGTCAACCTCTCCGTAGTTGTGGACGGTCAATGGACTAAAAAAGAAAATGCGGAAGGAACAGGATACGACAGAACATATATCCCTGTTTCGGATGACGATATTCGAACTATTCGTAAAAACTTAGAGGCAGCCGTAGGAATAGATAAAGCAAGAGGGGACCAAATCTCCGTAATCAGCATTGCAAAAGATCGAAGCGCTCAATTCGCTGCAGAAGACGAAGAATTAAGAAAACAGAAAGCGATCCGCCAAATGGTCATCGCCTCTTTGGTCATCGTATTATTCCTAATACTTACCATCCTCATTTACAGAGCGATCAAAAAAGAGATCGCAAGACGCCGCAGACTACGCGAAGAAGAACTCGCAGCAATGCAGCAGATGATGAGAGAAGCTGCTCTCCGAGTCATGGACGACGGAAGCGCAGAAGTCGAACTCTCTCTGGACGAAAAACTCAGAAGAGAACTTCTCGAAAACGCGATCAACCTGGCCAGGGAAAAACCGGAAGAAGTGGCCCAACTTCTCCGCACCTGGCTCTCTGAAGAGGAAGCAACCTAATGAGTATCCTGTCCGGAAAAAGAAACCGGGCGGGACAGCTCCTCCGAATCTTGGGGGAGCATCTTCCCCCGGAAGTGTTTCGTCATCTTGGCCCTCAGGATACGTCCAAACTTTTAGAAAGTTTTCACAAGTCCGGAAAACTGGAAGCGAAACAAGAAAGAGAACTTTTAGGGTCCTTCTTAGAAGGACTCTCCAGCGTACCGAAAGAAGGGATCGATCGAGACACCCTGGCTTTGATCCAAGAACTCGAAACCATCTTAAAAGAAGATCTGGTTGCCGAACCGGAATGGTCCGAGGAACTTAAGTCCTATACCAAGGAAGAACTTTCCAAAATTGTAGCCGGAGAATCATCAGACAGGATCGCGCTCGTATTCTGCCATGCGGATCCGGATACTTCTGCCAGAGTATTGGAAGAATTCCCGGAAGAAACCCAAGAGGAGATCCTACTTGCCATCCGGAATTTGGACCTTTCTTCTGCGGGGCTTTTGGACTCCTTGGAAAGGTTCTTACGCTTCAAACGGGAAGTCCTGAAATCTCCCCAGTCTGGAGTTCCTACCAGGGACAAGGGCGGAAAGAGGGCCGCGGAACTTTTGGGCAAATTGGACCCCCAAGATTCCCAGAAATTATTCTCGCGGATACGCGAAAAGAGCCATTCGTTTGCCGAAAATATAAATAAGCATTTCTTCCGAATGGAAGACCTGATGGATCTGAGCCGAGATGCCCTAAACAAGTTTTTGTCCGAGATCCATCCGATCGTGACCGCGACCGCTTTTAAAGGCACCGAACCGGAAACGAAACAGGTCTTACTGGAGAGGTTGGACCCAACGCTCGCCTCCTCCATCCGATTGGAAGAAGATTCTATGGGACCGGTTTCCCTGGCAGAGATTGAAACCGCCCAGAACGGACTACTTGAAATTTTTAAGGAATCCGTAGAATCAGGAAGAATCAAGTTCCGGAGAAAGAACTAATATGGCAAAACTAGTCTTCAAACCTATCCAAATCGCGGATATGCAGGATCAAGTAGAGCTGCAGATCCCGGATAAATATAAAAAATTCCATAGGGACGAAGACGCTGAAGAGTTCGAAGTCGACCAAGAAGGAAATATAATCGAGCAATACCAAGGTCCTTCTATCGAAGAGATCGAGGCCGAGCTCAACCGTTATAAAGAAGAAACGGAAGAAAATATCAAAACCATGCTCGAGGACTCCCGCCGCAAGTCGGAGGAGATCGAGGAAGAAGGTCGTAAAAAAGCCTTCCAAATGATCCAGGATTCAAAAGAGAAGATCAAACTCGAAGAGGATTCCGGCAAAGCCAAAGCGGAACAGATCTTGGAAAGAGCCAAGATGGAAGCCGAAAGAATGATCAAAGAAGCCGAAATGAAAACGGCGGAGATCGAACATGAGGCCTACTTAAAAGGATTTGAAGCAGGACGAGAAGTTGGTTTCAGAAAAGGCCAAGGAGAAGTCCGACGCCTCATCGACCGTCTCGGGACCATTGTGGGTAAAGCGATCGATATCCGTGCGGAACTTATCCAAGCATCCGAGAAACAGATGGTGGAGATGATCCTGATCATCGCTCGTAAGATCATCAAAGACGAGATCATTGAACGTAAAGAAATCGTACTCAATAATATTAGAGAAGCCCTGAAACGGATCAAGGACAGGGACCGTGTGGATATCCGGGTCAACTTTGCGGACCTGGAGATCACCACGGCTCACAAAGACGAACTTATCAAACTTATGGAATCTCTTCGCAAGGTCAATATCTACGAAGACTCCCGCGTCGACAGAGGTGGGGTCATCATCGAGACGGACGTTGGAGCCATCGATGCAAGGATCTCCACACAGCTCAAAGAAATCGAAGAAGCAATTCGAAATGCGGAGCCGATCTAATCCACCATTCACGTCCAAACTTAGTCTCCTACCCGGCCGCCGTTCCAGGCGGTCGGGTCAGGGGGGTTTTCTTTGTAGGCACTCAAACCCGACAATAGCTGAAGGGAACTTTGGAAGGGGATTTTGTAATAGCTTCGACGGATTTCTCTCTTTATTCAGATGTGACATAATTCAGTTATATTCTCATTATCACTTGACTCGGGGTAAAATCCTAGGGACAGTATCCGGTATCTAAGAGCCAAGATTATGATAGAGAAGAAGTTCCACGAAAAGGTAGACGTCATCTCCAAGTATTTCCTGATCTTGGACCGCACAGAAACCATCCGCAAATCTGGAAGAGTCGTTCGTGTCTCCGGAAACGTAATCTATTCGGAAGGACCTCCCGATTCCAAGATCGGAGAGATCATGGAAGTCCAAAAAGCAGGAACGGAAGGTTACCTGCAATGCGAGATCGTAGGCTTCGAAAATCATGTATATACACTCATGCCTTTGGGTCCTGTAGAAGGTGTGTATCCGGATGCGTTCGTATTCTCTTCGGGGAGAAGCCTGAATGTTCCCGTGGGAAGAGAACTCCTGGGCCGCGTGCTAAACGGTGTAGGACGTCCAATCGACAAAAAAGGACTCATCATAACTTCCGAAGAAAAATCGCCGGAGGGAGAAAGTATCAATCCTCTGGATCGACCTGTGATCCGGGACATTCTTCTTACAGGTGTTCGAGCCATAGATGGAATTTTAACGGTAGGTAGAGGACAAAGATTAGGGATTTTCTCCGGATCCGGTGTGGGAAAATCAAGCTTACTCGGTATGATCGCAAGATTTACGAATGCCGATGTTAACGTGATCGCACTCGTGGGAGAACGAGGCAGAGAGGTGAACGAATTTTTGGAAAGAGACCTCGGGAAAGAAGGTCTTGCCAAGTCTGTCGTATTTGCCGCCACATCCGACGCGCCTAAGATGGAACAGGTAAACTGCGCCCTACTCGCCACTTCCGTTGCGGAATATTTCAGAGAGCAAGGACTTCATGTAAATTTAATGATGGATTCCTTGACGAGATTCGCCCATGCAAATAGGGAGATCTCGGTTTCCAACCATGAGTCTCCTATCACCAGAGGTTTTAGTTCATCCGTTTTTACTAAATTAGCAAAACTTGTTGAACGTTCCGGTACCTCCAAATCCGGAGGAAGTATCACAGGATTTTATACGATCCTAACGGACACGGACGAAATGGAAGATCCCGTCGCGGATGCTGTCCGAGGTTATATAGACGGTCACATCGTTCTTTCTCGTAAATTAGCGGAAAGAAATCATTATCCTGCGATCGACATCCCCGCTTCTCTCTCCCGGGTAATGCAATTCATAGTGGAAGAAGACCAATTTATGCGAGCCGGAATGGTCCGAGAACTTATCTCCACTTATAACTCAGTGGAAGAATTGATCTTATTGAACGCTTATGTAAGAGGTTCGGATCCTAAAGTGGATCTTGCCATCCG
Source organism: Leptospira sp. WS58.C1 (assembly GCF_040833995.1). Lineage (NCBI taxonomy): Bacteria > Pseudomonadati > Spirochaetota > Leptospiria > Leptospirales > Leptospiraceae > Leptospira > Leptospira cinconiae. The sequence continues at coordinate 2,245,973 of NZ_CP162137.1, forward strand.
GAAAAAAGATAAGATCGATTCTTATCTCAAACAAAAACTTATGGAAAGAAGCCTTTTTCCCCAAACAATCAGCGGCTTAAAGGATATCTTAAAAGAAGAAAGAGAAGAAGAGGAATTTTAATCAATGAAAAGATTCCAATTCAGACTCGATCCGGTGCTTCGTCTAAAAAAGATCAAAGAGGATCAAAAACTCAAAGAACTTTCGGAACTAGTGGCCCAAGTCAACCAGCGTAAATCCGAAATAGATTCCAACGAATCAAGGATACGTTCCCTATCTTCTACTGAACTCTCAGGAAGTACGGACCTTAGGGAGTATTCCTATTTGCAAACGTATATGAGACAACTTCTGACCCGGAACACGGAGTTAGAAACCGAGATCCGTTCCTTCGACGAACCCGTGGAGAAAAAAAGAACGGAAGTATCGGAGGCAAGAAAAGAGAAGAAGGTACTGGAACTTCTCAAGGAAAGCCGCTTTAAGGAGTATTTACATACCTATCGAAAGGCGGAAAAAATCCAGGCAGAAGAGCAGTTTTTAGCAGATCTTTATAGGAAAACTAGGGAGGAAATTTATGGGGATGATAGATCTAAACGGGATCCGAAAGTATTTACCTATGATACGGGAGGTATCGAGCGCACCGGTACAGAAGATGCGGGACTTTCTGAACTCAGAAAACTTTACGAGCGTTATAAAAAGTGACCTCCCCTTTTTAGAAGTACGTAAAACGGTAGAATCTTCCGATCCTTTAATCGGGAGCATGGCAAATCTCCAAGATAAGATTTCCCATTTAGAGAATAAGGCTGGGGAATTGGAAAAAAGAATTTCAGGATCCAGGCTGGACATTCGGGTATAAGAAGTGGCAAGTTTAACCGATAAAGCAAGAGCAGTATATTTAGTACTTCTGATCTTCTTCTTAGTGTTGATCGGATTTTTTGCGTTTCATTATTTTCAGATCATAGACGCTGCCGAAATTTTTCCTTTTTTAAGGACTGAACCCGGCTTAGTTAACCCCGATTCAGAATCTCCTTCCGAATTAGAGAAGTTGGAATTCCGTAAAGAAATGGAAAGACTCGCCAAAGACCGAGACGAGATCTCTCAAAGAGAAGAAGAGCTTAAAAAAGAAAAAGAACGTCTCGAAGCGGAATTGGAAAAGATCGAGGAACTGAAACGAGGTCTTACTTCCAAGGAGAATGAGCTCAAGTCCTCCGAATCCGAACGAAATAGTAGAGGTAAATTGGTTAAGGTCATGGCAGAGAAGGTAGCGAATATGCCTCCGGACAATGCCGTGCAGATGTTGACCAATTGGCCTGACAAGGACATCATAGACGTATTTATCCAAATGGACAAGGATGCGGAACAGGACGGTAGACAAACGATCACTACTTACCTTCTCACCTTATTCCCAGCGGAACGTAGGGCGAATATTACGAATAAATGGTTGTCCAGATCCGACGTGATAAAGGCTCCCGAATCCAATTCCGAATCAGAAGAACTTTAAAATTTTATGAAGAAGAAAACCATCCTCTTTTTTTCTATACTAGTACTATCTTCAGGAGCCGTTTACTCTAAGAGTAAAAAAGCCGCTCCTGTAAAACCTAAATATGTTTCCGGCGAAGAACTGGTCAATAATCCGGGCAAAGCTGTAGGAGAAACCGTTCGAGTTGCCGGAACAGTGACCCATGTTTTGTACAAAGGAAATTCTATCCGATTTGTAGTCCATTTTTCCGGAAAACCCGTTGTCCTTGATTCAGACGATTATAGTTTAATGAACCGAGTCTCCGTAGGTTCCTATGTGGAAGTTTGCGGATTTTATCTAAAGAATAAGAAGTTGGATCTGGACGGCAAAAGAACGGATATGCCTTCTATCGTGATAGAACAGACTTACTGCACAAACTAGTATTTCGCACGAAGCAAACAGAGACTCCCTTAGAGTTTCGATTTTTTAAAAAAACTTCCAATCTCTCTTTTGCGTTTTTTCTAATATTCGAATAGAAAAAATGAAAATCTCCTGTGTGTAGATTCCCGTCCTTTCCTAAATTCGGCGTCCGAGAAATCTCAGGCTCGTGTATCCATAAAACTCCGGAATTACATTTTGCATCTGCAGTTCCAGGGATCAATTGATCAAAACTTCTGTTCACACTTCCTAAATTTTCGGACTTCGGAGAATATTCCTCGTCCTGCTTCCAACTCAACGGATTCACACAAACGGTATCTTTTCCATATCTGTCCAACAATCTGCCTGGCGAATATCCCCAAATATAGGAATTCCACCCCACCACACATCCCGTTTCTTTCGGACCGGAACACACCGGTAGACCTGTCTCTTCCTGTTTAAAAGGAAATCCGATCGAATAAGAGACAATCAAGTTTTTCTTATATTCGGGATTAGTAGATATCACTTCCTTTAGTAAACGGATAGAATGTCTTGTGCCTTGGCTATGAGAAGCTATAATAAAGGGTCTTCCTTGATTCCAGTGTTTCATATAATACAAAAAGGAATTTTTCACGTCTTCGTAGGCAAAATCCAAAGCGGCCTGTCCTTCGGAAGCATCTTTTGTAAAAACAAAAAATGCAGCCTGTCTATACCGAGGAGCGTAAACTTTACAACATTCGTTAAACGCACTTGCCTGGGTCCGAACTGGATGTTTGTCCGTTCTTTCGTTTAAACTCTCATCCTTTAGATCTCCATTCCAGTATTTGGGTCGTAGGAGCAAGGTGGTTGGATGGATATAAAAAGTATCCGCCTCTGCGATAGACTGGTTTTCTTTTAAACCTGAATTTTCTGGAACAAGATCGGCATTATCTTTTTTGTCGGGATGTGCGGCCCAAAATTCCGACTTAGAATAGTCTGGAGCGAGTAAGTTCTTACTTTTTTCGAAATCTTTCCTGGGTTTGATCAGGAACATACATTGGAAGCTGAAAGTGGTTAGTAGCAGAATGAAGATAGAAGAAGGTAAGAATTTCATATTTATCCGATCCTTAGTCAACGAATAAGACAGGAGTAATTGATCCGGGTTTCCGGGATTTGTCCGAAATTTACTAAAATAGTATTTCTTCCAGACGGGACAACGCGAGCTCCAGTGTATCGTTTATAATGATATGATCGAATTCGTCTTTATGAGCTAATTCTTCCTTTCCGTTCTTGATCCTCTTCAGGATACTTTCCTCGGAGTCAGTCCCTCTACCGCGAAGTCTTTTTTCCCATTCTTCTTCGTTAGGCGGAAGTATGAAGATTGTGATCACTTCTTCCCCAAGCTTTCGTTTTAGCTGTGCGGCTCCCTGCACGTCTAGATCCATAATGACCGATTTGCCCGAAGACATACATAGGTTTACGAATTTGGCGGGAGTTCCGTAATAATTATCGTGGACCTTGGCCCATTCTAAAAATTCTCCCCGATCGATCCCGGACTCGAATTCTTCCTTCGTTAGAAAAAAATACGTTACACCTTCCTTGTCACCCGGACGTGGAGGCCGAGTAGTACAGGAAACTGAAAAAGCCAAATCCGGATGTTTGGCCCTTATCATTTGGATGAGTGTGGATTTGCCTCCTCCTGCTACGGAGGATAGAACGATCAACTTGGGAGATTTCAGTCCTTTTCTTCCTCTTCTTCAGCGATGGAATTATCCCTGCTTTCTATCCTTCTTGTGAGGGCTTCCACTCTTAAGTTGGAAAGGATCAGATGGTTAGAGTCCGTGATTATGATGGACCTGGTCTTTTTTCCCTGAGTCGCGTCTACCAAACTGTTATTACTTTTGGCTTCGTTTCGGATCCTTTTTGCGGAAGCTGAATCCGAATGAATGATACCCACGATCTTGGAAACCATAACTATATTTCCAAAACCAACGTTCAAGACGCTAAATTGGGACATTAGGTCCTCCTATTTCTCTCCAACCTAAATCTTTCGATAATGTCCACCTCACCGGTGGCGAGATCCAAGGCTTCTGAGATTTCCTCATGGGAGTATCCTTTTTTCAAGAGGAAAACGACCTTCTCTATTTTACTCGCCCCTTCTCCCAGGTCTTTTAGCGCAGTTTCGGATGAAATTTTTACGGAATCCGGTTTTTGAGGAGTGTAACCCGTCATCTTCCTTTCCAGGATTTTTCCGAAATTCTCTTCCACAGGAATTTTATTGTCGGTCCTTTTGGATTTAGAACTCGTTTTCTTAGGATCCAGTTCGGGCGTATACTCCGGCTCCGCTTTTAAAGATCCTCCGCTAATATTTTCCGGAAATTCGATTTTATTCTCTTCGAACGGATCTCCATCCAAAGAAATATCGAATGTAGAACTTGGGTTGTACATAGGTTGAGGAGTCCTTGTAGGAGAAATTTCGGACATCAATTCCTGAGCATCTTTCCAACCCATCACGTCCTTGATCTTCTTGCCGAAGGTTTTCAGAATTCCCAAAGTTCCTGAATCCACTTCGGAAACGGAAGATGGCTCTTTTTTCAGATTTTTTCTTTCCGGATCCAAGAAGGGTTTAGGATTTTCCGGAGAATAATTTTCTCTCAGATTCTGTTTATAGAGCCTTCCGACTCCTTCTCCCGCTTTTGCAGCGAGTTCTTGTTTTCTTTTCTCCAAGGATTCGGTCGGAGCGGCTTTTAATTCTTTTTGCTTTTCTCGAATTAGAGTCAGATACTCGTTCTTAAATTTTTCCTCATCGGAGCTTTGGACCTTTTCTTGGTGAGTAAGGATAGAAGGCTCTTCCGCTTCCAATTTTTCTTCGACACTCTCGAATTCCAAAATCGGTTCGGGAATTATATTCTGTTTTTCTAATTTTTGCCCTTCGGTAGAAAGTATTTTTTCCGGAAGTGATTCCAATTTTTGGAGAATGGATCTGTATTTTTCTTCCAAGGAATCGGAACGTTGTACCAATATTTTATAGGCTTGGATCTTGGAATTTAGAAGTTCTATCTGGCTTTCCGTTTCCGTCTGGATCTCGTCCACCAAGGTCCGTATCTCTTCGTTGATACGACGGATCATATGAGAACGGATCCTCTTTGTTACTTGCGCGGATATACCTACGTACAAGCCTACAGCTATAATAATGTTTAAGAATAGGACTGTGAATAATTCCATCGCACGAGCGTCCTTTTCGAGGATTTCCAACAACATTCCTCGGGAAAACCCGGTGCGAGTTTTTATTACGCTATATAGTCCACTGTAGAACGAGTAGGTGTCCGAATTTCGGTTTTTCTACCGCTCTTATCGTAGGAGAAAATTCTCTCCTTACCACCCTCGGGTTTTGGCCCTTTAAAAGAACGGATTTCCTTTTCTATTTCTCCGATCCTTTGGGTGTATGAATTGCGAAGTCTTTCCCTATATTCCGGAGATAAAGAGAAAGTTTCGGTGTACATCTGCACCGCATACTTTTTATCTATGGAATATTCACGGATCGATTTTTCGTTCTGAGCGATCACATTGGAAAGAGTATGTGGGTTCTCCACCATAGCCCTTCGGACGAGATCATTCGCCGCGCCGTATCCGGAAAGAGGTTCGTTCAGCCTCATATCCTTTATTTTCCTCTAGATCTGTTTTTTCTCCAGTCTTTTTTATCCGGTTCAGGATCTTGGAACGGCAATTGTCGGATCACCCCGTTTTCTTCCACAAAGGTCTTATGTTTGATCTCGTTACGAGTCTTGAAGTCCGCACTTTTAATCTTGATGGTGACCCCGCCATATAAGGTCTTTTCGACACTGATCTTGCCGTTTGCGGCCCGTTCCTCTATATATGTCTTAAGGTTTTGGATCTCGTTTTCGTATTCTCTGACCCGGATCTCCAGCTTTTCAGCGGCCTTACTGGTTTTAATCAACTGTTGCTCATGGTCCTGGGTGAAGGAAGCAGGGTCGTTCTCCTTTCTCGCCTTAAGCGTCTTAAGACTTTTAGAGATTTGTTCGAACTTGTCCTGATTTTCAGCCAGTTTTTCTTCGTATTCGGAGATCTGTTTTAATACCTTAGGATCTGTTCCTACAATCAGTTCCGTAGGTGGGTTGGCGGAGGATCCTATGACCTTTGCAGAGATCGTATCGGAAGCGCGAATTGTACCTCCTACAATCTGTCCCCTCTTACCATTTGAGATCACTTTTCCACCCGCGCTCACAAAGCAGTGAAGAATTCCCTCTTGGACCACCACGTCTTTTTCCGTCACAACGGTCGCGTTCTGGATAAACTTTGCGATTACGTTCCCACCTGTGGATTCAATACGGGCCTCGTCCCTTCCGGAAACCCCTTGGCGAATGATTATATCTCCGTCAGCTTCCACATTTGCTTTCTGGACCGTGCCGTAGATCTCTATATTTCCGGCTGCCTTAACTGAGTAATTGTCTTCTACGTTTCCTGTGATAATCACAGAACCTAAGAAAGTAACGTTACCTGTCTTGATTCCTACATCACCGTTGACCCTATACACGGTTTCCACCGAGAGTCTACCGCTTGCATAAACGACCTGACCGTTCACTTCCGCAGTGAGTTTGGTCCTGTCTTCGGAAAGGATGGTTCCTTTTCCTTGTTTGAGTTCCGTGTCTAATCCGTCTTTTGCGGGAAGAAGTTCGTTAAATAATGTGCGGCCGTATTTCCCTCTCTCCGCAGGAATTTTTTCCGCGAGAAGTTGTCCAACGACTACGTTCTCGATCAAGTCCATGTCTTTATAGTCCACTTTTCCGGATTCGTCTTCCCGGAAGACTACCTTCTTACTGATACGAACATGATAGATGACCTGTGCATTCTTTCCGTTTACAGGAGGATCTCCTTCGGCGGCGGTGAAAGGTTGGTTATAGAATTCGTCTTCCAACCTTTTTTGGATCTCTTCTTCTTTTACACCGTATTTGATCCCGGCGTTCTTGAGATAATTGACTACATCTTTTACTTCCAGATCTCTTCCGCCTGGTTTTGGAGGAATGAAAGTGATCTTGGCTTTCATCTTGTCCGGAGCAATATCCAATACCATTTTCGCCTCGGCACCCTGCCTTGGTTTCATATTGGAAATATAGATGGGTTCACCCTTGGCCTCTTTTACGATCTTCTTGATCTGGCCGTCGTCTACTTCGTTTATTCCTCGAACGGAAAGTCTGCGAGAAACTTCCGAAAGTTCGATTGCTTTTCCATCACCGGAAGGCGGATAAATTGTGAGATATGTTCCGTTTCTGAAAATTTGAACGACTGCTCTTCCGTCTCTGTCCTTAGGCTGAAGGAACTCTTTCAGATCTTTGGAGACTAGCTTGCCTGAGCCACCCGTTAATTTTTTGTCCAATTCCGAAAGTTCGTCTAAGAAAGTATCTTCCGGTAGGATGGATGCTCTAATATGCCAAGGCTCGGAGCCGAAAAATTTTTTCTTTCCGCGTTTAATTACTATATAGTCGATTTCGTGCGATTTTCTCTTTAGATGAGCGGCAGCTAGCTGAAGACATTTTTCCAATGTAGGAGCTATGACTTCTACCTGCTCATTTTCGAGCTTGTCTAGTTCTTTGGATTGGTCTTTTAGAAAGGATGTAAGACTCAAGAACCTTTGTCCTCCTACAAATCGGGTCCGGGTGTTTTGAAAATCAGATTCCCCGGAGAACGGGTGTATCGCGCCCCATAGGAAGCGATACATATTCCAAACTTCCCATTCCCTCCATTTATAAAAAACGTGGGTTCTTGCGCGTATAGTTTATTACTTTTTACTAATAACCGATTTCACCTTTCCTAATTTACTACGAAGTCTTGCCACGGCTCTCGTATGAAGTTGGGAAATCCTGGATTCGGTTACTTCTAATACTTCTCCGATCTCCTTTAAGGTTAGATCCTCGTAATAATAAAGAACGATTACTTTTTTTTCTTTGTCCGGAAGGGTTTTGATCGCTTCCACGATCACGTTTTTGATCTCTTCTTTTTCGATGATGGTGTCCGGGTTCATATTCATCGGAGATTCTAACGTCTCCATGAAAGAAACCTCGTCGTTCTCATCGCCAAGGAACCAAATATCATTTAAAGAGACGAGTGAGGTACCGCTGATCTTAGTAAGAAGCGAGTTGAACTCCTCGACGGAGATCCCCATTTCTTTTGCGATCGCTTCATCCTCAACATGAGCGCCTTCTTTGTTCTCGAGCATCCCGATAATTTGCTCCAACTGTTTCGCTTTTTGGCGAATGGAGCGAGGGATCCAGTCGATGGAACGAAGTTCGTCGAAGATAGAACCTCGGATCCGGGTCATCGCATAGGTTTTAAATTTGATCTGTCTTTCCGGATCGAATTTTTCGATCGCATCTAGAAGACCAAATACACCGTACGAAACAAGATCATCGAACTCAACGTTTTGAGGCATACCGATCGCAATACGACCGGCCACATGTTTGACTAGAGGAGAGTATTTTTCTACAAGATAACTGCGAATATTCTGGTCTTTAGAGTCTCTATAGGACTTCCAAAGCTCGGTTTCATCCGTATTATTGTATTTTTCGAAAAGTTTGGACATAACAACGGAATAGGGTGGTCCTCTGCTTAAGAGTGTCGTGGACCAAACCGATTTGCAATAGCATTTTTTGTCTCAAAAAAGGGAAATCAAGCAGTTTTTTGTCTCATTGGGTTTCTGTGCGGAAATCGGGTATTTTACTCGATGTAAGAGATCCTACATTCGGAGAATTTGATACTCGGTGGGTGGAAATCGTACCCTAGGAATTCCGGCCGAGGTAGGATCCCGGTCGGAAAGATTTTTACTATTTTTCCTGGTTACCGTCGTCTTTGGCGAGCATTGTCCGGATCGCTTCTGCCATCAACTTCGGCTCATTTTTGATCGCGATATTTTCTACGATAATATGATCTCCGAATTTATCCGCTTTTTTACGAGGGATTCCGCTTGCAGCGGCCCGGATCTCATCTGCACTCGTCGGAGAATCAAAATGAGCGGTAGAAGTATCCATATCCGCATGCTCCGAATAGGAAGGGCGATTTCCGCCTTCGAGCCCATCCTCTTCTCCGCCGGCAGATGCACCGGTGAAATTTCCGAGTAGATCTAAAAATTCAGGGACCTTGGAAGCTAAAACGGAATATACACCAAATCCGAAAACAGCCATTCCGACCGTGGACAAAAATGTAACGAGGGCAATATGGCCGAAGTAATTTCCGACCATGATTCCACAAACCAGACTTATGATGAGTCCTAAAAAGGAGAAAAAACCGAGAAAACCGATTTGCAGGTTCACTCTTCCTCGCTCTGTTGTTTTTCTCGAACGTCCACGAAATTGAAGAATTTTTTGAAGAAGCCGGTGATCCCGGAATCATCTCCACCATCCATTTCCTGGTTCAGAAGAGAATATGTGATACGATTCAAACAAGCTGCTGCTTTACTCTTAGGCGAATGAATGATATACGGTTTTTGTTCCCGGATACTTTTTTCCACCTCGTCGTCTTGGAAGATAAATCCTAAATTTTCAACTCTCACTTCCAGGAACTGACCGGAGATATCGATCACACGGTCCGCAACCTTCTTCCCTTCGATGGCGGAACGTACACGGTTCACCACCATCTTAAGATTTTTGTCTCTGCTTTGGGAAACGATCGCTTTGATGAGTCCGTATGAGTCTGTGATCGCCGTAGGTTCAGGTGTAGTAACTACGATCACATCATCCGCAGGAAGTGTGAGTCCGATCACGTTAGAGCTGATCCCTGCTCCCGTATCTATGATCATATAATCATAAGAATCCAGATCTGCGAATCCTTTGATCAAATTATTTCTTTGGGTATCATTTAGGTTCGCAAGTTGAGAATAGCCGCTTGCACCTGCGATAATATCCACCCCTTCCGGAGCTTGGATGATAATGTCCTTTAGGCTTTTATGTCCCTTGACTACGTGATATAAATTGTATTTAGGGATAATCCCTAAGATCACATTCACGTTAGCAAGTCCTAGGTCTCCGTCGAATACTAGGACCTTCTGTCCCGCCTTAGCCATGGAGATGGCGAGATTAACTGAGATAGTACTTTTACCGACCCCACCCTTTCCGGAAGCGATCGCTATAATCTTAGTCATAGGTTTGGTTGAAGACACGAGTTTTAAACTCGTATTACCCTCGGTAAGTTTCCGCAACTGAGTCGCTTGGTCCATCCTAACCTCTTTCTCTGGGACTTAGGTTTTTACCGAAACCCTAAGCGGAGAATACTTCTCCACGGATCTCGATTATTTTTTCCGGATTTACTGCGCATTCAGCGAGTTGGTGTTTTTCCGCTGGGATCATATCAAAGGGAACTTCTTGACCAACACTTAAATGGGTAAAACCCTTATTAAGTGTATCGGCTAGTTCCAGAAATCCACCCAAAAATTCCGCTTCGTCCAGTTTAGTTAATAAAATTCTACGGAATCCAAGGGGTTCGTAGGCTTTCATTACGGAGTGGGTGTGATGATACGAAGATGTGGCGGATAATACAAGGATATTTTCAACGTTGTCCCTTTCTCCGAAAGCCGAAAGGTATCCGTACATTTTACTCAACTGGTCCACATTCCGATGGCTATAACCCGCAGTATCGATGAGGATCAACTCGGAGCCATCTCTTGCCAAGGTTTCCTGAAAACGTTTCAGATCTTTTACCGCATAAAAAGGCATTTCCATGGTATCCGCGTAGCGTTTCAGTTGCTCGATCGCCGCGATCCTATAATTGTCGGTTGTGTATAAAGACACGGATTTTCCCATATGAAGATGGTACTTAGCGGCTAGTTTTGCGATGCTTGTCGTCTTTCCGCTGCCTGTAGGTCCGACAAAAAAGACCACTTTTCTCTGTCCTCTTCTGGTTCCTTTAAAAATATCCGGCTCAACCTGCACTCTTTCGGACAGTACTTCTATAATTTTTTCCTGAACTGCCACCGTACGAGAACGATCCAATGGAGAAAGTCTCTCTTCCACTTGGGAAATAATTTCTTCCGCGTATGCCTCGCTCATTCCATCTCGAACAAGCTTATCCCTCATTTTAAGGATATTGGAATCCTGCTCCTTACGGATCGGCCTTCCGATTTTAGGCTCGAACTCTTTGGAAAAAGAAAGACCTAAATCCTCATCCGATCTGGTTTCTTCGGAGGTGACTTCTATTAGTTCTTTTGGCAAAGAAGAAGTCCTCGGACGAGAAGTTCTTTCTTCCCAGCTCGGTAATTCTTCCAGACTTCTTCTTTTTTCGGAGCCCAGAGTGGACTTTTGTTTTAATAGTTCTTTTAGGTCTTGGAGTTTTTTCTCCACTTTCTCTCTGGAACTTGCCTTTTCCGGGATACCGACTTGGATCTCCACGACCTTCCGGGCCATGAGTCCTGTCCCGAATACCCCACCTTCGGTCAAAATCCGATGCTCGATGACATGGGCTTCCGGGCCGTATTTCATCTTCATCTGCATTAGGCAATCCTGTAGATCCTTGCCCCTAATCTTTGCGAAATCCATGCTATCCTCCTGTTTTTTCGATTAAAATATTACGTTTTCTTAACTCACTTCCGCCGGTTCCGCCGCCTGGGCTTGTGTCACCTTAAGTTCCCCGGCAATCACGGTAGGAACGGAAGAATGAACCTCTTCTAATGCGAGTACCGCAAAGTTCCTAGGCGGAAATTCCTTCGCTAAAAAATAAGCGAAAGGCATTCTGACTTCTCTGTTCACCACATAGATCGGGAATCCTCTTCCTTCTTGGACCCTGCGATTCATATCCGCCACGGATTCCAAAAGTCTTCTTTGGAAATCGGGAGGGAGGACTAAAATATCCCTTCCTTCCAAACGATCCTGCGCGAGAGATTTGTTCAATCTGTCGAGCACACGACCTTCTACCACGATGACCTGAAGTTTTCCGTCCACCATATAATCTTTTACGATCGTATTGGAGATTGCCTGCCTTACGAATTCCGTAAGAACATAAGGGTTCGGATACTTGCTCATCTTGTTTGCGACCGTTTCCAAAATCGGGACAAGATTGCGGATGCCCAAACCTTCTCTGAGAAGATTTTGAAGAACTTGCTGTAACATTCCCAAATTCCCTGGTTTGTCCGCTTCCAATTCTTGGATAAGCGTCGGATATTGGGCTCTGTAATGATCCAGAAGTTTTTTGACTTCTTCTCTTCCAAGCAAACTGGAAGCATGAGTCGCAAGTAATTCTCTTAAGTATGTGATGATAACAGTAGAAGAATCCACTACGATAAAACCTTTGGATTCCGCATCTCCTTTGGAATCAGCAGAGATCCATTTTGCAGTCCTTCCGTAGGCAGGTTCCAAGAAAGATTCCCCTTCGATGGAAGAAAGGTCCTGGCTTTCCGCAGAAGGCATAGCCATAAGTTTTTCCGGACGGATCGTGCTGGAGCCGACTTCCACTCCGTTGATCTTGATCGTAAATTGATCCGGAGGTATTTCCAAATTATCTAATATACGAATAGGAGGAATGACGATCCCGCTTTCACGTGCAAACTTTCCTCTTAAGTTGGAAATCTGGTCCATCAATGTCCCGCCCTGGGAAGCATCCACTAAAGGCACCAGATGATAACCGAATTCGATCTCGATCGGCTCGATCCTAAGTTCATCGTAATAATCCCGAGGTTTGCGATCCCCGACAGCCTCTTTTTCCTTCTTCTCCAAAACCTCGAGTTGTTCCTGCACGGTTTTTTCTAGAGAATATGCTAAGTAAGCGAGTCCGCCGGCAAGAAGTACCATCGGAATAAAAGGTAAACCGGGGATAAATGCGCCGAGTCCCATAGAGACCGCGACAACATATAATACTTTGGAGTTCGCAAATAGTTGTGTCTTAAATTGTTTCGCTAGATCCGATTCGGATCCGGAGCGGGTGACGATGATACCCGTAGCTACAGTAGTGAGAAGTGCAGGGATCTGGGAAACAAGTCCGTCTCCGATGGTGAACTTTCCATACGTTTCGATCGCAGATATGAAAGATTCTCCGCGGATGCTTGCACCGATGACAACACCTCCGATCAGGTTGATCGCGGTGATGATAAGTCCTGCTCGCACATCACCTTGCACGAATTTACTCGCTCCATCCATGGAACCGTAAAAATCCACTTCTTGTTCTATCTTCTTTCTTCTTTTACGAGCTTCCGCCTCGTTTATATTTCCAGTGGAAAGTTCCATGTCGATTGCCATCTGTTTACCAGGCAATGCATCCAATGTGAACCTTGCTGCCACTTCGGATATACGGGTCGCTCCTTTAGTGATCACTAATACCTGAACGATCACTAAAATTAAGAAGATAATAAATCCGACCACATACTTACTTAAACCGGATTCGCTTCCCACGATGAAAGAACCGAACGCATCTATGATCGCACTATTTATTGCGGGACCCTTGGACAAAATTTGTCTAGTTGTGGAAACGTTCAGCGCCAGACGATAGATAGTCGTGATCAATAATAAACTAGGAAAAATCGAAAATTCGGACGGTTCCTTGATGGACAAGGAAGTCAAAACGATGAGTAGACTCAAAGCCAAGCTGAATAAGATCAGAATATCCAAAACAAATCCAGGCAAAGGAACAACGAGCATTCCAACCACTGCAACGGCTCCCGCACCCAGGATGAAGTCGGATTGTGTATACCATTTCTTATCCATAATATTCTCCTAGGTCTAAGAAGCGTTTCTGAACGCTCTCCGAAAAGATTCGAGTTTCGTAAAGATCACACTGAGTGCGGTATAGAATTTAGCCGGGACTTCCTGACCGATCTCCACCTCGTCGTAGAGTGTTCTTGCCATTGGGCGGTCTTCCACGGTGGCGATATCGTTCGCCTTTGCGACACGGATTATACGTAATGCGAAATCATCTACTCCTTTCGCTATAACGATAGGGGCCTTGTGTTTATTCGGTTTATATTCCAATGCTACCGCAAAGTGAGTGGGATTCGTAATGACAACGTCCGCTTTGGGAACTTCCGCCAGCATCTTGCTTTTTTTGATCTGATCTCTGGCCATTTGTCTTCTTCTGGCCTGCAAAGAAGGATCTCCGTCCTGCTCCTTCATTTCTCTTTTGGATTCCGAAGGAGTCATTTTAAGCGCTTCTTCATATTCGTATTTTTGGAAGAAATAGTCCCCGATGCTGATCGCGAGCAACAGTATCCCTACTACGATAAAAATTTTGAATGCCGTATAAGTGATTAATGCAACGGATTCTTCGAGGCCCATATTCCCGAGCATCAAGATCTTGAAAAAGTCCTTCTCGATGACAAAATAAGAGACCCAAGCGATTGCGACAACTTTGACCAAGGACTTGATGAGTCCAAATAATGTTTGTCGGTTCGGAAGTACCTTTTTGAAATTCGGGCGGATCCTCCCGAAATTTAATGCAAGAGCCCTAGGAGCGAATAAAAACCCGGTCTGGACAACGTTACCCACAATTGCTGCAACCACTGTGATCCCCATCAAAGGAAGAAGTAGCTGTGTAATATCCACAAGTGCGTTATTTAAAAGTTCGCTCACCGTTTCGGAACTGACCACATTCGCCGAACGTATTCCGAAGAAATATTTTCTTAAAAGATAATAAGATCTCATAAAAAAATACTCCCCCATGAGATACATGAGAACGATCCCTGCGAGAAGAACGATGGCAGAGGCAACCTCGGGACTTTTAGGAACATTTCCCTTTTCTCTTTCTTCTCTTCTTCTTCTTTCGCTGGCCGGTTGGGTACGTCCCTCATCTTCCGCTGCGAATAATTGTAGGTCGATGCGAAACGGGATAGCGGCGAGTTTTGGCTGTGTTTGTGGAGTTACGTGTAGGAACTCCACTATCGGATTAGAGTAGAATATTCCTAATTTTCGCAACTTCGCTTGTAGGAACTCCAACATGCGGACATACGACCGATGTCGGAGTTCCAACAGACTTTTCGAAAAGACTACCATCAGTTCGGCCATCCCTTCAACATCAGGTTCATTTTCTCAAAGGAAAGTTGGAAAGCATTGTCCATCTGAGTGATCAGGAATGGAACGATCAGGATCATCACGATTAGTCCGATCGCGATCTTGATCGGAAAACTCAGTTGTAGAATATTCAACTGAGGAGCTGCCTTTCCCATCAATGCTTCGGAAACAGTAACTAAAAATAAAACTCCGAGTATCGGTAGAGAAATTTTGAAAGCGACCAGGAACATCGCACCGACCGCTTCTTCCATCGCCTTGTAAAGTCCGTCTTGGATCTCAGGCACAAGTTTCAAAACCTGCACCTTCTCAAATGAATATACCAGACTTTCGAATAGAAAACGGTATGCTCCCAAAGAGAGAAATAGAAGCATACCCAACATATTTTTAAGAGTACTGATCACAGGAAGACTCGTTTGCGAGATCGGGTCCAATATCTCCGCGTAACCGAAACCGAGTTGGACGTTAAAAAATTCTCCAGCCATTTGGAAGGAAGAGAATACCAAACTGACCAAAAATCCCATGAGGACTCCGATCAAGGTTTCCGCTACGGCAACTAAACCGTAATCAACCATATTGCCCGGGATCGGAGGAACAAACGAAGCGCTCACAGGAAATAAAATTACGGAGATCAGAAATCCAAGAGTCATCCTCTGCGGGAAGCTGATCGAGGCAAAGGAAAACACAGGAGCAACGGATAGAAGCCCCACGATCCTTGCCAGGATCAAAAGAAAAACTTGGAAATTTCCTACAAAGTATTCCATTTTTAAAATCTAAAACTTCTCTATCATCAGGAAAAGATCCCTGGTATAATCCGTCATCGTCTGAAGCATCCATCCCGCAAAGATCACGATTACGGCAAAAATGGATAATAACTTAGGAACAAAAGCAATCGTTGGCTCTTGGATGGAAGTTGTGGTCTGTAAAATTCCGATAACAAGTCCTACTACCATCGCAGTCAGCAAAATGGGAGAAGAAAGTTTGAGAGTCACAAACAGCGCGTCTCGGATCAGAGTGATTGCATCTACTTCCGTCATTTATAGCTCCTTACGAGCTCGTAGACGATTAAATTCCAACCATCCACAAGAACGAATAAGATCAATTTAAACGGCAAACTTACCATCACGGGAGGAAGCATGTTCAAACCCATGGAAAGAAGTGCGGAAGCAACCACAAGATCCACTACGATAAACGGAATAAATATGATGATACCGATCCAAAACGCCTTCTTGATTTCCGAAAGCATGAATGCGGGGATGAGAACGTAATTCGGGACATCGTCGAAGGATTCTACATTCTCCACTTTTCCGATCTTTAAAAATAAGGCCACGTCCTTGGCGCCGCTTGTCCCGATCTGTCTCATCATAAATTCTCTAAGCGGGACCATGGACTTATCAAAAAATTCGTTTGTATCGATCTTACCTTCCATGTACGGATTTAAACCTTTCTCGTACACAATATTCAAAGTAGGTGCCATGATAAAGAATGTCATAAATAACGCGAGTCCCACCATTACCTGGTTAGGCGGAAGGTTCTGGATAGAAAGAGCCCTTCTCACAAAATCCAAAACGATCACTATCTTGGTGAAAGAAGTCAGAGACATCACAATGGCAGGTGCTAAGGAAAGAATTGTGACTAAGAACAAGATCATGAGAGAAAGACTTGTCTCTCTCGGACCTTTCGCTTCGTTCACATTGATATTCAAATTCGGGATCGGGATCCTAGGGGCATTTGCCTGCGCGTAAGTTTCCTCCGGGATTGCCAAGATCAAAACGGCAAAAAGAAGAATGCCCGAAAGTATCTTCCACATAACTCTATTATGTCTCATACTATCGGAAAACTTTTTCCCTGCCAGTGTAGCGAACCCCTCTCCCACTTTTCCCCCTAATTCGAATCGAATAATCCGTTTTCCAGATTATTCCTTTCCTTCTTAATTTCGTCTAACTTCTCTTTGAGTTTTCTCTGTTTCTCTTTTCTTTCTCCGGGAGTTTGGCGAAGCGTTTGTTCCTCTTCCTCAGACTTCCCGGTCAGACGAATATTCAAATCCTTTAACTGTTCCAGAGCTGTGACGAGAAAGCCGCCTTCCGGAGGTTTAAATTCGTCTCTCATTCTCTGCAGTCTTGCCTTGGTCTCCGTATCCGTAATTTCGGAGATTAGATTAATACCGTTATCTGCCACACCCAATACGAAAATTTGCCCGGTTACTTCTACGATCTGTAACTGTTTGTTCGTGCCTAAGCTCAAACTACCGAGAAGATTCATTTCTCCTCGAACGGGAAGGGAGCCTTCTCTGGATTTTGCGAGAGTCCTCAAGACCCAATACGCTGCTCCACAAAGAATTCCAAGTACTAGAACGATCCTAAAAAGTATTCCCGCAAGACTCGGCCCATCCGAAACAGGTTTGTATCTTTCTTCCACGGGGTTCGGTGTCGACTCCGGGACAGTTTCCTTCTTCTCTTCTTGTTTAGGAGTAGAAGGTGCCGTAGACTCGGAGGCCTTTTTATCAGCTGTGCCTAATTCTTTTTTGAGAACTTCGTCCATTTGTTCTCTTTCGGAACCTTGAGAGTATAATCCTCCGGCAATACCCGATAAAATACAAAAGACTCCGAACGCCAAAGCGAGGGAGCCGAATCCTGAAAAAAACGAATGGATCGTTTGAAAAATTCGGCTCATCCGCCTCCCGACTCCGGCTTGATCCTATCGGCCGGACTTACGATATCCGTTACACGTACACCGAAGTTTTCGTCGATGACCACGACCTCACCCTTCGCGATCAACTTACCGTTTACCAAAAGATCCACAGGCTCACCTGCCAACTTGTCCAACTCGATGATGGAACCTTCCCCCAAACCTAAGATATCTTTAATATACATCTTGGTCCTTCCGAGTTCCACAGTCACAGACATCTGCACGTCCATGAGAAGGTTCAGGTTCGGAGTGCCTTGGGCGCCGCTTGCAGTCGCAAGATTCGGGAAAGAAACTCCCTTCATTCCGACTTGGGAAATTCCTCCGCCACCGCCCATTCCGCCTTGGTAGCCGCCGGAAGCATAATCGCCTCCCCCTCCTCCGGATCTTTTGGAAAGAGAGAGAATATCATTCGCCATAGATAAAGAAAGAATGAACTGAATTCTAAAAGAAGGAAGTCCTTCTATCGCTAAATTGAAGAAGGTCCGAACGAGAGGGTCTCCTTCCGGCAGAACTAATGCGGCAGGAGAAGTTACATGTCGAGTCTCTGCAGGAGAACCGTTCACTCCACCACCGGTTTTAGCAGCGATCTGCGATTGAAGCGCTCCCATGATGGGAGTTAAACTATCTCTGAGAGTCTGGAGTTGGCCTTCGTCCAGACCACCCGAATCAAATCCACCCATCATCATGTTCGCAATACGAGCCGCATTGTCCGCGGCCATCGCAAGCACAACTCTTCCGTTCAGATTTCCTGAATAGGTAGAATATAATAAAAACGTGTTGGACTTGAGTTCCGCTTCCACATCCTTCCGGGATTTGGCCTCGGAGGTAGGATTCATAAAATTGGAAGTTTTGGAAAGAATGGCTGCTAAAGTATTTCCCGCAGTCATAAAACAATGAGAAAGAAAATCGGACAGAAGGTCTCGATCTACCGGAGAAAGACCGGCAGCTTCCTTGGACCCGCCTCCGGCAGCCATGCTGCTGCCTGGATCGAATGTGTCATTTGCACCCGCTAAAAGGGCGTCTATTTCTTCCTGGGAAAGGGATCCTTCACCCATCTGGGGCACTCTCTCTTAGTTTTGGATTAGGAGACATAATAAAAAGAAATTTGTCGACCCTTTTTTTTCTTGCTCAGAAAATCGGTAGGAAAAGGCCGGGGAACTTAACCACTATTCCAGCTCGAATTTTTCCGATAGTCAATTCGTTTCCCAAAAAAATCTTACTCTCTGCGACTTTGCGCCTCTGTGATCTTCGTGCCTCTGTGCGCAACCCCCACCTTTCCCAGACCGGCATCCTATACCAGTTTTTTTCGAATTTTTATGTAGATTAGGCTTGACTGGCGATCTGATGTCCCGTATTTTACCAAACGGTAAATTAACTAAATGGTTAAATATGACACTGAATCCGATCGATTGAACAATACCTTCTCCGCTTTGGCAGATCCAACTAGAAGGAAGATCCTTCTCTATTTGGTCTCCGGAGAGGCAACTGTTAAGGAATTGGCGGAACCTTTTAATATGAGCTTACCCGGAATTTCCAAACACCTGAAGGTTTTGGAAAAAGCCGGACTGATTGAAAGGGGAAGAGAGGCCCAATGGAGACCCTGCAAGATACGACCGGAGGGGCTAAAGGAAGCTTCCGGTTGGTTGGATCATTACCGCCATTTTTGGGAAGAAAGTTTGGATCGTTTGGATGCATATCTCCAGCAACTCCAAGGAAAAAACCTAGAGTCGGGAAAATAGGCCGTTATTTCCGAATTTGTCCCGGTGTTATATTAGAATTATATAAAAAGGTACGTTCAGAATGTCTGAAATAAAAACTGAAAACACTTCCAAAGCCACTAAAAAAGAGTGGATTGGCTTAGCGGTGATCGCACTGCCCTGCCTACTATATGCGATGGATTTAACGGTTCTTTATCTTGCGGCTCCTCAATTGTCGGCGGATCTTAACCCGACTCCTTCTCAACAATTATGGATCATGGATATCTACGGTTTTTTGGTCGCGGGTTTTCTTGTGATCATGGGGAATCTGGGAGATAGGATCGGCCGACGTAAACTTTTACTTTATGGGGCGGCAGCGTTCGGAGTAGCATCCGTGTTAGCGGCATTCTCTCCTAGTTCCGAAATTTTGATCCTAACCCGTGCGATCTTAGGGATTACCGCGGCTACTTTGGCTCCTTCTACTCTATCTTTAATTCGTAATATGTTTTTGGATCCCGAAGAGAGGACTTTTGCGATCGGTATCTGGGGAATGAGTTTCTCTCTCGGTGGAGCGATCGGTCCTCTTGTAGGCGGAGTCCTTCTGGAATATTTCTGGTGGGGTTCCGTATTTTTGATGAGCGTTCCGGTTATGGTACTTCTTCTGATCGTTGGGCCTAAACTTCTTCCTGAATTCAAGGATCCGAATGCGGGCAAAATGGATCTGCCAAGTGCCGTTCTATCCCTGATATCGGTACTTTCAATCATTTACGGTTTGAAACAGATCGCAGAGAACGGCTGGGGAATGATCCAGATTCTTACTATACTTGCCGGACTTTTAGTCGGAGCGATTTTTATCAAAAGACAAACCACTTTGGCCGATCCGATGATAGATCTTGAATTGTTCAAACTTCCCGCATTCAGCGCTGCGGTCGCAGGAAATACGATGACCATCTTCGTGGCATTGGGAACCTTCTTGTTCATATCCCAATATTTACAATTGGTTTTAGGACTTTCTCCTTTGGAAGCTGGACTTTGGACACTGCCTGGAGCTGTGGGCAACGTGATCGGTTCACTTACCATCCCTATCGTAGTTCGTTATATGCGTCCTTTATACGTAATGTTAAGCGGTTTACTATTACTTGCGATCGGAATGTTTTTATACACTCAGATTCATTCGGAAAACGGGATCTGGATGATCATTTTTGGATCTCTGATCATGTCCCTCGGGATCTGTGCAGTTGTGATCTTAGGAACGGATATCATCGTTAGTTCAGC
This sequence comes from Leptospira sp. WS58.C1, assembly GCF_040833995.1. Taxonomy (NCBI): domain Bacteria; kingdom Pseudomonadati; phylum Spirochaetota; class Leptospiria; order Leptospirales; family Leptospiraceae; genus Leptospira; species Leptospira cinconiae. The sequence goes on from NZ_CP162137.1 coordinate 2,266,478, forward strand.
ACCTCCGGAAAGAGCGGGTGCAGCCGCTTCTATTTCGGAAACAGCAGCCGAATTCGGCGGCGTTCTTGGAATCGCAGTGCTTGGAAGTATAGGTGTAGCCATCTTTAAGTCCAGGATCAATTCCATTGATCTTCCGGGGTTGACTCCGCAACAATTCGAAAGTTCTCATAATACTCTGGCTTCTGCGGTAGCCGTGGCAAAAGAACTTCCGGAGCCGAGTAAACAGATACTGCTGAGTACCGCTCGAGGTGCATTTACCGACTCTTTACATTTTGTTTCATTACTGAGTGTGGGGATCTCGATCGTTTTGGCATTTACGATCTTTTACCTACTAAAAGACAAAAAAGAAGCCAAAGCGGTTATAGAACCGGCAGAATTGGAAAAATCAACCGGATAATATTATAATAAAGTAATATAATGGCTCCAAAGATTTAGAACATTAAGACCCGTAACAGATTACACTTACGATAGAATTTGAGATTTGATACTGATAATAAATAAGGATACTAAAATGAAGGTAGAAATTTCCCTGGTTGGAAAAGAAATTATAGGGGTTAAAACTTTCGACGCCCCAAGAGAATTGGTTTGGGAAGCTTGGACAGACCCGAAACAAGTAGCGATATGGTGGGGACCGAACGGTTTTACGAATACCATCCACGAAATGGACGTAAAACCGGGAGGGATCTGGAGATTTATGATGCATGGTCCGGATGGAACGGATTATCCGAACCATATCCAGTATATCGAAGTAGTGAAACCTGAAAAACTGGTTTACGACCATGGAGACGATGCCAACCCGAAACAATTTCATGTTATCGTTCTTTTCGAGGAAGAGGGCTCCAAAACGAAACTTACCATGAGAACCATATTCCCAAGCGAAGAAGAAGCTAAAGAGATCTCCAAATACGCGGTGGATGGACTTGGCCAAACTCTCGGACGTCTACGAGAATTCCTGGAAAAGAAATAAGGAACTTCGGACCGATCCCGAAGTATTTTCGAATATAATAATTTTTTAAAAAGCGGAGGAGAAGCCAATGAGCGAGACCAAAGAATCTGAATTTAAAGAAATGATACTTACTAGGACTATCAACGCTCCTAGAGACCTGGTCTGGAAGGCTTGGACGGATCCGAATATGGTATCACAATGGTGGGGCCCGCATGGATTTACCGCTCCCCTTTGCCAACTGGATCTTCGTCCAGGTGGAAAAATGCTGATCCACATGAAAGATCCTGAAGGTGGGATCAATCCGATGAACGGGACCTATAAAGAGATCGTTCCTTTGGAAAAGATCGTGTTCTCCTCTTATATCGCATTCGAGATGGACGGGAAAAAACCTGCCGCTGAGATTTTGATAACAATTCTTTTCGCAGACAAGGGTTCAAAAACCGAACTTCAAGTGCGAGCACTTCCGATCAAAGTGGATCCGGAACTGATCCCTGCAGTGGAAGGTATGGAAGAAGGTTGGACCCAAACTCTGGAAAAACTTACGGCAATTTTCGAGTAATCCATCCGGATCGGCCATTCGTTCAAACGAAAGAAATATTAAGGAAATAGAATATGAAAGCAGATCTGTTGCAAATACTGAATTTTTGGATCATCATTTTTCCTTTTCAAAAGAGGAAAAAAAATAGGGTTTAAGATGGACGAAAAAGTGGGAGGTTACTCCCGCTATTTTCATAAACCGCCGAATTCGGAAGATATCCGGACTAAAGAAACGAAGAATGATATTTTTCGTAAAAAAAAGATCTTCTTTACTAGTTTGTTTTCGGTTCCGGACGAAAAAAAGGAGATAAACCGATTTTGGCAGGAGGCCTTGGATAAATTAGCGGAACTTCTCCGCAGGATCCAAGAATCTTAATACTTCAGAATATTACTATAATTTAAAGGACATATTGGATGAATTTCGACATTTTTAAGAATGAGACTTTGAATATTAAAGCGGATATAGCCATTTTAATAGCAAGGGTTATCTGCGGTTACGCGTTTATATTACACGGTTGGGGAAAGATACAAGATCCTCTGCATTGGATGGGACCCGATTCTTCAGTCCCCTCTTTTTTCCAATTTTTAGCCGCACTCTCCGAATTCGGCGGTGGGATAGCATGGGTGATAGGACTTCTGACGAGGCTTGCTTCTTTCGGGATCGTATGCACAATGATCGTAGCTGCATATTTCCATTCGGTGATCTTAGGGGATTCTTTTATAAACCTGACAGGCGGGAGATCCTACGAATTGGCAGGAGTTTTTTTTACGATTGCATTGGTATTTTTGACCGTAGGAGCTGGAAGATTCTCTTTGGATCAAAAAATCTTTGGAAGTAAATCCAAGTAGGTTAAATTCTATCCCTAAGAGCTGTTTTTGCTCTTGGGGATTTTTTAGTGATAGATTATATCCGCAAAATTTTAGACGCAAGAGTTTACGATCTCGCGGTCCATACTCCCTTGGACCCGATGATACGAATGAGCAGAAGATTAAACTCTTCGGTTTTTTTAAAAAGAGAGGATCTCCAGCCGATATTCTCCTTTAAGATCAGAGGAGCATATAATCTAATTTCCAGACTTTCTCCCCAGGAAAAAAGATCAGGAGTGATCTGCGCATCCGCCGGTAATCATGCACAAGGCGTTGCACTTTCCGCTCAAAAATTAGGGATCAAGGCAATCATAGTCATGCCGATCACTACTCCATCCATCAAAATAGAAGCGGTACAATATTTCGGAGCAGAGATCATTTTACACGGGGATACTTTCGACGAGGCATATTCTCATGCTAGAAAATTAGAAAGTGAGAAGGGCCTAAAATTTATCCATCCTTACGACGATCCGGATGTGATCGCAGGACAAGGTACCGTGGGTTTGGAAATTTTACAACAGTATCCGGGTCCGATAGAAGCTGTCTTTATCCCAGTGGGTGGAGGAGGTTTAGCGGCCGGAGTTGCCTCTTATATTAAATTTTTAAGACCTGAAATCAAGGTTATCGGGGTGGAACCGGCAGACGCGGCTTCCATGAAAGAAGCGATCTCTGCCGGTAAACGAGTGATCTTAGATCGAGTCGGTTTGTTTGCCGATGGAGTTGCAGTCAGACAAGCAGGAGAAGAAACATTCAAAGTTTGTAAAGAACTCTTGGACGACGTACTAGTAGCGAACACGGACGAGATCTGTGCGGCAGTTAAAGATATATTCGAGGATATGAGAGTGATCGCAGAACCGGCAGGCGCATTATCTTTAGCGGGATTAAAATTTTATGCCAACCAAAACACAAATCGCACAGGGGCACTGATCGCGATCAATAGCGGTGCCAATATGAATTTTGATAGGCTCAGACATGTGGCGGAAAGAGCGGAGATCGGAGAAGCCAGAGAAATTTTACTAGGAGTCACAATACCGGAAAAACCCGGAAGTTATCTAAAATTCGTCCAAACCTTGGGAAACAAGATCATCACAGAGTTCAATTATAGATATGCCACCGAGAAACAGGCACATGTGTTCGTAGGTTTAAAATTAAAAGACTCCCATTCCGAAAAAGAAAAAGTAATCTCCGAATTGGAATCCTTAGGGTATGAGGTCTTGGACATCAGCGCGAACGAGACCGCAAAGATCCATATCCGTTATATGGTAGGCGGAAGAGTTTCCGAGCTCAAAGATGAAATTATTCTTAGATGCGAGTTTCCGGAACGCCCGGGAGCCTTGCTTAAATTTTTGGAATCGGTAGGAAGCAACTGGAATATTACATTATTCCACTACAGGAATCATGGAGCGGATTACGGAAGGGTTTTAGTCGGATTTCAAGTACCTTCTCCCGATCGGGAAGGTTTCAGGGAAAGATTAAAAAGTTTAGGGTATCCCTATGAGGAAGAAACGGACAATCCCGCATACAGAATGTTTCTAAACAATGTTTGATCGGGAGCCGGAGCGAAATATTTAGGAATTAGGCATCCACTCTAAAATAGGCCTTTTTGACCATTTTCTGAACATCGTATCTTTTGCCTGGATCCGTGCCCATACAAAAAAACATAATGCCATACATTACATTTTCCTTAAATAAGGTGATATGTAAAATATGCAAATTGCTACCTTTATCTTTATAATGTACTCGGAACGCGGGACGACTCGCCACTTCCGATTCTCCGAATTCCAAGATCCTACCGTTACCTTTTTTGATGGAATCTATGATGCCCATCTGTAATTCCTTATTTAAGGCGCCTTGATCGACGGGCTCTATTAATTCCTTTCGAGTGATTAGAACACTTGCAGATTCGTTATAGTTTTTTGCAGCAAATATCCCTCCTGCAAACGGTTCCATTGGGAACCAATCGAAAGGAATAATCAGATTAAGGGGAGAATGTGGTTCTTTTTTGTTCTCAGGCGAAGTCGAAAGAGAAGTAAAGACGGAAAATATTAAAAGGATAAAAAGGACCCGATTCATGGAATTCCCAGGTCCCCAGGTTCTCCCTGCCAATACAGTCGAAGAGAATCGAAGCTATAAATCCCGGTATTATGATAATCTCCCCAGACCAAGTTGACAGCATATCTTCCCACTTTAGAAAAAGATAATAATTTGGCCTCTTTGATCCCGCCGGTAGTAGCTCCAATCTTCCCTCCGTGGCCGCCCTTACAAACCACGCATGGACATCTTTTTCTAAGTTCCAATAGAGGGAATTCGGAGATAACTCCGTCCTTCCATTCTATTTTTAGAATATTCTCGTCGAATTCGATCGTTTCGGGTGTGGTTGCTTTTAGACTGAGGCTCATATTATCTAGGAAGTTTTAAGACCTGTTTTCTAAAAGTTCCGATCGTGGTTCCGTAAGTCACTTTTTCGTTCAGAGGAAGGTCCGCAAAATCGAAAGTATCCCTTTCGAGGATCAGGATCACGGTGGAACCCATTTCGAATCTTCCAAGTTCGGCGCCTTTTTCAATCATGATGGAAACGTCTTTATAATCTTCTTCCTTTGTTGTTCGGATGAGGGTATTCGTGATGATCTTCTTATCGTAAGTCACACGGATACGACCCACATTGGAAGCTCCCACTTTGATCACTGCAACTAGTCCGAATTCGGTCTGTAAGAATGTGATCAATCTTTCGTTTTTAGGAAAAAGTCCTCTGATCCCAAAAACCGCCAATTCGTTCACAGGGAAAAGTTTTCCAGGTTCATAATAATATCCTAATATTCTTCCGTATGCGGGAGAATGGATCCTATGATAATCCTGAGGAGAAAGATAGAATGTGATATATTTTCCGTTTTGGAATTTGGAAAGATATTTTTCTCCTCCGATCAATTCCTTCAAGTTATAGTCCACTCCCTTTGCCTGTAAGATCACCTGGTCGTTGATATCGCCGAAACCGGTGATCCTTGCGTCCACAGGAGAGACAAGCGCATTCTCCGCAGAATCGATGATCCTTGCTCCGGCTTTTAACGCTCTGGTGAAAAACTGATTTAGAGAATTGTATTCTTGTATCTCTAATTCGGCTTCGTTCAAATTGATCTTATACGCTTTTGCGAATGCCTTTAAAATCGGGATCATAATAAACCTCGGCAATCGTAAAGAAGCCAAGATCCCGAAGAGTAATGAAACCAGGTTTTTCGGCAGAATAGATAGGAGAAGAAGATAAAAGTCCTTAAAGATCTCGTAATGCGCCCCGCCTTCCAGGAATTTTCTGAGTTCCGCTTGGGCCACCTTAGCTAACAGTACCAAACTAATGAGAACCGGAACCGCAGTAATCAGCGCCAGTCCATATCCTATTCCGAATACTTGTAATAGGAATTCTTCCCCATATTGAACATACGCGTATGCGGAACCGAGTAAAGACGCTATGAATAAGATCCTATATACGTTTGCGAATTTTTCTCCGAAGATATATCTAGCGTTTTGTTCTCCCGTATAAAACCAGCCGGAGATCGCGACTATGGAAAACAGTAAAAAAGACGCAAACAATGCCAATCTTGAGGGATCCGTAGGACCTTTCACCAATACGGTTAAGAAATTTTTTACCGACTCAAGATCTTTTACCCCGAAGGAGAATAACGCATAGATCACAAGGGTAGAGATCACGAAACCTTCGAAGAAGGTGGCAAGCATACTTACGATCCCCTGTTTTGCGGCGGAATCAGTACGAACCACTCCTGCCACTCCCGCACTTTTTCCGATCCCGGTTTCAGTCGATAAGAAGAACATTCCAGTCCCGGTGCTAAAAATCCTTGCGAGAGAAAATCCTCCGCCTAATAATAAAGAGAACGGTTGCATCGCTTCTTTAAATACGGATTCTAAGAAAAAATAAAAATTTCCTAAATGATCCTTGAACAATAGGATATAACTTAAGAAAAATAGAATGAGTCCTATCGGAGCCAGGTAAGCGGAAACTCTTCCGATCCTTCTAATCCCACCTAACACGACGAATACGACCACGATGGAGATCAAAAACGGAACGGTCATCCCTTGTATATCCAGTCCATTCTGCGCTAAAAAAGAAGCCCCTAAAATCGGAATAGCACTTCCCATGGAAAGTACCGTTAACAAACAGGCTAAAGAAAAAGCGATCGCAAGCCATCTAGCTCTAAGCGCTTTTTCTATAAAATACATCGGCCCTGAAAGATATCTTCCGCTTTCTAACTTGATCCTGAATCGGATCGCCAATGTGGAAGAAACAAAACGTAGCGGCATGATCAGAAAACTGGAAAGCCAGATCCAAACGAGGACCCCTGGACCTGCCAAGACCAATGCCAAGGCGGACCCCAATATAGCCCCAGGAAGTAAGGATGAACCTGTTCCTGCATAGAATGCCTGAGAATGAACCAAACGTCCTCGTGAACCTTTGTAGTCCATATTGCCGGAAAAAATTTTGATCGCTAAAAATAGAAATCGGACCTGGGGGAATTTTAAGCGGAAGGTAAGATATAAACCGATAAAAACTAAAAAGTAAAAATACGGTTTTAGAAGATCCAAATCCAAGAACGGAAATAGTTTAGTAGTCAGCATTCCAATCAATCTTTCCTTAAAATAAAGGCTTTTACAATTCTAGGCCCGGAAAATTCTGCTAGCATGCCGGGTTCCTACACAGTTTTCACGCATCCAGTCCCAAAACCACTCCTTTTTGAAACGCAGTCCGGACCCAAAATGAGAAGAGTAAGTCTCTCTTCAGTCGTAATTACCGGAATTCTGTTCGGAATGATTTCCTTAGGAGCGGAAGAAACCAGCACAAGCTCGCCGAAACTGAAGGAAATGCCGGAAAACAGGGTTTCCGATGTCTCCGATACCTGGGAATTCGGTGCCAGATTCGGTTTTGGGATGAGAGGACCGAACAGATTCGATCAGAATTTAAACGGTTTTAGTTCCAACCTAAATCCACTTGTGGCCAGCCAAACAAAACAGGAAAACACAAGAGGAAGTATCCAAGGAGAATTTTTAGCTAGGACCAGACTGAGCGAAAGTTTTAAGATCGGAATGATAGGCGGATACAGATACTTCGATCCATTTCATCTCACGAATTTAACTTCAGAACCATTTTATACACAATTGAATTTCCAAATGGAAAATTTTTATATTTTAGGAATGGTCTGGCAGGAAGGAAGACTGAATAGATATCTCCGTTGGGAAACAGGGCTTGGACTCGGAATCACAAGAGCATTGTGGATAACAAAAGGTTATGCCACGGACGGAAGTGAATATTACCAACAAGATGGAAATATGAGAGGTAGCGGGTTAGAATTCAGACTGGAAGGTTCTCTCCTCCATCCGATTAATGAAAGAGTGAGTTTAAGTTTCGGGACCTACTTGGCTTGGATCAATATTACTTCTTTTGACGGTTCCTTTAACGGAGATACGTCGTCCTTTTATATCAGACAGGACGGAAGGCTTTCCCCTCTCACGGAGTCGGCCAACCAAGACAATATCCTTCTCTCCAACCAATATTCCAGAAAATTGGATATGCAATCCGCCTATGGCGGCTTATTTTTCGGGGTGAATTATAAATTATAAAAACTTAATTCAATTACTTTGGATCAGGTAGGATTAAATCCGGATGTTTAGGGGAATTGATGTATTTGGACTCGGTTACCTTTTCTTTCATTTTCCTTAAAGTTTCGTAAGGAATATCCACTACTACAAAATTCGCAATAGACGTGGGTACACGACCACCAGGCTCGCTAAGCAATTGATAGGTAACTTCCACCTCGTCCCCTACAGGAACAAATTTCCAAAATCCTTTAAGAGTACCTCTTACTATGCCATCTTTCTCCGCTACTATATTTGCAATAGGGCGAATCGTATAAGTCACTGCTCCGGTATTTTTGTCCTGACTGAAAATCGTATGGATCACAAAATCCCGATCATTCACAGGCCAAGGAGCCCCGTTCTGGATATAAATATACTTTTCTTTTGTATTCAAAACTTTTACGGCTTCCGCTTGTTTACAATTTTTCAGCCAAGTAACGTAATTCGGGTTGTCTTCCATTAATGAGATCACCGTACTCAGAGCCGCTTTGAGTTTCGTTTTTCCGCGGAATTCTTTTAACTCGGAACCTTCGACGACTCTAGTATGAACAGTGATCCCGTTTTTCTCCTTTTCCAGATCCCAAGAAAATATCCGCATTGGGATCAATAGAAAAACGATAAAATAGAAATGTTTCATTAAAATACAACCTCTCGCCGAATACTCCGGATCGAAACAATGATCTAAACCGATTAGAGATCGGATCAACCGTAAAATCGGATCTTGTTTAACAGGTCCGGAAAATAGATTTGAAACTATCTCAAAAATACTCACGAAACAATTTTTTGGAATGATTTATTTGCCTGAGAGCGAAGCCACGATGGCGAAGCTCCCCGGAGGTCTGCACAGGATGTGCAGGCGGAGGGGGAGGCAAAAAGTTCACTCCAATATATTTTATAGTATTTTCGAAATACACATTAATCGAAATCCAAGGAACTTGGCTCTCTTTTGTATTTAAGAGGTTTTTGTAGGTATTTGATGAGAAGCACCTTATTTCCTTTTTCATTAAATTTTACCACATCGAAAACTTTTCGAGTCATCATGATCCCGCGTCCATGGGTATAACTTTCCTCGTTCAGTTTTTCACCGTCCAAATTTAAGATCTTCTTAAAATCAAAACCGTCACCCTCGTCCTCTATCTCGAAACCGATCCGTTTAGAATTGAGAGAATATGCGACTTTTACGTTCCTTGCCCCATAAAAAGCCTCTCTTTGTCTTTTTTGGATGAACTCCATATAATTTCCGGATCTCATTGCCTCCGTTTTTTCATCAAAACTGATCCCCAGGTTCCCATGTTCGATCGCATTGATCAAAACTTCTCTGAGACAAGTACGGATCGCTGTGATCACTTCTGAGCCTGCAAACTGGCTGAGATTAGAAGTAAGCTGCCTACTTAATATATCCGCATTTCTGAGATAATTGTTCACTGTAAAATGCATACTTTCCGAGACCAAAAAACGAGAGAGAATATCTTCGGAAATCTCCGATACCTTACCTAACACTTTTCTTCCGGCCTCACTCTCGAAGGATTGGAGACGGATCTTTACCGGTTTAGGCTCCATTACATATTTCTGTTTGAACTCCGAATGAAATTCGACCGTTTTTCTGGTTCGCAAATGTTCTTCCAATTTTTCTTTCGCGAGCAGAAATACGATAGAATCTTCCTGCGTATCCGGAGTATAGATCAGATCTAAGAAGTTTTTACCTTCTGCTTCCGCAGGTTTATAACCGGTAAGTCTGGAAAGAGTACGGTTTGCATCCTTGATATTCCCCTCTTGATCCAAAGTAAGAAGAAGTTCTTCCGCTCCCTCGAACAAATTCCTAAATCTGAGCTCGGATTGTTCTATCGCTTGTTTTGCCTCGTTCAGATCTTCCACCTTGGAGGAAAGGTCTTTGGATAGACCGTTCACTCGATCCGCCAAAGACAAAGCTAACAGAAGAATATGCATCGCAGTCCCGATCTCCACTCCCCAATACGCCAATGAGATCGTATGAGGAATAATCCCGGAAAATCTTAAGACGAATACGAATGCACCCGCGACAAGTGCAAGCCAAGCTCCTAAAAAGAAAAGTGCGGGCCTTAAATTCCTGGAGAACCCCTGGAAACCCAGATACAGGATCGCAGCCAACAGGATAGTGGATAAAAACACGTAAAGTGCCAGTGCAAAACCGAATGGAAAAAAATATCCGACAATTACAAGTATATAAGATAAAATTGATATTCCTTTTAAAACTTTGTTCGAATTCGTATAGTTATTAGGAGCGTCAAAATAAAGTCGGATAAAATCCGACGTGGTACCGGAAACTAGGAACGTAAAAGAAGTGATGATATGACTTGCCCAAACCACAGAGTTCGGCCAGAAAAATTGAAAGGAGTAACCATGAAGGGACCATTGGGCCAAAACTCCTGCGCCAACATACCCGAAAAATGCCAGGTAAGTCTTTTCCTTTGTGGATAGGAACAGAAATAGATTATATAATGCCATGACTAAAAGAGACCCGAAATAGATCCCGAGTAGTATCTGATCATCGCTAATGTTTGAGAAAAAATCCTCGGACTTATATGCGAAGGCCGCGAAGTTCACCGAACTTTTGGTTTGGATCTTAAGATAGACCGTGTCCTTCTCTCCTGCCTTTAACTCTAAAGGAAAACTCGGAAATCTATATTGAATCGGTCTTTCTTCGAAGGGAATTCTATCTCCCCCGCGGAATAAAACTTTGTCCCCTTTTGAGGCCAGAAATAATTCCACCTTATCCAATTGGCTATAATGGATCTCTAATATCCAAGAAACGGAATGAGAAGATCTATTTTCTAGAGGGATCTTGAACCAATGAGTCAGATCGGAATAGCCTAAACTCGCGGAAGAAAGAGGATAAAACTCCTTCTTCTGCATTTTTTCAAAGTTCGAGTCCCCTTCCTCGTCTGCCCAAACCTCCGCATGGGGAACCAAAGAGACCCCCTCATAAGGCAATGAAGAAGGATCGAATGCTAAAAGAGGACTAAAAACGGCAATGGTCAAAAAAGTGAACGAGAGTTTACAAAAAACTCTCCAGGGTAAAAATTTCTGGATGTCTAAACGCCCTTTCACTCTTTCTAAAAAACCGGAGGGAAAAGTTTGACTTCTGCCGGATCGGCAAGCAAGTCAAAATTCTCCCTTGGGAGACTAAAAGAGGATTTTAGCCTTTTTTGGTTTTGGAAGCCGCATCTTTTATGAGTCCTGCGGCAATTTCGTTCCTTTGGATTTGGCTTGTGCCTTCGTAAATCTGTAGGATTTTAGCGTCCCTGTAAAATTTTTCCACAGGATACTCTTTGGTGTACCCGTACCCGCCGAAAATTTGTACCGCATCAGACGCAACCTGGACGGAAGAATCGGATGCATAACATTTTGCCATCGCGGAAAATTTCGCGGCGTCTTTGTGGAAGGTTTCCGCATACACGCCAGCTTTGTAAGTGAGGAGTCTGGAACCTTCTATCTTGATCGCCATATCCGCAAGCATGTGCTGGATGGCTTGGAAAGAAGCGATCGTAGTCCCGAACTGCTCTCTTTCTCTAGCGTATTCGATCGCCGCATCGAAAGCACCTTGCATCAAACCGACCGCTCCTGCCGCGACTGCCGGCCGGGAGAGGATCAACGTTTTGAACGCATGTAAGAATCCCATATTCTCTTTTCCGCCCAAAAGATTTTCTTCCGGGATCTCACAGTCTTCCATGATGAGCTGTCTTGTTTCAGAACATCTAATCCCTAACTTGTCTTCCTTCTTTCCGAAGGAAAATCCTTTGGTGCCTTTTTCGATGATAAAACAAGAGATCCCTCTTGGCCCCCTGTCCTTATCGGTCATTGCGAACACAGTATAGATATCAGCTTGGCCGGCACTACTGATCCACTGTTTGGTTCCGTTCAAAACGTAACGGTCTCCTTTTTTCACAGCAGTAGTCGCCATCGCCGGAACATCCGAACCTGCTCCCGGTTCCGATAGACCGAATGCGGCCGTTTTTTCGCCCGAGGCGAGAAGAGGAAGCCATTTGTCTTTTTGAGCCTTGGTCCCTCCCACATCGATCGGTAGAGCACCTAATTTTGTGGAAGTAAATGCGGTATTTACTCCCAAACATCCCCAGGAAACTTCTTCTGCGAGGACAATACCCCCCATCATTCCGTAACCTAAACCGCCGTGTTCTTCGTCGAACAATGCCTGGTATAATCCGGCTTCTTTAAATTTTTGTAAAATAGCTTTCGGATATTCGTTGTTTTCGTCGTAGTGCATTCTATTCGGAACGACTTCCTTTCTGACCACGTCCCTGACCAGTTCTCTAAGTTGTTGTAATTCCTCTGGTAATTCGAATTGAAGCGGTGAATTCAAGCTTGCCTCCCAATGATATTCTTTTTCAAATTCGGTTTTTGATCCCTGGGCAATCTTTAGGAGCAGGTGTGGAATGATCAAGCGAAGCTTTTTACTTCGCTCGTAAGAATAAATGGATTGTTTGTTATACGAACTAAAAGGAGGCGTTCTAAATTTTTATTTCAAATTCCAAACTAGAACACCTAATAAAGCAAACTTTAACACTTCCCATTTTTCCATCTTGGGTCTTCCGTTCCATACAAGACCTAAACTTAAAAATGCAAAGAAGAACCAAACACCGAAGCCCGAATATAAGGCCAGAGACATCTTTCCTAGTTTCAAAAGTTTTAATAGATAAACGGAAAGTCCCGCAAGAAGGAGAAACTGCAAAACTCCGTAAACTTTTCTGGAATTAGAAATGATCGGATCGAATTTTTTATAGGTCGACCTATTTATTTCCGAAACCTTCTTCTCTCCCCCCAAAGAATTCGGTCTCCAATCCGGTTTTTTGACGAGAAGAAGAAGTTTATCTTTCCAACTAGGTGTGGCCTTCACTAAATTCCAAAGGGAAACATACACATGTAAATTTGCCCAGATCGGATTGAATGTAGGAAGAGGTTCCGTGAGTCCGTAGATCGGCTCCTTCTTCTCTTCCGCATACGTTCCGAACCATTTATCCCAGAGGATCAATATTCCACCGTGGTTCTTATCCAAATATTCAGGATCTCTTCCATGATGGACTCGATGATGAGAAGGAGTTAAAAGTAAATGTTCCATCCAACCCAATTTTCCGATCAGCCTTGTGTGGACCCAGAATTGGTAGATCTTTAAGATCCCGTGACAAATAAAGAACATCCACCACGGAATTCCCAAAAGGGCCAAAGGTAGATTAAAAGTATATTCAAAAATCCTTTGGAACATGGATTGGCGAAGCGCTACGGTTAGATTAAATTCTTCGCTGGAATGATGAGTGACGTGACAGGCCCAAAGAAAATGGATCTCATGTGTGGCCCTATGGAACCAGTAGTAGATAAAATCCACAGCGATCAAAACGAATGTCCATGCAAAAAACGCCTCCAGGTTAAATTCCCAACCGTTAGAGGTCTTCACCAAAGGAGCAGAAGACGGAAATTCCCCCAGATTAAATAGAGTCTGGACGGAATAGTATATTCTAATTTTATCATATAGAATAATGGCGCCTAAAGTGATCACTACTCCCGTAAAAGAGTATAAGATCCCTGTCGCCAGATCGGAAACGGAATCATTCCATCTGTAAACCGACTTCCTTCTTCCCCAAATAAATTCCACCAAAGCTAGTCCTAAAAAAAAAGGAACCGCCTTGTCCAAAATCGTTTCTTGCATATCCCACTCTCTTACTATCTAATTTACCGTATTTAAGATTTTTGCCAATTTGCGGACCAAAAACCTAGGAGTGATACGAACGGATTGAGCAAGTAACTTGTTCGCCACTCCGGAGATTACGACTGCTCTACCCGCCTTTACTCCTTGGTAACCGATCTTTGCCACGTAAGCTGCATCTGCCTTAGGAACCAAAGCGCTATTCAAGATTGGAGATTTATCCATTTCCGCTCTTTGGAAAAATTCCGTTTTTGTCGGTCCTGGACAAAGACAGGTAACATTCACTCCGTCTTTACGAACTTCCTCCGCAAGACCTTCCGAGAAGAATAGAACATACGCTTTGGAAGCATAATAATTCGTCATCATTGGTCCCGGCTGGAAAGCGGCGGTAGAAGCTACGTTTAAAATTTTTCCCGCATGTCTTTCTCTCATATCTTGGACGAAAAGATAAGTTAACTCCACAAGGGAAGTCACATTGACTTGGATCAGATCCAATTCTTCTTTCAAATCTAATGAATGAAATTTTCCGTTCGTTCCAAAACCTGCGTTATTCACCAGAAGATCCACGATCGCTTTTTTCTTTTTGGCGAAGTCGTAAATTTTTTTAGGAGACTTGGGATCGGACAGATCGGCGGAAAGAACTTCCACATTCGCCCCCAAACTTTCCATTTCCTTTTTTACGGAGTTTAAGGTTTTGAGATTTCTTGCTACTAGTATGAGATCGTAACCGTCTTTTGCGGCCAATTTGGAAATTTCATAACCGATGCCGACACTAGCTCCGGTAATTAATGCTGTTTTTTTCATGATCGATAAGATTCCTTTTCAAAAGACTATAAACTCTTTTATCGCAGCCAATTTTAGATTTAGATTTCCTTTCAGGAAAGTAGAAATTAAAAATTCAACCGACTTCCCATTCTTTCCTATCTAATTTATGAAAAAGACTTTACCTTACTACTTGTATTTGGATGATCTTCAGCTCTTATGATAAAACTATACGGTTATCCGATCAGCAATTATACGAATAAGGTCAAATTGGCACTCCTGGAAAAAGGTTTGGAGTTCGAAGAAATTCGCACACCATTCTCCCAAGACGAGGAGTTCCTACAAAAAAGCCCAATGGGAAAAATTCCTTATCTCGAAGTGGACGGAAAGTATCTGGTAGAGTCCCAAGCAATCTTGGAATTTTTGGACGACGCGTATCCAAATAGCAAACGTTTGATCCCGGCAGATCCGTTCGAAGCGGCTCAGGTTAGAACGATTATATCCTTCATAGAAAATTATATAGATATACCCGCCCGTAGATTGTACGAATCCATTGTGGAAGGAAAAACAATTTCACCTGAAACTGTGGAACTAACAAAACTTTCCCTCCAAAAAGGAGCGAGAGCGCTTTCCAGAGTGACGAAATTTTCTCCGTATATCGCAGGAACGGAATTCACTGCAGCGGATTGTTCCGCCTTTGCCACCTTTCAGATCATAAACGATCATATCGCGGATTGGATCTCTCCGAATCCACTCTTCGAAATTCCGGGACTACAAGCATATCTGGATATGATGATGCAAAATCCGAACGCAGCAAAAGTGGACAAACCGAAGTCAGTCGTGATGAAAGCTCTAAAAAGACTCCGCAAATAGATCGGATCTATAGTCGGATTTTGTGCGCTGCGTTTTTTTATGAGAAAAATTCGGATCAAACCTAGTTTCAAAAAATCTGGTTGACTGGTTCGCTTCGCAAATTAACCTGCTGGTGTCCTTATGGAAGCAGAGAAAGTCATTTCGGTCCCAATCAAAGAACTTCCTCACTTAAAAGTGATCCTAGCCGGATGGTACAATTTTTTAAAGGATAGTTACGATCAGAAAGCGATAGACGCAAACGCCTTTAAAGACTCCCTAAAGACCAATGTAGTCTATAATATCGACTCCGACCAGGTAGAATTACTACTTTCCGGCACCGAACAGTTACTTCAAAGTTTCCGCAAAAAACTTTCGTAAAGCTACTCAAGCTACTAAATCATAGAGTTTTAATAGAGCGTCCGGCTCCGGATCTCGTCCTAAAAAGCGTTTGAATAACACCATGGCGTTTTCTGATCCTCCTTTTTCTAAGATCTCAGTTCTGTATTTTTCCGCCAGGTTTTCATCGAATATTCCTTTGGATCTAAACGCAAAAAATGCATCGGCCGCCAAAAGTTCCGCCCATTTATAACTATAATATCCTGCCGCATATCCTCCGGAGAAAATATGCCCGAATCCATTCTGGAACTTGTTATATTCGGGCGGAAAAAGTACACTTACATCTTTTCGAACCGTATCCAAAATATTCTGCACCTGTTCTTCCGAATATTTTTGGAGATGGATCCTTATATCAAAAATTCCGAATTCTAGCTGTCGAACCACTCCCATTGCGGCTAAGAAGTTTTTAGTATCCTTCAACTTTTGAGCAAGTTCCTTCGGCATTGGCTTTCCGGTTTCATAATGAAATGCGAAGAAGTCCAATACTTCAGGCTCATACGCGAAATTTTCCAAAAACTGGGAAGGAAATTCCACCGCATCCCATTCCACTCCGTTGATCCCGCTGACAGGAGGTTCTTCTATTTTTGCACATAGGTGATGGAGTGCATGTCCCATCTCATGGAAAAATGTCACCACATCCGAATGATTTAAGAGAGAAGGAGCGGAATCTTTGGAAGGAGGGAAATTACAAACCACGAACGCGGAAGGTAAGATCGTTTTACCGGAAAGTTTATTGCGAGTTTCCCAATGATTCATCCAGGCCCCGCCCTGTTTGTCCTTTCTTGCCTCCAGATCCAAGTACAATCTTGCGATAATTTCTGAGCCGTTTTTTACATGATACACTTCGGTTTTTGGATCCCAGATCGGAGCGTCGGTTTTATCGAATTTTAATCCTAAAAGTTTTTCCAAAAAGGAGAAGGTACCCTTTACGACAGTATTCTTTTCGAAATAAGGACGTGTCTGTTCTTCATCAAAATCGTAATTTTTCTTTTTCAACTTCTCCGAAACATACGCGCTATCGAACGCTTGGAAGTCCGAAATACCCAACTCTACTGCAAATTTTTTGAGTTCGCTCATTTCTTTCTCTGCTATAGGTTTTGCGAGTTTTCCGATCCTTTCTAGGAAATCCAACACCTGCTCGGGAGAATCCGCCACCTTCGTTGCAAGAGAAGCTTCGGCGTAATTTTTATAACCTAATAATCGAGCGGACTCGTCTCGAAGGGCCAGGATCTCTTCTAAAATTTTTCCGTTCCCGGGAGCGCGAGTTACGTATGCTTTATATAATTCTTCTCTTTTGGATCGATTGTTTCCATAAGTCATATAACAATTATAACTCGGGAACTGAAGTGTGAATGTGTAAGTCCCATCCTCGTTTTTATACAATGTTTTGTCCGATTCAGGGATCTCTTTAACGTCTTCTTCCGACTCGATTTTCATCTCGAAAGAGTTTGTGGAGTCCAAAAGATTTTGGGAGAATTGGTTGGAAAGATCGGATAGCCTGAGTTGAATTTCTTGCAGACGATTTTTTTTATCTTCAGGAAGTCCCACTCCACCTAGTTTGAATTGAAGGATCGCGTCTTCCAGAACCTTATTTTTAGGCCTGTCTAAAGAGGATTTTTCCTTCTCATAAATTTGAGAGTATAGTTTGAATAATTTTTCGTTTTGTCCGAGTTCGGTATAGAATTCGGTGATCTCCGGCAGGATCTCCGTATAATGTTCTTTAGTTTCTTCGCTATTCTTAACGCTATTTAGGTGAGAAAGTACCGTAAATTCTTCCTGTAATTCCTCCATAGAGTCGTTCAGAGGTCGTATTACGGACTCGTAATTTACAACATCTCTCTTCTCTAAAACTTCTTCCAAAACCTTTTTTGAGTTTTGGATCTTTTCTCTCACCCTTTGCTTTTGTACGGAAAGTGGGGTTTGGGGAAATTCTCTGAATAGAACTACTGGACTCATCGATTCCAGACTTTCTCTTCCCGAATGGAAAAGCACCTATTTTCCATCTTGACAAGATTGAAAAACTGATTCGAATTCCTGCATTCCGACCTTATCTTATGAGATCTTATTTTTTTATCCCTATTTGCCTTCTTTACTTGGGCTGCACAAGCCCCCCTCTACCTGTATTCCAAACTACGGAAGGGATCTGCCCTAAATCGAATCTTTTCGTATTGTCCCAACCCGAGATAGATGTGCAGAGAGGCAATGATCTCGTAGGGGTCTACTGTAAGGCAAACATTACCCCTCATGGATTCGAGTGGGAAATTAGCTTAGTATTTCGGGACGAGATCCATCCAAGTTCTTGGAAGGATTTTTTTTATAGGATCTACAGAAAGTTTCGTTATGGTCGGACCTACGACATTGAGTCCTTTTTAGTCCGACTAGAACCGGATGGAAAAACATTTCAATTGGATTTGAAAAATGTTTATTCAGGAGACCAAATCTTCCAAGAAGACCCGGTGGTTCATAAGGATAGGATACTTTCTTCTTCTCTTTTGCAAAATCGGAACTCACTGCCCATTCTTTATGTGAATACCTGGAATCATATGTTTGGGGAGAAGGACAATAATCCGGGGCTTTCCAAACAAGAGATCCAAGTTTCCGAGTTTCGTTTCGGAGCCAGAAGCCAATTGGATGCCTATTTCGGGACTTACTGAAGCCGAAAAAGCCTTTTCCGAGCGGAGGATCTCAAAATCCTGGAAGAAACTAAAAACTAAGCGGGAGTTCTCATATGGCTAAAATCCCTACTTCCCCCTTCGCGGAACTAGGTCCCAAAACTCCGGTGGAAACCGGAACCGTAAAACGGGGTATTTACGGTAGATATCTGGAAGAATTTACAGAAGGTGCAATTTTCGAACATCCGAGAGAACTGACCATCGATCGTTCTTTTGCACAAGAGTTTGCTACCACGTTTATGGAAGCAAACCCACTTTACCTTTCCGCTCCTTATGCACAAGCTCACGGATTTAAGGATCTATTAGTTTCTCCCTTGATGGTGTTCAACGTGGCACTTTCCTTAGGGGTACAAAACGATTCCGAAAAAGCGCTCGCGAACCTTGGATACTATGACGTTCAGTTCCTGAAACCGGTATATCCTGGAGATACTCTTTCCGCTAAAACCAAAATTATCAAAATAGACGATAAGGGTGCGGATAAGCCGGGGATTGTTCATGTTCGCACGATCTGTTTGAACCAAAACAAGGAATTAGTACTTCAATACGAAAGAAAGATCATGATCTATCACTCTAACGGAAAACCGAAAGGAACTCCGAAACCTGTGATCAAAGACGCTTTCTTCCCAGAAACTGACAGCCCGGTCATCGAACTCCCTGAGTTAAAATTCCCGAAAGGTTTCGAGACCGCTACCTGGACGGATACCTACTTCGAAAATTTCGCAGCGGGTCAGATCTATATCCACCAAAACGGAAGAACGATTACCGACGAACACTTCCCTTGGACCTACAGAGTCGGGAACACTCACCCGCTTCATTACGACAAACTTTACTCTTCCGGGATTTCCGGACCAATGGGCGGAGAACCTGTCGTTTACGGAGGACTCGTATTTGCATGGTTATGCGGACTTTCTTCCAGAGATGTGACTGAAAATGTTATCTGGGATCTCGGGTTCACTGAAGGATACCATACCCAACCTTCTTTCAGCGGCGACACTGTGACTGCGATCACTAGGGTCCTGGCTGTAAAAGACAGAGGAACCGAATTCGGCATTCCTGCGGGAGAAGTTCATCTTCAATTTATCGGCCTGAAAAATATCAAGGCAAACGATGCCTTCGAAAAATTCGGAGCGGATCTATTCTTAAAAGAGAACGATAAGAAAAAACACGGGAAAGAAAAACTTCCTGAGAAAATTTTCGAGATCGAAAGAAAGATTCTAGTTAAGAAGAAGTAATTCGTTTCGCACTGAGGGCACAGCGTTCACGGAGTTTTTTGATTTAGTAATTTTAAATCTCTCCGTGTTCTCAGTGATCTCTGTGCGAACTTATCCTTCCAACGTTGCGCTCATGGAGCCTTTGGATGCAGGCAAAAGTGGATCCGGTCCGTAATTCAGGATCAGATCCTGGATATGTTCTGCATGTTCCAATTCGCCTGCAAACACGACGGTCTTTTTTTGGGCGTCTACTTCTACGGCGTGACCGAAAGCTTGTTCCGGAGTCATCTTACAAACGTCCATGAGCATAGTGATCACATATTCGTAAGTGTGTTCGTTATCATCCCATAAAACCACTCTCCAGGGTCCTCCGATTTGCACCGGATCTTCTGTGGTGGTTTCTTCTATCGAGGGTGAGTTAGGCATGGCACGAAAAACTTATGCCCGGCAAAACACCGGGCTGTTTGTTATTTGGATTGGACTGCTTTTTTTGCGAGTTCTACAATGTTTTTGGATCTAAGACCGAAATAATCCAGAAGCCCTGACCAGGTTCCGGACTTACCGAAACTGTCCTTCATTCCGAGTTTCAGAACTCTAACCGGGTATTCTTCGGATAAGAATTCGCTGACTGCGGAGCCGAGTCCACCGATCACATTATGTTCTTCGCATGTGACAACCGCACCGCAAAGTTTCGCATATTTTAATATTGCTTCTTTATCGATTGGCTTGATAGTCGCCATATTCAAAAGAGTGGCTTGGATACCTTCCGCTTCCAGTTCTTTTGCGGCGATCATTGCCTCGTTTACCAGAACTCCGTTTGCGATGATAAGGACGTCTTTACCCTCTCTCATCACTTCCGCCTTTCCGATCTCGAATTTATAATTTTCTCTTTCGATCAATGGAAGATTCGGACGGCCTACACGTACGTAAACCGGTCCTTTATAATCCGCAATCGCATGAATGATCTGTTTAGTTTCGTTATAGTCGGAAGGACAGATCACCACCATTTCAGGAATAGCTCTCATAGTGGCAAAATCTTCGATACATTGGTGAGAAGCTCCGTCCTCACCTACCGTAATTCCACCGTGAGAAGCGACTAATTTCACGTTCAAAAAAGGATAAACTACACTATTACGCACCACTTCCCAGGCTCTTCCGGATAAAAACATCGCGAAAGAAGAAGCGAATGGAACGTAACCTGCAAGAGCGAGTCCGGCAGCATGACCCACCAAATTCTGCTCCGCAACCCCTACGTTAAAAAAACGGTCCGGAAATGCTTTTGCGAATTTATTGGTTTTAGTAGAACCGGAAAGATCCGCGTCTAGTACTACGATATCGGAACGTTGTGCGCCTAATTCGTGCAAAGCGTCCCCGTAACCGTCTCTGGTTGCTTTTTGATCTGCGCTAGATGCGGATACTACTCCCATTAACCTTTCAATGCTCCCGCTTTATCAGTTCTTTCCCAGGTAAATGTTTCCCCACTTCTTCCGAAATGTCCGTAAGCTGCGGTTTCCCTGTATTTTCTTCCCTTCTCTAATAATTGTAAGGACTCAGTGATCCCTCTTGGAGTCAGTTTGAAGTTTGCTCTGATCCTTTTTACGATCTCTTCCTCGGAAAATTTACCGGTTCCGAAAGTGTCCACGTGAACCGAAACAGGTTCTGCAACGCCGATCGCATAGGCCAACTGCACCTCACACTGAGAAGCAAGTCCTGCTGCTACCACGTTTTTTGCGATATATCTTCCCATATAGGCTGCGGAACGGTCCACTTTGGAAGGATCTTTTCCGGAGAATGCCCCTCCACCATGTCTTCCATAACCGCCATACGTATCCACGATGATCTTACGTCCGGTCAGACCGGTATCTCCGTGAGGTCCGCCGATAATGAACTGCCCTGTCGGGTTGATAAAATATTTCGTATCTTTCAAGAAGTTTGCCGGGATTACCTTCTTGATACATTCTTCGATCACGGATTCCTCAATCTGCTTATGGGAAACTTCAGGAGAATGCTGGGTAGAAATTACCACGGTATCCACACGAGTCGGCTTTCCGTTTTTATACTCTACCGTTACCTGGGATTTTGCGTCCGGACGGAGCCATTTCAATTTTCCGTTATGACGTAATCCAGCCAGATGTTTAACTAACTCATGAGAGTAGTAGATAGGCATCGGCATCAGTTCAGGAGTTTCGTCGATCGCGAACCCGAACATCAAACCTTGGTCTCCGGCCCCTTGCTCTTTAAAAAGACCTTCGCCCTCTGTTACACCTTGAGAAATGTCAGGACTTTGGGCATGGATATGGGACGAAACTACCGCAAACTCGGCATCAAATCCGAGGGAAACATCGTTATATCCGATATCTTTGATTACATTTCTTGCGATCTCTACGGCGTCGATTTTTCCCTTGCTAGTTACCTCTCCGGCTACTACTACCAGGTTGGTAGTCACTAAAGTTTCGCAAGCTACCCTGGATTTCGGATCCTGAGCTAAATAAGCGTCCAGAATTGCGTCGGAAATTTGGTCGCAAACCTTGTCAGGATGTCCTTCCGATACGGATTCCGAGGTAAAGATGAAGTCTTGAAGGGACATTCGATTGTAATTCCTGTTAAAATTATTTCTATGGGGAGAATCTTCCCCGCTTAAAACTATAAACCTATACAAGTTGTCACTGTCAAGTGAATCCGACCTGAGGTTTTTCCAATCTTATGGGGTTCGGACGGAAATTTAGTCAAAACTTATGAAATTGATTTGTAGGATTTATACGGTAGAAAAAGCATTTCTTAGATGAAAATTCGGGTCTCCGATATTAAGGTAAAGAACCGCATTCGTAAAGATTTAGGCGACTTACACGGTCTGAAATCTTCCATACAAAACTTAGGGCTTTTGCATCCGATCATTATCGACCTGGACAATAAATTAGTCTCCGGCGAAAGACGCCTAGAATGTGTGAAACTTCTGGGTTGGGAATATGTAGATGTTCGGATCGTAGATGTACGAAGTAAAAAAGAAAGGGTTTTGATCGAAGCCGAGGAAAACAATGTACGGCTACCGTTTACCCCGGAAGAACAGGAAAGGGCTCAAAAACTATTAAGAAGATATTCCAATACGGGGATCCTGGGTAGATTATTCGCCTGGCTTATGGATCTTTGGGAATGGTTTTGGTCCTGGCTTTTTAAGAAATAATTGATAAGAGTCAACTCCATCTAAATCGAAACGTTTCCATTCGGAAATCTGGAAATTTTTTTCCACTCCAAATGGAACCCGTTATAAGATCCTGCTTAACTATAACAAGTCCGGAACATAAAACCCAATCCGACATTAGAAATCCTTTTTTTAAAATTTTTGCACTGCCACAAGACGCCAGGAAACAAAAATTTATTAATTAGATTTACAAAAAGGAATCTCTTCTCTATCTTGAGCAATCCATACCAAGGAGATCTCTCGAATGAAAAAATCTTCGATCCTTATAATCTCCACCGCTATAATGGTCAGCTTTGCTGCATGTATCGGTGGACTCCCCGGCCTACAAAGTAATTTCTCGGTCGGAGAGCAAGACATTCCAGGAGTAGGAGTTAAGAAGCTTTTCGCACCTTATTCCGAAACTGTGAACTATTGGGGATACATCAAACCAGGACAAGCCGCTGACGCAGTAGTAAACGGAAAGAAATCATATTTCCTTTATATTTGGGTTCCAGCAGCTATCGTTGAATTAGGTGTTCGCCTAATTTCCCCTACCGGAGAAATCGGTGAGCCATCTAGCGGCGACTTCGTGAGCGAGGCTTTCAAAGCTGCAACTCCGGAAGAAAAAAGCATGCCGAACTGGTTCGATACTTGGATTCGCGTAGAGCGCTTAGCAGCTATTATGCCGAACCAAATCGAAGGAGCAGCTAAAGGAAAAGCTCTTCAAAATCTTGGCGACAATGATGATGGAGACGATACTTACAATGAAGAGCGTCACAACAAGTACAACTCTTTACTTCGTATCCAAATTCCTAATATTCCAAAAAGCTTGGACGAACTGAAAAACATCGACACTAAAAAACTTTTAGTTCGCGGTTTATACAGAATTACCTTCACTACTTACAAAGTAGGCGAAGTTAAAGGTTCTTTCGTAGCTACTGTTGGAGTTCTTGGCCCTCCAGGTGTTCCAGGTCTTTCTCCGATTCTTCACGCAAACCCAGCTGAATTGCAAAAATTGGCTGTTGATGCAGAAGAAAAATTGAAAGCTGCAGTTGCTGGAGATAAGAAGTAATCCTTCTTTTTTCCCGCTTTGCTGAAAGCCGAAAGCCGTCGGGTCAAACCGGCGGCTTTTTTTATGTTCCAATATAAGCTCCGATCTCGCACAGAGAACACTGAGGTCACAGAGAAAGTTGTGTAGGAATTCCTATATATAGTCCACGTAAGCACCCAGCTTCTATTAAAAAATTTCTAATAACGCCTTCCCAGCTCGGTGAACTCCGTGGTCTCCGTGCGAACCCCAAAAATTCTACATTCACCTTCAATTTTCCCTTTCCATATAGAAATCATATCATAAGGCTTCCTTAAGGAACGTTATCACAATGAACAATAGTTCATTTTTATTCGGAGAAACTCCATGATCGTAAATAATTATTTCTTAGAAAACGAAGACTTAAAACAATATTTCGAATCCTTAATAGACTGGGAAGAGATCGTAGAAGCGTTCGAACAAGGATTTTCAGACAAAAAAGAATACGAAAAGACCGGAAAAGAAGAATTGGCGTTAGCTCCGGGAAGTAAAGAAGAAGCTATCGAATTTTACAGATCCATATTGGAATCCGCGGGAGAGATCGCCGGAAAGGAAGTAGCACCTTTCGCGCAGAAAATGGATGCAGAAGGTTTAATATACGAAAAAGGTAAAGTTCACTTTCCTAAGGAAATGATAAACGCGGTCAATCAGGTCAAAGAAGCCGGCATTCTCCCTTACTCCATCGGACGTAAACATGGAGGATTAGGACTCCCTTGTACGGTACAGGCAATGCTAATGGAAATATTTTCCAGAGCGGACGGTTCGCTTGCAATCGCTTTAGGATGTATGAATTTAGCCGAGACCATAGAAAGATTCGGTTCCGAAGAAATGGTAGAAGTTTATGTTCCCAAAATGGCCGCGGGAGAACTATGCGGAGCCATGGCTCTTACTGAACCGAACTACGGATCCGATCTTCCTAACTTACAAACAAAAGCGATTCAGGGGAAAGACGGGGTCTGGAGAATCACCGGAACCAAAAGATTTATCACTCATGGTTGCGGTTTCGATGATAAACCTTCCATCATTCTTACATTAGCTAGGACCGGAAGCCCGACAAGCGGAGCAAGAGGTCTCTCTTTTTTCTTAGTCAAAAGTGAAGATGTAGAGATTGCAGGAATAGAAAAAAAAATGGGATTACATTGTTCTCCCACCTGCGAAGTAGTTTATGAAAACACTCCGGGTATATTGATCGGAGAAGAAGGTTACGGACTCGTAAAATACTCTATGGCAATGATGAACGGTGCAAGACTTTCCATCGCAGGACAGGCTATGGGAATCGGTGCCGCAGCTTATTACGAGGCTAAAAAATACGCAGACGAAAGAGAACAATTCGGCAAGAAGATCAAAAATATTCCGGCAGTGAAAAAGATGTTGGATCTGATGGATAGAGAGATCCTGGCGATGCGTTCCATTCTACAAGAAGCCTCCAGATCCATAGACCTTTACCATTGGAAATCCGAAAAAATGAAAGAGAATGGGATAGACGAAAGAGAGATCAAAAAGAACGAAAGTATCAAAAAATGGGAAAAACTCGCCAATTTATTCACTCCATTATCTAAATATTATATTACGGAACAGGCAAATAAGATCGCATTCGACGCATTACAGATCCACGGAGGTGCAGGCTATACCTACGATTATGATATTTCCAGGATCTATAGAGATGTCAGGATCACAAATATCTATGAAGGAACCACACAATTGCAGGTCGTTGCCGCAATTGGCGGAATTGTCACAGGTCTCGGCGCCAAAGGGATCTTGAGACAATACCTAGATGAAGAAATGAGCTTCTTCTCCCCTTCCGGAGAACTATTGGAAAACCGCAAAAAAATGGAAGAGTCCCATTCCATTTATACTTCCTTGGAAAACGGAATATCCAAGGACGAGGTTGCATTCGAACTAGTGGAATCCGCTACCAGGGTCATCATTGGAGTCGTTTTAGAAAGAGGCCTAAAAAAGCTAGATGGGGAAGCAAAGGCCCGAAGAGAAAGAGCGGCTTTGGTTCATTCTTATAACCTGGACAGCAAAGCTCTATTAGAATATAATAAAATTAAGATCCAGAATAAGAAAGAAGTAGCTCTAGCCTAATTTCTCACAGAGACCACGGAGGACACAGAAAGAAGTGCGATGTAGGAGTTCCAACATTGCTTTACTCAGTGCTCTCTGTGAACTCTGTGCGCCAAAAATTAAAGAATAGAATCTAAATTCGCTCTCGCGGAAGAAGATCCTAATACCTGGATCTGATCCGATTCAATGATCTGCTTTCCTGTTTTGCCGGACCAGGCTAGGTTCAACATGGACTTAGCAACGGTTTTAGCATGAACGGATCTGTATTTTTTAAAAGGACCAATAAGTAAAGGATTGATCAAGAAGGCGAGTTTAGACCCGATCTTCTCTCCTAATCGGAATTCTTTTCGATCTCCTTCCAAAAGCGAAGGTCTAAAAATCCCAAGAGTCTCAAAACCAAGTTTAGAAATTTCCGCTTCTACCTCACCTTTCACTTGATTATAAAAAACGAAAGAATCACGATCCGCACCAAGAGCTGTCACAATAAAAAAAGATCTTACACCCTTATCCTTGCAGGCTTTAGCGAATTTGGACGGATACTCCAGATCCACTTTTTTAAAATTCTCCTTAGAACCTGCTTTGCCGATCGTAGTTCCTAAAGTACAAAATGCGTCCGTTATCCCAGGAGGAAACTCTAACGGCTTTTCCCAATCGGTAAGGATCAACTCTAATTTTGAATGTGTCCATTCCAAAGGTTTTCGGACCAGAAGATAAACCCTGTTCCAAGATGGATCTATCAATAATTCCTGAACAAGCTCACTGCCTACAAGACCCGTTCCGCCTGCCACGATCGCTACTCTATGATCCATTCTTCCATCCTGTTTATCGAAGGTCTGATTCGAACTTGATTTTGTATAAAAGTTCCACTGATTCGGAGATTTATTGAAGAATTAGTATAACCCTTTTGTTCGCCGAATCGGTCGAAAACAATAAGAAACGATTGAATCAAAAATGGAAAGGAGTATTTTGGGGAGCTATGCCTTTAAGAGATTATCTACCTAAGTTTCTTTGTAATATTTTGGAAATTACGGACCGGAAAAAAATGGATGATTCCGTTCGAAAAGTTTTGGAAAACGAGGAAACCTTAGGCGCCTATATCTCCAACGTATTTCGGTACGTTCTTCTCGTATTTTTCGCAATCCAGATCGTAGTGAATTGGAAAAACGGAAACTTTTTAGCGAATGGGATCGGATTCGGAGTATATGCAGCGATCACTGTCGCTCATACATACGTGATCCGGACCTGCACTCATTGGGCAATCAAAGGTTTTTCCTATTTGGCGTTAGTTGCGGATTTTATCATTATTACGGCGATATTATTATATTACACTCTTCACCAGGATAAGTTCGATTTGGGTTTCGCATTAAAGAATCCGATGCTGAATTTTTATCTTTTCCCTTTAGCTTTTTCTTTGATCCAATTCCGACTCCGATACGTACTTTTAAGTGTGATCTTATTTTATGCCGTCTATTTCGGGATCTTTACTGCTGCGATCCTAACCGATAAAGTTGTTTTCGCCCAAGATTGGGGTGACTATGTGATGGGGCCTAACGTTCTGTTGACGGATATTCTTTTCGGTCGCCCAATTTTGTACATGATCCTGGCATTTTTCTTTTGTTTCGGTATTCTAAGGACACTGATCATGATCCGACGAATCGGAGAAGGAGAAGCGCAACGCTCCTTACTCTCTCGCTACTTCTCCCCCGGAATGGTGGAAGAAATGATGACAAACCCGAACGTCTTGGAAGGAAGAAGACAAACTGCCACCATATTATTTACCGATATCCGAAACTTCACCGCATTATCCGAAAATATGGATCCTTTAGAATTAAGCAGATTCCTTTCTTCCATTAGAGAAACATTAACCGATTGTGTTTTTGAATTCGGCGGAACCTTGGACAAATATATCGGCGACGCGGTTATGGCAACATTCGGAACTCCATATCCTTCTGCAGATCCTGCCTCTGACGCGATCCGCGCTTTACAATGTGGCCAGAAGATGTTGGAAAAATTAGGAGAATTTAATAAGGATAGAGAAACAAAAGGATTAGAACCCGTACGAATAGGGATCGGGATCCATACGGGAGAAGTTTTCTCCGGAAATATAGAAACCAGCAGAAGAGCCGAATTTACGGTTATCGGAGACGCAGTCAACACCGCATCCAGAATAGAATCTCTCACCAAAAATTTCGGAAAAGAACTTTTGGTCTCGGAAGAAACTTGGAAACTTGCAGGAGCAAATTTTATTGGAGAAACACTTCCACCAGTACAGGTCAAAGGAAGAGAAAAATTAGTAACCGTTGTCGCTGTGGGAGCTTGATGTTCCTAACCTACATTAGGTTCTATTTGAAAAATATCCACTACTCGATGCATTCGGATCGTTTGGCCGCTTAACATAAGACTCATCTTTTGTAAATCTTCTAGCAGTGCTCCGATCCGAACTGCACCGTCTTCAATTTCACAGAAAAAGTCCCTCATTCTATTCAGTTCGGAATAACGTTTTTCCATATCTCCAGCCACGGATTCGCTCATATGTGCCACTCCCTGTATGGAGGTTTCCAGATCCTCCGATCTGGAGGAATATTCACGGACGGATTCTAAAGCATCCTTCATAGTTTTTGAAAGTTTCGGGATCTGGATTAAGATCGCTTTAAAGGAATCGACTGTTTCGGATAAAGACTGCAAGGAACCGTTAACCGTTTCCCAAATCTCTTTTAGATATTTATTCGCCTGTTTCGCGTTGGATGCGGTTTTTTCCGAAAGGACCGAAATTTGTTCCGCTACAACTGCAAATCCCTTATCTCCTCCCCTTGCGGATTCGATCGCTGCGTTAATCGATAACATCCCGAGTTGTTCCGCAATTTTTTGGAGAATCCCTACAAGTTCTTCCACCTTCTTAGCGGAACCGTTTAAACCTTGCATACTCTTTACGGTTCTTTCCAAAGTTCTTTCACCGGTAAAGGCAATCGATTGTATGGATTCGCTGATCTGGCCGGAAGTCAGAATATCCGTTTGAAGTTCCTTCATACCTTGGGACATCTCTTCGGACATTCTTCTCATTTCGGAAGATCTACTTCTTTCCTCTCGGACCAGATCTAAAACAGCCTTTAAAGATGATTCCAATAAGTCGGATGTTTCCCGGATCAATATGGTCCTTTCCTTCTGTTTTTCGATCTCTTTAGTGATCATTAAAGTGGAATTTTCCAAAAGTTCCGATTCGTTTTCTATCTTATCCGAGTTTTCCTTTACCACTCCGATGATCTGAGTTAAGCTCAAAAGTAAACGATTGAATAATTCCGCAACTGCTCCCGATTCCACTCCCGGATCTACATCGATTCTTTTTCTCAAGTCCTTTGAATCTGCGACGTACTTCATTGCGTTCATCAAATCCAACCAAACGGTTTTGGCGCCGTGTTCCGATTCGTTTAATCCTCTCTCTTCTTCTTCCGAAGTGACTCGAATCGATATAGTAAATTTCATTAAGAAAAATAAGATCAGCCCCATACTGAAGGACCAAACAGCACAAACCGCCACACCGGTAAGTTGTGCCTGCCATTGGTTCCAACTACGGAGCGCTTCTTCTTGAGCGAATACGCTTACGGCCAGAGTTCCCCAGATCCCTCCGACCCCATGGACCGGGAATGCACTTACAACATCATCCACCTTTAGTATGTTTTCCAAAATCCAAGCGGCTACTTCCACTAAGACGCCTGCGATCAACCCTGTAAGTAAAGAAGCCCCCGGACTCATTACGTCGCAACCGGCAGTAATCGCAACCAATCCCCCAAGAACACCATTAATGGCCCCGCTGACATGGGGTACACCTTTTGTGATATAATCGAACAGGATCGCAGCACTACATCCGGAGCAGGCAGCTAAGCTTGTATTAACTATAATTTTCGGAACCTCATCCGTTAGAGAAAGAGTACTTCCTCCGTTAAATCCGAACCAACCGAACCATAAAATAAAAGTTCCTAAAACGGAAAAAGGTAAATTATGACCGTACAATTCCCTAGGTTTTCCCTCGGAATCGAACCGATCTTTTCTTGGTCCAAGAACGATCACTCCCGCAAGAGCCACCCATGCTCCAACGGAATGTACTACTGAACTTCCCGCAAAATCGTGAAAACCCGATTTAGAAAGCCAACCTCCCCCCCAAGCCCAATGACCAAACACGGGATAAATCAGTAGGGAAACAAAAATGGAACAAACTAAATAGGCTTGGAATCGTATCCTTTCCGCGACTGCACCGGATACGATCGTTGCCGCAGTTCCCATAAAAGTGACTTGAAATAAAAAGAACGCGAATTCTTTTCCCGTATTCAAACCTTCTAAAAGAAATAGATCCTTACCGATCCAACCGTCCAAGCTGGTTCCATACATAAATCCGTAACCGATCAGAAAAAAACAAATGGTTCCGAATACGTAATCGAGTAAATTTTTGATCGCAACATTGATCGAATTTTTAGAACGGACTAATCCGGATTCTAAGAGTAGAAAACCGGCTTGCATAAAAAAGACAAGAGCGGAGGCGAAAATCACCCATAAGATGTCTACATTCTTTGCTAATTCTTTGGCGGCGGGAAGAACGTGATCCAATGAGAGAACCTCTCTTCGTTCTAAGAATGAGCATTTATATCGATTGATCCTGGATTGAGAAAGAAAAAAACGTTAGTCTATAATAATTTATGACGTAGAGTTAATAAACGAACTAGACGTATTTCGGGGTCAGAAGCGAATCCCCCAATTGAGGTAAGAGATGCGAAATCGCAAGTAACGTTTTATCCTTTAAGGAAGGAACTCTTACGACTTCGCATCCGAGTAAAATTATTTTACGCCTGCCTTTTGCAGTTCCTTACCTAATTGCCCTGTGATTGTACAAAAATACATCCTCCAATCACTTACAAAGGATTTGAACGGATACGTAAATGTGGCAGGACGGTTTTTTTCTAGGAAAAAATGCCCTATCCATGCAAAAAAGTATCCGCTAAACAATGCCCCGAGTAAGTACCAAGCGTTTAGATAGAAGATTGCGGAAAGAATAAAGACCAGAGCGCATGAGGTTCCTATAAAATGGAATATCCGGTTCATTTTATTCGAATGTTCCCTCAGATAGAATGGCCAGAATTCCTGTAGGGTTTCATATTTTTTGTTTTCAGTCATCTTTGTCCCTCCGGAACTACATAATACGGCAGGGAAAAAGAATCCGCAACAACTTCTCTTTTATTTACAATAACGTTCGTTATTTAAAAAGTGGGAGATCCGATATCCCATCCAGAGACCGGATATACTCCAAATATGGTTTTAATTTGAATTTTTTAGATGCCGAATCCGAGGACATGTAGCGGATATTTCCAAGCACTGGCCTTTCCGGGAACCAAGGTCTATCGAATGCTCCAAAACACCAAAGAATACCCGTATAAGAATTAGGGTCCCGACCGTCATACGCATATTTATGATTCAAATCTTCTAATATACGAAATGCTTCTTCCGGTGAAGAAGACCATTCTATTATTTTTTTACCCCAAAGCATTCTGAGATAATTTTGGATGGTACCTGTTAAAACTAATTCTTTTTGAGCGGCATTCCAGATCGGGTCATGAGTGATCGCCTTCTCAAATTCTTCCTTGGTATAAATATATTCTCTCTTATCACCTCTATGAGTCTCCAAAGAAAGTTTTGCCCAATCCGGAAGAATGGAGAGGTCTTTTCTGAAACTAGGCTCCTTATAGAACAAAAGATAACCCAATTCTCTCCAAGTGAGGAGTTCATCCAAAAATGAATTTATATTTGGGTTTGGATGAAAAAATCCTTCGTTCTTCCCTCTATAAGAATGATTTAAAGTATCCGGACTCCAATTTACATTAGGATCCGACCCTAAAACCGCAGTGACAATCTCCTCCACTGAGATCATTCCGAAATGTAAGTAAGGCGATAAAGAAGAAGATTTGATCCTTTCCGGGGGTCTTGGCTCACTTCTCTCTTCCGAATAGAAAGGAAGTCCTTCCATAAGGAATTTTTTTAGAAGTTTCAATCCTTCCTTCCTTCCTCCCAACTTACCGGAAACGGGAAGAAGGTACGGATACCGGGAATTCATTTTCTGCAAATAGGAGGGAATATCCTCCTTCTTCCCTGAAAATAGAAAATTCGGTTTTTTTAAAGTATCAGAATTTGGAATTCGATTCGGATTCGGTTTACGCTCTGATCTATGCACATAAGATTCCACGAACCTGTCATGAAGTTTCGGTCTCAAAACTCTGGCATAACCGAAAGATTTTTCATAAGAAGCCAACGGAGTAATCGAATTGGAATCCACAAGTAAAAGTTTGCAATTTAGGATCTCTCCGATCTTCTCCGCGTGTTCCGGCAGAAAGAAACAAGGGAAATCATCCGTAATCACAATGGAGGCTTTTTCTAAAATCCCAGGAACTATCTCGGAAAGAGAATGATCTTTCGTTTCCACAAAAGGCCAATAAGTGAAACCGGCACGGGATGCATCTTCCGCTGTGTCACAAATCCCTTCTAAAAGGAATCGATGGAATCTTGGAGAACTCCACTCGAAATCCATCATGACGGATTCAAAAATGACCAGGGGTTTTTTAAATTTTTTAGCAAGGTGGATGGAATAATCCAAAGAATGATTCCAGGACATTCTTCGATTGGCACGGATCCAATAAAGAATGTATTCT
Organism: Leptospira sp. WS58.C1; assembly: GCF_040833995.1. Taxonomy (NCBI): domain Bacteria; kingdom Pseudomonadati; phylum Spirochaetota; class Leptospiria; order Leptospirales; family Leptospiraceae; genus Leptospira; species Leptospira cinconiae. Next base: position 2,299,074 of record NZ_CP162137.1, read on the forward strand.
CCTCCTTCTAAAACCGGCTTTTTATTTCCTTCCCGGACCCTGATTAAATTTCTCTCTGAGAACAAATACCTTAATCCTTTCTGAACTCTGTGGTCTCCGTGCGAAACTCTGCAACTTCCAATTCGCTCTTAGACTTCCCCCCGCAGAAAACGGGAAATGAAAAATTCCGGCCTTTAGACGGAATATAGACAATATTTTAGCACTCTTGACCTGAAAGTGCTTGACCGCCTGTCCCTGTTTCGGATTTCCTGGAATTTACATTCAAGCACTCATATAATTCAAGTGCTAAAAAGGAGAAAGTCATGGCGATTAAACCGCTAGGTGACCGTGTTTTGGTAGAGCCTAAACAAGACGCTGAAGAAAAGATCGGCAGCATCTTCGTTCCTGATACGGCTAAAGAAAAACCGCAAGAAGGAAAAGTTGTAGAAGTAGGAAGCGGACGTTATGAAGACGGGAAGCTTGTACCTCTAGAAGTTAAACCCGGTGATGTCGTTCTTTACGGCAAATATTCCGGAACTGAAATCAAATCCGAAGGCAAAGAATACTTAATCATTCGCGAAAGCGACATTCTTGCCATCGTGAAAAAGTAATAGGCCGAGGAAAGAAAAATGGCAAAAGTTATCGAGTATGATGAAACAGCTAGACGCAAACTTTTAGAAGGCGTCAACAAACTTGCAAACGCTGTAAAAGTTACCCTAGGTCCTAAGGGAAGAAACGTAGTAATCGACAAAAAATTCGGATCTCCTACAATCACTAAGGACGGGGTTACCGTAGCAAAAGAAATCGAACTAGAAGACGCCATCGAGAACATGGGCGCTCAGATGGTAAAAGAAGTCTCCACAAAAACGAATGACGTTGCTGGAGATGGAACTACCACCGCTACTATTCTCGCTCAATCCATCATTAACGAGGGATTGAAAAACGTTACAGCGGGTGCAAATCCTATGGCACTCAAACACGGGATCGACAAAGCGGTTACCGCAGCTGTAGATAGCATCAAAAAACGTTCCGTAAAGATCGAAAATAAAAAAGACATCGCTAACGTTGCGACTATTTCCGCTAACAACGATAAAGAGATCGGAAATCTGATCGCTGACGCAATGGACAAAGTCGGAAAAGACGGAGTTATCACCGTAGAAGAAGCAAAGTCCATCGAAACTACGTTAGACGTGGTAGAAGGTATGCAATTCGACCGCGGATACGTTTCCCCTTATATGGTAACCGATCCGGAAGCGATGATCGCAACCTTAAGCGACCCTTACATTCTCATCTATGATAAAAAGATCTCTTCTATGAGAGACCTTCTTCCTGTATTGGAAAAAGTAGCTCAAGCCGGAAGACCTTTAGTTATCATCGCGGAAGAAGTAGAAGGTGAAGCATTAGCTACTATCGTAGTAAACACTCTTCGTAAAACCATCTCCTGCGTGGCTGTTAAAGCTCCTGGATTCGGAGATCGTCGTAAAGCGATGTTGGAAGATATAGCGATCCTTACCGGTGGACAAGTGATTTCCGAAGATCTCGGAATGAAACTGGAAAACGCAACCGTTCAACAACTGGGACGCGCTAAAAAAGTTACCGTAGATAAAGAGAACACCACCATCATCGAAGGACAAGGTGCTTCTAAAGACATCCAAGGCCGTGTAGGTCAGATCAAAAAACAGATCGAAGATACTACTTCCGAGTACGATCGTGAAAAATTACAAGAACGTTTGGCAAAACTTGCCGGAGGAGTTGCGGTAATTCACGTAGGTGCAGCCACAGAAGTGGAAATGAAAGAAAAGAAAACCCGTGTGGAAGACGCTCTTTCCGCTACTCGCGCTGCGGTAGAAGAAGGAATCGTTCCAGGTGGCGGACTCACTCTTCTAAAAGCACAAGAAGCTGTAGGCGCGCTGAAACTCGAAGGAGACGAAGCTACCGGAGCAAAAATTATCTTCCGCGCTTTGGAAGAGCCAATCCGTATGATCACTTCTAATGCCGGCTTGGAAGGATCCGTGATCGTAGAGCATGCAAAAGGTAAAAAAGGAAACGAAGGTTTTAACGCACTTACTATGGTGTGGGAAGACCTACTCCAAGCGGGAGTTGTAGACCCTGCGAAAGTGGTTCGTTCCGCTCTCCAAAATGCGGCTTCTATCGGTTCCATGATCCTGACTACGGAAGTTACGATCACCGACAAACCTGAAAAAGAAGGCGCAATGCCTCCTATGGGTGGAATGGGCGGTATGGGAGGAATGGGCGGCATGATGTAATGCCTGCTCTTCCTTTCGGAAAGTAAAAGGCCGAGGAGTAATCCTCGGCTTTTTTTATAACTTGATACCGAGGACTCGATCGATCTCTTTCCCATCCTTGGTGATCGTGTGGCTATATAATAAATTTAGAATAGAGTATTTGCTATATTTGGTCTTGGTCTCGTATTCCCAATCCCAAAGAAGGCCTCCCATTATAGGAATTGCCAAAATTCCCATCGCATGCAAGCCGTTCATACTATTCCCATATTGTTTATAGTAAAATAATCCGGGACCTACAAGCATCAGATCTTCTTCTTTGGAAATTTTTTGATTTCTATAATATAAAAGTCCTAATCCGAGCATATCGAATCTTCCGTCCTTTTCAGAAGAGAAATATCCTAAAACCGGCGGGATCAAAGTTGCTGTTCCGGCTGGATCCGAATGATAATAATAGACCGGTAGGAAATTCGCAAGGGTCTCTCCCGGAACCGATTTCCAACGTAACCAAAGGAAATTCGTATCCGAATAATCGGGACGTCTTTCATATCCTCCGAGTAGTCCACCGAAGACCGCTACCTTCGTTCTTTGGTCCTCCAATTCCGTATGGATCAAACCTAAAAAGAAATTTAGATTTCTCCTTTTGTAAGCGGATTCGTAATAAGTATCAAAAACCCCCGCAAATCCCCAACGGGACCAATCCTTATCCTTATAACCGTAGGCCCCTAAGAAGAACCATAATCTAGAATCATTCTCTTTCCAAGTAAAAGCAAGTGGAGCCAAGCCAAACGCCGTACGACTCGAATTATTCAGGTAAAAAGCCGGTCCGATTACTAATCTTTCTAAGCCCGAATTTCCGGATTTATAATCGGTAATTAACAAAAAGTTTAAGTGTTTTTCCTTTTTAAAAGGATCGTTCTCCGATTCGAATCTATATACCGGAAAAAGATAAGACTTAAAATAAGAACTAGTCGTTTCTTCTTTTTTTAGATCTTTAACAGTGTGTAACGTATTCGAAAAAAGGAAAAATGCGGTAAAATCCCTCCATTGGTCCACAACCTTCTCCGTGCTACCTTCTTTTGAGGAAACTGTTTCGTATTTGGAATAATCGATCAATTTCAGAAAGGTCACATCCCTTTTGAAATATTCCCGGTTTTCCGAATTCTGTTTTTCGGAAAATGAATATAACAGTGGGATCGGCAAAAAGTAAAAGGAAGAACTAGTTTCCAAACCTTTACTCCCGGAAGAAGAAAAGATCCCGATAGGATTTGCGTTGAACGAATTCCAACTTCCTTCTTGGAATTCTGTCCTACCCGAATAATACAAAAGTCCCCAGGTAACTCTTTCTTTATAAAAATTAGGAACGTTTTTTTCCTTATTGGAATAGAAAGGATAAATTGCAAAAGAACTTTCCTGATCGGAACCGGAGCCGTTCAGTATTCCTAGTACATTCCATCCGGAACCATTCCCTTTGTTATAACCGTAATAAAGGATCGGCACGGTAGTATAAGATTCGACGACCTTCTCCCCTTCCTTCTCCGAACCGGAAAAATAAAAGGGAAATATATGAAAACGATTGGAGACCCTATCTCCATTTCTCTCAGTCGAAGAAGATACCAGACCCAGAAAATTCCCCTTAGAAACGAAAGCGGATGATTCGCTATAATAACCGAGCAAAAAGAATTTACTTTCGGAAAGATTTCTTTTCCAATAAAAACCCGGGATCGGAAGAAAATCCACCTTAGTGGATTGCTCCGAAGTTTCTCCAGCCCCCTTTGATCTATTAGAATAATAGAATGGAGTAAACAATGAAGTCGACTCACCGCCGTTCAATTCTTTCTTACTGGAATATGCCGATAATAAAGTATAAAAGTTGGATTCGTAGGAATCTCCGGATGAGGACTGCACCTTAGAACCGAAACTTAAATAGATCGGTATTAAGAGGTGATAAGACTTTTCTTGGAATAGATCCTGGTTTTGGCTAGACTCCGAACCGGAATGAAACAGAGGCAAAAGTAAAGAATGAAAAGACCTGGTGGTAGTAGTACCTTCCACGATCCGTTTTCTATAATACAAAGGAGAAATCGTGCGAGAATGATCTTTTGATTGGTCGTGTGCGACCAAAGGAAAGATCCGAAATCCCCAGGCATCCGGAGAAAAATACAAACGTGTAAAAGGCCAAAGAACCGAATAATCCCTTACCTCCCCTTGTTTTCCCCTTAGGAAACCTAAAAGAAGATAGGATTCTTGGAAATTTTCCTTTTGTTCCTGCCTTCCATAAAAGGGAAAAAGAACGAAATATGATTCGTCCCCGATCCGACTCCAGAAGAATAACGGAGCCGCATACACTTTATCCGAAGTTCTTTCGGACCAAGAAAACCAACTCAAAGGAAGAAGTCGGAAATGTCGCCTATCGTCTCCCTTCTCATAACTAAAAATCCCAAAGAGAGCGCTGACTCCCCAGAATGACCGGACCTTATCTCTGGTTAATCTATTATATTGACCAAGACCATCTTTCTGCTGCGAATTATTCTCTTGAACTTGCTCAAGAATGATCTTAGAGGAAGATTCCGCCGGGTGAGTTTCCTTCCAAAATTGTACTTCTTCTTTTCCGACCGACGTTCTGCTAGATATACTGAACAAATTATAGAACAAAGAGATATCCGCGTCTAAATAATAATCCTTTTCATTCGCTCCGATGGATCCGGTCGCGGAACTTGTAAAACTTCCTAAAGTTTTGGAAGAAGAATAAGCTAATTTTAATTCTAAGGACTTATCCGCTTCGTAATAGTTTAACCAAAGAGGAAGGAACATATCCCCTTTGGACCTGGGATTATCCCAATTCCAGTATAAAGGAAACCAAGTGGTAAACTCTTCCTTACGGACCTTATCCACATTCGAAAACCATAATAAAGGCCAGATCCACGTATTGTCTTTTTCTGCCGAACGATTCCAATAATGAAAAAGTCCGAAATGAGTATAAATATCTTGATCCTTCCCGAAACGGAAATAAAAAGGCAGGACTAAACGAAAACTATCCCGTTTATAAAAATAGAACGGAAATGCGTAACTATACTTTGCATCTCCCGCCTTATCAAAACCTCTCCCGAAAAGCCCGAGCACATTCCAATAAGAATACTCGTTTGTACTATTGGAAAAATAAAAAGGATAGACCCGTCTTCTGGATTCCTGGTCGGTGTCGTATCGTTCATACAATGTAACTAACGAATATTTTTCGAACTTTGTCTTATATTCTTTTGAATAGGACAGAGGGGTTATGAGTTCCTTGTATTCCGAAGTGTCGTTCCACTGGAAGATCGGCAGAAGTGTGTAACTTTCGGATTTATTTCCTTGCCAAGAATCCCTGTAAAAATACCAGAACGGAAATAGGATCCATCTGTCGAATTGATCTCCGGCCTCGTTCCTCCTGGAATAGAATGGACCTACCCAAGTCCTAGTCTTATTCCAATAAGTGAATAACGGAATGATCCAAGTATATTCATTCCCAGCTTGATTTCCTTTCGCCCATAAAGGAAGAAAGTGAAAATACTCCTGTGATTTATAAAACCAAAGAGGAAAGAAAAATCCGCGCTGAAATTTCCCCTGATCGTTCCAAGAAAGATAAGTATTGATAAAATAATTCTGAGAGGCTTCTTTTTCCTTATGTCGATAAAAAAGAAACCAAGGAAATAGAGTCGTAGTTTTGGAAATATCCGAAGAATAGTAAAAAATCGGAGTCATCACTTTTGACTCATCCGGTTTAAACGAATGATAATAGAGCGGGAAAAACAAAAACTTGGATGATCCTCTCCAATCCTTCGTATAATATAAATTTAAAGCATAAAAGTCCAGATCCGTTGCGGTCCGACTATAGTAGAACGGAGGAATTATACCGAATTTTTCCGTGCCGTTGTCGAAATAAGCGGGAAACAGGTAAAAGTAATCGTTCTTTTTGTGAAACATCAGAGGAAACAAGTAAGAAGAAGAATAATCCCCCTTCTCGTTCGCACTCCAACCGCCGATCAATAATACGTTTGTATCCGATTTCCCTCCTTTCTCCCATTTTCTATTGAATACGATCGGAATATTAGCATTATAATTTTGTAATTCTCCATTATGATAGCTTCGATTTAAGAACAATAGCAGATAATAGGAAAATTTTTCCTCATTCTTTCCCCCTCCTCCCAATTGAGGGGTTTCTTTCCAGGTCTGACCGAAAAGTGGGGTCAAGAAGGAACCCTCCTCTCCGCCATCCCAAGAATTATAAGAGAACAACGGAAAGACGGTTAAATGAAAATTCTCTTTATCGGAATAAGAATTATAGAGTGTATTATAGAAGAAGATAGGGAAAAAACTAAAATGGAATTTTCTTTTACCGGAACCCCAATACACCAAGGGAAGAATGGAACCGTAAGAAGATTCCCTATCTTCTCCCCAATGAAAGATCAGAAAATGGTTCCAATCGTCATTTAAGTTCCGATTCCGAAAAAAAAGAAAGGGAACCGCAAAGTAAAAGGATTCCTCTTTGCCGCTTTCAATCGTTTTACTTCTGCCGAACAAAGGAAAAAAAGAAGGAAAGGATACCCAACTCTCCGAAATTTTTTCTCCCCTTGATTCGTACGAGTTATAATGAAATAAGGAAAAGTTCACACCCGAATCGGACTGAGGCTCCTGAATACGTTGTGCGTAATAGAAGGGAAAAAAATAAGAACGAAAGGATTCATTTTCCTTTGCAGATAGATGATCGATGAGAGGAAAAAAACTGGTCTGGGTGAACTTAGGATAATTCGTTCGGGTATAAAGAACCAAAATATTCAGGGAATAATGTGGGCCCCAATATTCTTCACTTGCAAAAGGAGGCAGCCTGAACCGATACTTATCCTCTTTATCGCTTCCTAAGATCGGTTTTTTTTCAGCAGTCAATGTGTCGAAGTAATCGACTGCGCCCAACTCCCACGAATGAAAACAAACTAGAAGAACGGAAATTAAGAATGAAATTTGCCTAAGTTTCGATAAATTCCTAATCATAAACTTCCAGAAGTTTTAACTTACTCTTTTCTCCCTTTAGAATTTTTACCTTAGAAGGAGCTAGTCCAAATTCTTCCGCGACAGCTCGGACCACAGCATCATTCGCCTTACCTTCGATGGCAGGCTCTTTGACTGCGATGACCCAAACACCGTCTTCCCCTTTCGTTACGGACGGTTTTTTAGAATTCGGTTTTACCCTGATCTGAATTTTCACCGCGGATCTTCCGGGCAAAATTACTTCTTACGAAATATTTTTCCAGCTATTAACCGTATCTCTTCCAGGCCCAAAAGCAGACTGATCGAGAAAAAAATTGCCATTGCAGGAAATATTGCGGCGCAGAGGGAGACCCGAGAGGAATTCGCATAACTTAAGCCCTTTTCCGCGAAATAGTCTAGGGCCCTAGGATGTATCATTTCTTTGTAAAAGAATAAAAATACAGCCATGCCTAAAAGTGGTAGGATCAATTTTGCGATTTTAGAAAGAAATCCTTCCCAAGGAAAAGCGACATCATGCTTTTTCAGGTTACTAGAAAGCACGGTCCAAGTTACGACGGTAGATACGGCGGAAGATAATGCGATTGCGGAATGTTTTAATAAAAAAATGAGGGAAAAGTTCAAGATCAGGTTCAGAACAAATGTAAATGCTTGGACTCGCAACGGAGTTTTAGTATCTTGAAAGGCATAATAAGTGGAGATCAAAACCTTATTCATGCTGTAGAAAGGTACAGCTAAGGAATAAAAGATCAAAGGTAAGATCGTAGTTTCCGTCGCGATATGGTCCCATCTCCCCCCGTAATATATGGAATCCAAGATAGGACCGGCCAAAATCCCGATTCCAAGAGCTGCCGGTGCGGTCAAAAATCCCGCAAATCCTAAAACTCCCAACATTTCCTTAGGGACCTCGGAATGTTTATCCTCTTTCAAGGAAGAAAGTAATGAAGGCAAAGTTGTGGTCGCAAGCGCGACTCCAATGATCCCGGTAGGAAGTTGCACTAGCCTTTGTGCATAATCCAAACTAACTACGGCTCCTAAACCGGGGTTCGTATTCTGCACATAGTTAGCTAAAAATATATCCACCAAAAGCCCGAGTTGGTAAAAACCGCCTCCGACAGCGGCAGGTAACATCAGTTTAAATATTTTTAAAATAGCGGGATGTTTATAATTCCAGGAAAAAATCGGGCCTTCTCCGTTTTTGGAAACGTACCAGGCCTGAACACTTAACTGTATGATCCCACCTCCCACGATCGCAAAACATAAAACTCTTACTTTGGTCAATAGTTCCCATTCTACAAAAGGAAAAATTCCCAAAAATACGGTGAGATAACTTAAGTTCAGAATGATAGGAGAAAGAGAAGGAACGAAAAATCGATTTTTGACGTTGGAGATCGCCATATAGATCGAAGAGAGACTTGCCGTAACGATTAAGAAAAATAGAATATAGGTAAGCTCTACCACAAGACCCGAATATTCGGGGGATCCCCCTACCAGGATGGGAAGAGCAAAGGGAGAAAATGTAAAAACGATTACTACAATACTTAATAGGATTACAAAAAGAAAACTTAATACGGCTCCGCTCATCTTACGAGCAGCCATTACGCCTTCCTTCTCCGCATCGGAATACAACGGCATAAATGATTGAGAAAGAGTTCCTTCCGCCAATAAATTACGGAACATATTCGGCAATCTATAAGCGACTGAAAATGCGGAGGCCACCGTACCTGTCCCGAAAGACACGGCCATAAAATGGTCTCGGAACACTCCTAAAATTCTGGAAACGAGGGTGTAAAAGGAAAGAGCAAAACTTCTTCTGGCTGCTTGGGACAAGAGATCCTACATGTTCGGTGTTTCCGAACAATTCGAAACTAACTGAATAGTTTCTCCATGTATCGAACTCCACCGGTGCGACTCACGTCAAACTGAATTCCGCAATTAGGACATTGATGACGACCAAGAGTTTTGATCCGAAGTCTTGCTCGACAAGACTCACAGTACAAGATCCTTTCTTGGACATTTCTTACCTGTTCCAAGGAACGGTCCAGATCCTTTCCGATCTTAGACTTCTCTGTAGGTTCTTGTCCCGGGATAGGAACAGTACTGATCTCAGGAACATATACATCGGACTTGCTCAAACCGGAAGATGGACTAGAATAAAACTGGATCGGCTTCGTTTGCCTGAGAGAAGAGACAGTTTCCGACTTATCGGATCTTGACCTTCTATCCTCGATTTTCAAAGAAGAAAGCCAGACTTCCGCGTCCTTTTCATGTGCGAAAAAGTTCTGCTTCTTGTTCAGACCGAATAATCCTAAAACGAGTAGACCTTCTTCATTCCAATCGCTGAACGCGATGTTGCCGCCGAATTTTTCGAAGAAGTTTTTTAATTCCACAAGTGCGGAGATCCCGTCTTCTTCTATATAATCCACAAAACGAGAATTGACTAGCACAAGTCTCTCCCCTTCTTCCCAGCGTGTTTTGATAAATCGCACCAGGTCGAACGCGGAATAGGAATCCAGCACTCCCTTAGGAGTTACCTTCAATATACGTCCCAGTTTTGTAGTATGAATTTCCAAAAAAGTTTATCCTAGATATATAGCGTCTATTATTTCCGCTTTCTCCCGATTGACTGCCTGCGCAGCAGATGGGGCAGACATCGTTTGAGTCGGAGTCGTTGCTACAGGGCTCGGTGTCGCGACCACCGGTGCCGCCGGAACATGGCTCTGGGAGACAGGCGCCGGACTCTGGTAAGAAGGAGAAGGAGAAGAACTCTCTCTCCAACGAATAGGCCCTTGTGTTTGGGCAAAGTCCACCTTCTCCCATAAAGGAGGAGAAGAAGGATCGGCAATATACCTTCCGTCCTGAGTAAAAGAAGTGCGAACGCTCTTAATGAGTAAATGAGCAAATCCTAATATAAGAGCGCAGATAAGAGCGATGATCGCATTATTCTGCAGAGTCCACCAGAAAAGTTCCGTTTGGATCTTCACAAAATGAGCAAAGTTCCCTCTTTCATATTTCATGTGAAGAGAAGCCACTCTTTCCAATTTTTCGGGATGGTATACCGCCATAGATAGAAGAACACTTGGTTCGGAAATTTCCGGGAAATAAGGAGAAACGATCTGCATCAGTTTGTCGCTTTGAAATGTATTTTTTTCTCCCAAAAGGATCGGAGTACCGATCTGCCATTTTCTCAAGTGATGAGCGGCAGTATAACTTGGAGATAAAAACTTAGGTTCCGGTTTTCTTTTTGCTCTCGGATCGGACACATAGTCTTCGTTAGAAGATGCAAGAACGATCCCTGAATCGTCGGTCATGCTGATCTCGGAAATGATAAATCCTTCCTTGTCGCCTGAGGTCACTTTTACGAGTCGAGTGAATGCAAAATTCAAATCGTCCAATCTGTCCTTGCTTAATTTTCCTTCACTGGACTTGGAGATAGCGCCGATCGTATCTCTGGCTCTTTGGTCCGAAAGATTTTTGATCTGCTCGAAAGAAGCAAGAGAAGATTCTAAATAAGACCAAGCAGAGGCTCCGGCAGCGATTCCTTCGCAAACCAAAAGTGCTAAAAGGAAAAATAGAATATGTTTAAAAATTTGCACCTGAGGACCTCTCTTCTTTTAAAAATCGGCCGATTTCGGCTTTTTTCTAAAGAATAAAATCCCTTTTAGGCGCGGATTTCCTCTTTTACGGGTTTTAAATTTCTTAGAAATCCGGACCGAAAAGCCAGGATCCATTCCTTCTTTTTTTCTTCTCCGCTCGGAAGTCCCAGTTGAGACACGGAAATCATAGATTTCCAATCCTGGCCGCAAGGATGGATACACTGAAAAGCCGAAAAATCATTAGAAACGTTCAGAGCGATCCCGTAACTAGTGAACCAGGACTTAAACAAAACTCCCATGGAAAGAATTTTACGATTCGGAGAATCGGAAAGATAAAGCCCGGGAGCATTCGGATTTTTTACCAGATCCAAACCCCAAACTTTCTTTGTGGAATAAATTGCGGCTTCCAAGACCCCGTCCAGAAATTCCGAGATGGAAATTTCTCTTTTTTTTAAGTCCAAATGTACATAGGTAACGATCTGTCCGGGCTCGTGAGCGGTATAATCCCCACCTCTTTTTATGTATTGAAGAGAGATCCCGTGCTCGGAAAGGAAGTCTTCATTTCGGAGAAGATTGTCGATATTATAATTGATCCCCCCGGTAATCGTAAGAGGGTGTTCTAAAAATAGAATCGATTCCCTCCGATTTTCCCGGGACTTTTCCTGGAAGCGGACGTAATCTTCGTATGGAAGGGGATTTTTCAGGGAAAAAGCCTGCACAACTCGTATTATTTATGGAAAAGCTGCTCGAAGTCATCTCCTTTATACTCCAAAGATCCCCGAAAGGAAGAAACCGTCAGGAACTTGCAAAATTGATCTATCTTTCTGACGGAGTATTCTTCCAAAAATACGCCAAAGTGATTACGGAACAAAAATATATCCATTTGGAAGATTCTCCGTATCCGATGGAATTGAATCAGGCGCTTCTTCACCTGAAAGAAAATCGTCTAATAGATGTGACCCCAAAATTGACCGAGACCGGGATCTCGGGTTATTTATTAACTTGGGTCGGAACCGAGCATGAGGATGAAATTGACTTGAATCGTCAGGAAAAAAGGATTCTTCGCAAGGTGTTGGAAAATTTCAAAGGAAGTGTTTACGACGAAAATAGAGTGTATCCGAATTTATATGAGAATTACGTGATTACTCCCCTTTTCTCGGAAATAAAGTTTAGCAAAGAAACTATTAACACTAAAATACATTTCTTTAAGAGAAAAACGCTTTTGAATATCTCGGGCAAAATATTTAAGGTACTTTTTAGCGAGTAAACCAAATGCTCATCACTGTTTGCAAAGGTAAGATCCATAGAGCCACCGTAACCGACGCGGACCTTAATTATGAGGGAAGCCTGACGGTTGATATGGATTTAGTAGACGCCGCCGGAATGTTCCCTTACGAAAAAGTTTCCGTTGTAAACGTGAACAATGGGTCCAGATTCGAGACATATCTGATCGAAGGCAAAAGAGGTTCCGGAGAGATCTGTTTGAACGGCGCTGCTGCCCGTCTTGGAATGAAAGGAGACAAAGTAATCATCATCTCCTACGGATCCCTGGAAGAAAAGGACCTGCCAAAAGGTTACAAACCCCAAGTCGTTCTCGTTGACGAAAAGAACCATATCAAAAAAGCCTAATTCCCTAGGCTTTTCTCCCCAACTTTAAACCGCTGGACTAAATTTGTACCCCGGATAGAATCTGATCGGTTTTCCATCATTCTGGGAATTCTTCTCATTTTTTGAGGAAAAACAAGAAGTAACGGCTAAGTTTCGGGGCTGAGAAGTCGATATTCAATATGAAGAACCGTACTGGGACAATAAACGCATGAAATCCGTCGCAAAATTTTCTTTTATCCTATTATTCGTCCTTTTTGGAAATGGCATCTCCGGCCAAAACAACGCAGAAAAGGAAAGTAAAGGTTCCGAAGGAGTGGAATACTATCCACTCGCATATTACGACGATAGACTCTTAGTCAAAGAAGTTTCCTTCTTCCGTAGACATGCGGATAACGGAAAAGGCGAGTTCATGGACGTAATGGTGGAACTCGAGAATAGAGACTTCGATGCGGCAAACTTCTCCGTTTATATTTTAGCGGTAAACGAAACTCCTCTTTCGAAAGTGGACGATCGCAGAGAATTAGTCCCCTTCCCTAAATGGAGACAATACGATGCGGAAGAAAACACAAAAGTGGTGAACTTCCATAACTTAGTTCCTGCAAAACTGGATAATAAGAATGTTTGGGGGGAGAAGAGATTCGGAGATATCAAGAAGAGCTACGACGAAAAGATCGCGAGAGGAGAAAAAGTAAAATTCCCAAACCCGAATCTGGACGAGTTAGTTCATTACCTTACCAACAATCCAAAGGATGCACTTCCTATCGTTCTTTACGGCGAAGAAGGTCCTACGAAGGATAAAGTACTGATCAGTAATTTTGTGCCTCAAACTGCGGAAGATCTGCAAAAACAAAAGCACGATACTTTAAGTAAACACACTTATACTATTTACAATGCTAAATACAAATCCACGATCTTCTCTCATCATTACACGGAGTATCGTCCCGGATATTTTACTTTTAACAAGGTTGTTGTTTTGATCTTCAATCCTCAAAAAGAGAAGAACAAATTAGTCTATCGTAAGATCATAGACATCAACGGCTTGAAACTGGTGAACTAAGAATAATTTCTTAACAATAATCTCAGTATGAAAGAAGGATCCGAAAGGGTCCTTTTTTATTTTAGGTTCGCACGGAGAACACAGAGATCACGAGAGAAAATGTATATTTGATTTCCTAGAAAACCGCTCCTCTGTGTGCTTCGTGCCCTCTGTGCGAAACTTTCTAATTTTTTAGGCACGCCAAGGCACAAAGAACGCAAAGATCCTTATTTCTAAATTTATAACTACTTTCCTTAGGGCTTCGCGTGAAATCTAAATATGAAAATAGCACTGGACAGGCTTGCGTTGCGGTCGGAGAAACAGAAGAAGAAGTTACAAAACGAATCAAAGAAGCAATAGAGTTTCATTTAGAAGGATTGAGAAAAGACGGAGAACCAATACCCGTCCCATCGAGAGTTACTCTCGTATCTGTATAATAAAAAAGGACCCGAAAAAGGGTCCTTTTTGTGCTCAGGGACTTTGACCAGATCCTGGCCTTTGGTAACGGTCAATACTGCCCGGAACGAATCTTGTGGTCCACTGTCCTCGGTCGATGTTTTTCTCCACCCAACCTTTTCCATGATCCCATCTACCATCCGATATAAAATCGAAAAAGTAAGAGGAGTTCATGTACCGATAGGAGTCCATGATATCTAAGATATCTCGACTCTCCGAGTCCTCAGGAGCCTCTTCGAAGAAGAAGTCGCTATCCATTCGCCTCTACCATGAATCGTTCCATCCAAATGTCCATCTTTATTTGGCTAATGAGAAAATAATCTGGGGAAGCTCCCATTTCAAGACTCATCCCCTGATACTTTAGACTCCGGCTCCTCCCGGTTCCCCTCCCGCCTATTCGAAATGGAATAAAGAAATGGCAAAAATCCCTGGTTTTTTTCGGGATTGAATTCCTTTCTCAAAAACTTGGATCGGGTCTTACTGTACGATTGTTTGGTCTGCCGAAACTTCTCCGCCTCGTCCAAAAGCCCATCCAATCGATTTTCCAGAAAAAATCTCAGTTCTTCCTGTAAATCCTCTCCGATCTTTTCGGATCCTTGTTCTGAATTTTTCGGCTCCTTCTCCATTTCCGGCCCCCATCTAATATTTTAGGTTATCCCCGGACAAACAGGTGCCCAATCGGAAGAATGGAGCGCATTTTTTTTCTTGCGACAAGGGAGTTTAGACCCAAATTTGAGGGAATGCTGAATCCGACCGAACTCACAGAAACCCTCGTATCCGGAAAAGATATCGAACTGGAATATAGATTTATTTCGGACGAGGATCACCAGCAGATCTATCTTCTGCTACTTCAGGTTTTGGGGAACTTGGATAGGTTGTTCCTCACGGAAGTGGTTTCTACCATTCTGAAAGAACTTTTGATGAACGCAAATAAAGCGAACGCCAAAAGGCTTTTTTTTCTGACTGAGGGGCTGAATATCAACGAACCATCTCATTATAATAAAGGGATGAAACGTTTTCTGGAAGATATCATTCATAAATGGGATGAACAGGAGAAGGTGCTCAAAGGTTCCAATCTCTCCGTTCGTCTCCGAGCAAAGATCATGAACCAAAACCTGATCTTTTTGATAGAGAATGATGTGGCACTTCTGCCTCAAGAATCCGAAAGGATCAAAGCAAGATTAGAATCCGCAAGCAAGTTCAATGATCTTTCCGATGCATTTCTTTCTATGGCGGATAGCCAAGAAAGTGCGGGCCTCGGTTTAGTTCTCATACAGTTATTATTAAAAAACTCAGGCATAGGTTCAGATAAGTTTAAGATAGAGACAGACGGCAAGATCACAAGAGCGACCTTAGTGATCCCGAAACAGATCGTTCCAATAGATGTGGCCACCAAGCTCAAGGACAAGATTTTGGCGGAAGTAGATGGACTTCCCCCACTACCTCATACTCTAACAAGGATCATCAATCTTTGTAATAATCCTGACTCGGATCTGGGAGTGATTGCAAACGAAATAGAAAGAAACCCTGCTATTAGCGCTGACCTTCTAAAACTTTCCAACTCTGCGGGTTTCGCGAGTAGGAATAAGGTAAATACAATCGTCCAAGCCGTTAAGGTTGTGGGACTGAAGAACGTCCGAAATCTTTTGTATGTCTCAGGTGTGCGAAAAATCATGGAAGGCAGATATTCCAAACTACAGGAAGTATGGAATCATTCCAACCTCGCGAGTTATTTCGCAAGACAGGTTTCTCAAAGAGCGGGACTCGGAAAACTTTCCGATATCGCAGCAGTCGGTGCCTTACTCCATGATCTAGGAAAATTTATTTTGCTTTCATTGGATCCTACATTATTCAAACGTCTGGCGTCTTACCAAAAGCATCGGGACCTTTCCAACTCCACCATCTTAGAGGAAATTTCCACTGGTATTTCTCATCCCACTTTGGGAGCAATGCTTGCTAGAAAATGGGATTTTCCACCGGACCTTGTACATATGATCGAATTCCATCATAGAGCCTTCATGGCGACTAACACGATTTATACGGATTTAGTTGATTCCGTATACGTGGCAAATATGATGTGCGATTATCTGGATAAGAAAGCTAGCTATTATGCAGCCGATTCGAGTATACTAAAAAAATTCCAGTTAGACGATAAGGCAAAGTTCGAAGAAACCTGCGAAAAATTGGCAAAAGCCTACGAGATCGCGAATGAAGAAAACTGAATCCAATAATCTACTCAATTTACACGGAATTAAGTTTTATAGATCCGGGACACCTATTCTGGATGGGATCGATTTTCAGATCAATTCAGGAGAACATTGGGTGCTCTTGGGTCGTAATGGCGCAGGAAAAACAACTCTCGTAAATTTGATCTATGGATCTGTTTGGCCCACCGCAGGTAGGATCAATCTTTTCGGTGAGACGTTCGGAGAAACTCCTCTGCAGATCTTGCGGAATAAGATAGGTATCCTGGATTCTTCCCAGCAAGAAAGCGCACTCCAAAAAAGTCTTACCGTTTACGACGTACTTCTTACCGGTTTTTTTCATACCATCGGTTTCTATAGAGAATCCAATGCTTGGGAAGAAAAAGAAGCGGAACGAATTTTAGAAGAAAACGGTTTCGGCGCTAAACGAAATCAGCTATTTCGAACATTATCGTCCGGAGAAAAGAAGAAGGTACTTTTCTTAAGAGCAATGTGCACTTCTCCCGAATTTGTGATCTTAGACGAGCCTTGCTCAGGATTAGATCTGACCGCCAGGGAAGAATTTATAGATTTTTTGGACGAATATAAGAAAAATCGAAACTTCACTTCTATTTATATCACACACAGGATCGACGAGATCCCGCCCTTTTACGAGCACGCAGCCCTTTTGAAATCAGGGAAAATTCTGTTCTCAGGAGAGATCAAGGAAGCATTCAGTTCAGCGAGACTTTCCGAGCTATACGACCGAAAGGTAGAAGCGGAAAACAGGAACGGCACCTGGGTAGCAGTAACTGAAAGGAAATAGCAAGACTTTCACACGGAGATCACAAAGAACACGGAGGTCTTTGTGAACAACATTTATTCTCTGTGAACTCGGTGTGCTCTGTGCGAACCCTATAAATATTCCGCGTAATCGCATTGCGGAAATCTAGAACATATATAATATTCTTTTTTCTTTGAGGATTTTTTTCGAACCCTCTCCCCTTCTTTACATACTGGGCAAATACCGTATTTGGGTGTCTTCGGTCTTTCCTTTAGCTGCTTATTGATCTCCATTATATTCGTTTTTTTTAATTGAGAATCCAGGATGGAATAAAATTCGGAAAGAACCTTGGATCTACTTTCTTCACCGGACGCGATAGAATCCAATTTTTGTTCCATTTCGGAAGTGAATTTTTCCCGGAAAAGATCTGCAAAGGCAGCCTGCAAGAAAGCATTCACTTTTTCTCCTAGAGTCTCCGAATATAATTTTCCTTTTTCGGAATATACGTATTTTCTTTTATATAACGTTTCCAGGATAGAAGCGAATGTGGAAGGTCTTCCTATTCCTTCTTTTTCCAGCTTGGAGACAAGACTTGCCTCCGTAAATCTGGGAGGCGGTTCCGTCGTTTTTTCTTGGATCTCCCATGAATCAGGAGTTAGAGTTTCTCCTTTTTTCCAAGTCGGAAGAAGGTCCGCACTTACATTATAGATTTTTTTATAACCTGGATCTATACTAAAAAGTTTTCCTCCTTCCCAAACTTCTCCACCGCCGTTTGCTACAAATTCTAATCTTTTCCAAGCCTCCGGTTTCATTTGCGAAGCGACTGCTCTTTTCCAGATCAGTTCGTATAATTTTTTGGAATCCTTACTGAGATTTCGATCTGTAATTTCGAATACGGAAGAAGGTTCTAAAAATATATCTACAGGTCGGATCGCTTCATGAGCATCCTGCGTTTTCCCTTTTGTTTTTTTGAGCCTATAAGTTTGGGCCTTATCCGATACGAATTCTGGACCGAATTTGGAGCCGATCTTTTTACGGATGGCTCCGATTGCTTCTTCTCCGATCCGGACCGAGTCAGTCCTCATATAAGTGATGAGTCCTTGGGATTTTCCTTTTCCAAGATCCGTTCCCTCATACAATTCCTGGGCGAGTTTCATTGTTTTGGAAGCGGCAAATTTTAAGACCCGAAAGGCTTCTTGCTGTAAAGTTGCGGTCGTGAAAGGTGGAGGAGGAAGTGTTTCTCCTAGCTTTTCCTTTCTTTCGGTGATCCGCAAAATTTTCGTTTTTGTTAATATAGAATTTAGGAATTCGGAAGCTTCTTTTTGAGTGGCAAATGCCTCTCTTTTCGGATAAAAAACGACTTTTTCATTTTCTCCGGATCCATAAAACGCGGTTGCGGAAACAAGCCAGGTAGTGACCGGAATAAAGTTACGGATCTCTTCCTCTCTTTCGCAGATCCATTTGAGTGCGACCGATTGTACTCTTCCTGCGGAAAGACCTTCTCCGCCGACTGCCCTCCACAAAAATGGACTGATCTTGTATCCGATCAACCTATCTAAGATCCTCCTGGCTTTTTGGGAATCCACCAAGTATAGATCGATCTCATCCGGTTCAGAGATTGCCTGTAAAATTTTTTCCTTCTGTATTTCTTGGAAGCGGATCCGGGAGATTTTTACCTTCTTCCCTAATTTTTGGGCCAGAATATATCCGATAAATTCTCCCTCTCGATCCGGGTCGGTTGCGATGAGTATAGAGGAATGCGACTTTGCTTCTTTTAAAATGGAAGATAAAACTTTCTTTTTCCCCTTAAGTGGCACATACTCAGGTTCGAAATCCTTTTCAATTTTGATCCCGATACGATCCGGTGGAAGATCCAAAATATGTCCGTAGGTGGCGAGCACCTTGTATTCTTTGCCTAAATAGGAAGAGATAGTTTTTACTTTGGTAGGAGATTCTACAAGTACGAGGACTGACATTTGGGAACAGACCGGAATTCCGGTCCTTCCGTATTTTTCTAATGTGGTCCTAACTCTTCAATCAAATATCCGTTCGGATAGGTAGGGTTATTTCGTTTGGTCACGTAATAAGGTGTTTTTCGTGGCGGCCAAAAATATCGTAAGAAGAATGCCCTGAATTTCAAAACCGCAAAGGTAAAAGCGGCAACGATCGGATTCGGTTTGGGAAATCCCATTGCGTCTCTGAGCGGTTTGTCCATAAGAGAATAAACCGCATGATAGACTAAATATTCCAAACCGGGGATCTTAGGAATTCTGGCGGAAGCAATTTTCATAGTCGCAAGCGCAACTTGTTCCGAGTCAGGAGTGCGGCGGAAATTTTCCTTTTCGAAATTTAGATTAAACTCCAACATTTCTTCGTAAGTTTCCGGAATATTTTTGATATTCATCATTTTTCCGATCCGCTTCCAAAGATAAAAATTGGCTAACCTTTCTTTTTCAGTACTCTTTCTCCAACCGAACTTTCGATTCCAACGATCCGGTTCGAAAATAAAAGTTGTGAGAGTGTATAAAAAGTCCTCATTCTTGATATCGTATTCTTTATGGATCTGGTTCAGCTTTCTCATTGCCTCTCTTCCTCTTTCGCTGTCCAGTCCATTCTCTATAAATTCAGCGAGGATCAACGCCGTATCATCGTATCTTTTTTGTCCTGCTAGTTCGAATCGTTTGGTGGTATTTAATATTTTAGAAATAGAAGGGATCGCGAATGTCCTAAAAAATGAAATAGCGAGCGAGATCTCCACATCCTGAGGAAAATCGTAACTTCCCGAAAGGAATACGATCTTTTGTGCATCCTTCTCTGCATCTAACCTATTAATTTGTTTTAATATTCTCAAACGGTTGAACATTTGTTTATTTTTTCCTTTGGTATCGAACTTTTTATTTTCCCGCTTTTTCGCACAGATGTTCGGTTTAATTTGAAACGCAAGTAATTAATTTAGATACTTTTATCTCAAACGATAAGAGTTCGCACGGAGGACACAGAGGCCACGGAGAGTTTTAAGATACGAGATTTCATCCAGAGACACAAGGTTGCAGAGGTATTGTACGAACTTACTCTTACAAACCTCTCTGTGAACTCCGTGCGCTCTGTGCGATATGTTCTGTGAAAATAAAAAATCCCGACGTTTTACCGCCGGGATCTTAAAAGAGATAGATTGTATTCTATTCTTAACCGTTGGAAGGAACTGGGAAAAGTCCTTCTATAGAAAGATATCTTTCACCGGTATCATAGTTGAAGGTAAGAACCGTAGATCCTTCCGGAAGTTCAGGAAGTTTTTTAGCGACCGCCGCTAAAGCCGCACCGGACGACACTCCTAAGAAAATTCCTTCTTCTTTTGCTGCACGTAATGCGTATTGGAAAGCCTCGTCCTTAGAAACTTGGATTACTCCGTCGAGTAGATCGGTGTGTAAGTTTTTAGGAATGAATCCTGCTCCAATTCCCTGGATTGGGTGTGGTCCCGGTTTTCCTCCGGAAATTACAGGGGAAGCTTCCGGCTCGACTGCGAATACTTTGGTTTTAGGGAACTTCTCCTTTAAAACCTTAGCAACTCCAGTGATATGTCCGCCTGTTCCTACTCCTGTAATAAGAGCATCCACTCCATTAGGGAAATCTTTCAGGATCTCGGCCGCAGTAGTTTCGATGTGAACTTGAATATTTGCTTCGTTCTCGAACTGTTGTGGCATCCAAGCTTTTGGATTTTCCGCAACTAATTGTTTCGCTCTTTCGATTGCTCCAGGCATTCCTTTTTCACGAGGAGTCAGGTCGAATTCGGCGCCGTAAGCTGCCATAATTCTTCTTCTTTCCACACTCATAGACTCGGGCATAACCAGGATCAAACGGTATCCTTTTACAGCAGCGACCAGAGCCAAACCGATACCTGTGTTACCGGAAGTCGGCTCGATAATTACCGTATCCTTAGTGAGTTTTCCGCTTTTTTCAGCGTCCTCGATCATAGAAAGCGCGATACGATCCTTGATAGAACCGCCTGGATTGCTACGCTCTAATTTAGAATATACATTGTATTTAGATCCAAAGAGTCGGTTGATTTTTACATGGGGAGTATTACCGATCGTCTCTAAGATATTATTTGCTTTCATTAGGAATTCCTACCTTTTCAGCTGGATTTTTGTGAACTTGTCAATATATTAAACATCTTTTTCACTATATCAAATGCGATCAATGAAAAAAGATCAAAACTGTGCGGATATTTCTATGATGGCTTAAACTTCTTTCAAGACAATTCCTGCTAAAAAGGCCTCTGTTTCCGGCCCCCAGGAAAGCCCTAAACCTTTATAAACCGCATAGATGCTGGAAATATGTACGTTAGAGTCTCCAGGCGTGGCCGCATATCCTCGCACTTCTTTGCCGTTCACTTCCAAGGCAGAAAGTGGAAATACTGCATGAGAGAATATTCGTCCGTACAATCCGCGATCTCTTCCGGATGAGAAAATGGAGTTCGTGGAAACAAGCTCGGTTGTGCTTAAAAACGGATCGTTGTCTATCTTGGAAACCAACCATTCTTTCGTGATCTCCCTCTTTAAGCGGAGATGAAAACGAATCAAGTGCATATAGGGAGAATTGATCGTTACGGAAGAAGATCCCAATTTAATCTTAAACCCAAGATCCGCATATACTTCGTTCAATAATCTTCCATGATGTGTACCTGTTTCCGATTCGGGAAGAACCAACAATGGCCCGGTAACGTGAGGATCGTTCTTAGCCATGTCTGCATCCCTTCGGATCACAAAAAAATCGGCTTCTTCTAAGATGTTTTTCAGCTCTTGGGGTTTATCGGAGTAGAATGGCCTAAGTATTCCGGCTAATGTGTGAGTATTGCAGGTAGAAACATGGATGAACTTAGGAGGATTTTTTTCCAGGATCGGAGAACTTTCCGGATACAAAAATTGAGGTCCAAAAGAATGTTCACTCCCCTGAGCGATAAAAAGTTGGATCCGATCATAAATTGATTCGGAGTATTCCGATTTTCTTTTGTCTGCGACTCCAGGGGGAGAAGAATCGCATACGACATGAGACTGGGACAGCGCGTCCACTTTGGAGATCCATTCCGGAAAAAAATCCCGGACCCCGTTTGTTCCATCGTCTACGATGACCCCACCTTTTTCGAGCAGAGAAAGTATCTGAGGAATTTCGGATTTTTGTAATTTGTATGGTTCTACAAATACTTGGAAGCCGCCAAATTTATTCTTTAATAATAATAACAAAGAAGCTAGAGGCCAACCGATAACCCCTGTTCCTCTTAGATAAACTCCCGGAGCTTTTGTTTCGATCACATAGTAAAGTATTCCGCAAGTTCCCGAAACGTATAGGAAAATTTTTGGAAATTAAACTCCACTGATCCTATAGAATGGATCTTGCAGGTAATTATTTTTATACATGACGTAATTTGCAGCGGTCCTTTCGATCAGATTTCTTTCGTCTTCGGTTATATCTCTTACGATCTTTGCAGGAGATCCCATCACCATCACTCCCGGTGGAATAATTTTACCCGGAGTTACCATGGCCCCCGCCGCCACAAATGAGTATTCTCCCAACTCTACCCCGTCCATTATGATTGCACCCATTCCCACAAAAGAATGATCCTTTAGTTTACATCCGTGAAGAACCGCTCTATGCCCCACGGAAACATGATTACCTATCTCAACAGGATGAGTGTTTCTGGAAACGTGGACCACTGTCATGTCCTGTATATTTACGTTTTCTCCGATCCGAATATAATTTACGTCTCCTCGGACCAAAGTTTGGAACCAGATAGAGGAATCTTTTCCGATCAGCACATCTCCCACTACCAAAGAGCCAGGCGCTAGAAAAACTCCCTCTCGTAACGAGGGATGTTTGCCCATATATTCTAAAATATTTCCGGCCAAATGAACTTCTTGCATATATTTTTCCTAAATCGAAATCCTATCTTATCGTATTCCAAGAACCGCACAAGTGCAAATTACGGATCTTATTCCGAAGATATCGCTGAGACTAGCAGCGAGTTTTCTCTTTATATGAGTTATACAACTTTTTCTATTTCCGGGATCTAAGGAGAGTAATTAAACAAAAAAATCTTTTTATCATATAGGCCTTGACCTGAATAAAATCTACTTTGACCTTTTTTTGCACATTCATACCTTAGCCTTATAATGTTCCCGCTGAAAAAAGAGTTCGGAGAGAAGGAAAAAAAATTCGATAGAAAGAAATTCGTTCAGATACTTTCGATCTCTCTTGTGGTTGGATTTTTATTTGCGACCGCGGTTCGGATCTGGTTCGTATTTCCCTTCGTCCCGGAAACGGAAGAGATGTCTCCTGCCTTTCCGAAAGGAAAAAGAATTTATATCTCCCGCTTCGTCAGGGATTCCTCCCTGTTTTTAGGCGATGTGATCTTAGTGGCACATCCGACACAAAAAGGAAAAGTGGTCCTGGTCCGGATCATGGGAAAATCGGGAGACCAGATCTCCATTAAGGACAAGGTACTTTACAGAAACGGAATCTCCGAGGATCAGGAAAAGTCCACATTCTCCTTACAATTCAAGGACGCAAGACCGGCCTTCTCAGGCACGTATTCTACTAGAGACAATCTTTCCAACCTAACGGTAGAAGATCGAAATTACTTTTTACTTTGCGATAACCGTGATGACTGCGTGGATTCCAGAGATTTCGGCCCTTTGCCATTCGAAAAGATCATAGGCAAGGTATTTTAACCCCAAGTCCCTTCTTTTCGTACGGAGCACACGGAGTACACAGAGTTAAAAAATGAACTCTCTCCGTGATCTCAGTGCCCTCTGTGCGAACCAAAACACCAAAAAAACGGATTTTCAGGATGGTTTTGTTATAAAAACATGTATTTGAAGAGCCAAAGGCTCCTGTTTTATCAAATAACATTAAGGAAATAAAGGGAAGAAAATGACAAGAATCGCTATCAACGGTTTTGGCCGAATCGGCCGATTGGTTTTCCGTTCCGGGATCAAAGACCCAAATATTGAATTTGTAGCAATCAACGACCTAGTAACTCCGGACAACCTAGGATATCTTTTAAAATACGATTCTACTCATGGCCGTTTTAACGGAACCGTTTCGCATACCGACGACGCACTTATCGTAGATGGTAAAAAAGTTCTCTGCGTATCCGAAAGAGATCCTGAAAAACTCCCTTGGAAAGATCTGAAAGTGGACTATGTGATCGAATCCACAGGTTTATTTACCGATCGTATAGGCGCTGAAAAACATATCAAAGCCGGAGCGAAAAAAGTGGTGATCTCTGCTCCTGCAAAAGACAAGGACATCCCTACTTTCGTTATGGGAGTAAATAACGAGAAATACGATCCAAGTAAGGATCATGTGGTTTCCAACGCTTCCTGTACTACGAACTGTCTTGCTCCGATCACTAAAGTCGTTCTGGACAATTTCGGAATTGAAGAAGGTCTGATGACCACGATCCACGCAACTACCGCTACTCAACCTACCGTCGACGGTCCTTCTAAAAAAGACTGGAGAGGCGGAAGAGGCGCTATGCAAAATATCATCCCAGCCTCTACAGGAGCAGCAAAAGCGGTCGGCCTTTGTATTCCTGAAGTGAACGGAAAACTTACCGGTATGTCTTTCAGAGTTCCTACACCGGACGTTTCCGTTGTGGATCTGACCGTTAGAACTACCAAAGAGACTAGCCTAAAAGAAATTTCCGCAAAAATGAAAGAAGCTTCCGAAGGTTCCATGAAAGGAATTTTAGGTTATACGGACGAGATGGTTGTTTCTAACGATTTCTTAAGCTCCACTCTTTCTTCTATTTTTGATGCGGATGCTTGTATCGAATTGAATTCCAGGTTCTTCAAATTAGTTTCCTGGTATGATAACGAGATGGGCTACTCTAATAGAGTTTTAGACCTGATCCGTTATATGGCTAAAAAAGGTTAATCGATGCAATTACCCAGACTCGAAAACGAGGACGTCAAGGGGAAACGAGTTTTTCTGAGGGTCGATTTTAACGTCCCTCTGGAAAACGGTAAAGTTTCCGACAAGACTAGAATTGAAAAAACACTTCCTACAATAGAACTATTGGTAAAAAAAGGCGCTCGCGTAGTGATCGCAAGTCACCTCGGACGCCCTAAAGGTAAACCGGATCCGCAATATTCTATGGAACCTGTTTACGAAGTTTTTAAAGGACTAGTTCAAACTTCCGTAATATTCTCCAAAGATGTAATCGGAGAGAATGCGGTAAAACTTTCCAAAGAACTAAAGGACGGCGAGATCCTAGTCCTGGAAAATTTACGTTTTCATAAAGAAGAAGAGGAAAACGATCCGGCTTTTGCAAAAAGCCTGGCTGCTCTTGCTGATGTTTACGTAAACGACGCATTCGGTGCGGCTCATAGAGCCCACGCTTCTACGGAAGGAATTGCACATCTTCTGCCTGCTTTCGCAGGTTTGTTGATGTACAAAGAGATCACCGAACTTTCTTCTCTTCTTTCCCGCCCTGCAAAACCTTTCGTGGCAATCATCGGAGGTTCTAAAGTCTCTTCTAAGATCAGCGTGATCAAAAACCTGATCGAAAAAGTGGATCATATTTTGATCGGCGGAGGAATGGCGTATACCTTCCTTAAATCCAGAGCGATCCCGGTAGGAAATTCCCTAGTAGAAAAAGATTTCGAAGTGGAAGCTTTTCAACTGATAGAAAGAGCCGGAGTCGCAGGCGTGGATTTCCAACTTCCTGTGGATCATGTGATCGCAGATAAATTCGATGCGAATGCAAAGACCAAAACCGTGGACAAGATGGGAATTTTAGACGGTTGGATGGGAATGGATATCGGTCCTAAAACGATCGCAAATTACGAAAAAGTAATTAAGAATGCGGCTACGATCGTTTGGAACGGTCCAATGGGAGTTTTCGAATTCGACAAATTCGCACCAGGTACCATGGCGATCGCAAAAGCGGTTTCTAAGTCCAAAGCTAGAACTGTAGTTGGTGGTGGAGATTCCATCGCAGCGATCAATAAGGCGAAAGTGGAAGATAAGATCACTCACGTTTCTACCGGAGGAGGAGCCTCCTTGGAATTTTTAGAAGGAAAAAAACTCCCTGGAGTTGTGGCCCTTCTGAAAGAAAAAACCTAAAACGAATCAAAGGAAATATATATGCGCCCTAAAATTATCGCAGGTAACTGGAAAATGAATCTTTCCGAAAAGGAGGCTATTGCTCTTGCAAGCGGCCTAAAGGAAAAGTCCTCTTCTCTCCCGGATAATAAAAAGGCGGTTGTATTTCCTTCTTCCATTCATCTGGCTTCAGTTGCCAGAATATTAGAAAATTCGAAAATTTCCGTCGGGGCCCAAAATATCTACCCTGCTCCATTAACTGCTATGACAGGTGAGACAGGTCCGGACCAACTTTCCGAACTAGGCATCAAATTTGCTCTTGTAGGCCATTCCGAAAGAAGACAATTTTTAGGAGAGACCAGCTTATTCTGTAACCAAAAGATCTCTTATCTTGCAAAACACGGTTTTACTGCAGTGTATTGTGTGGGAGAAACCTTGGCGGAAAGAGAGTCCGGAAAAACTTTCGAGGTCCTGAAAAAACAGATCCAAGAAGGTTTAGGTTCGATTGAAAGCGACCAATTCTCTCGCATTTGGGTGGCTTACGAACCTGTTTGGGCCATCGGAACAGGAAAGGTTGCAACTCCTGCTCAAGCCCAGGAAGCCCACGCATTTATTAGAAAAGAAATTTCGGGATTATTCCAAAATGGGAAAACAATCTCGGATGCTATGCCTATTCTGTATGGAGGTTCCGTAAAAGCCGATAACGTGAAGGAACTCCTCTCCCAAGCAGACATAGATGGAGGGCTCGTAGGCGGGGCCAGCCAGAAACTGGAAAGCTTCTTAGCTTTATTCTAATTACTGCCGGCTAGCTTAGAAGCCGCTTAGGAAACTACTAAACGGCTTGTCAGCCTAGGGCTTGGCGGTAATTTGGATCTAAAGCGGTTTATTTCGCCAAAAAACATACCTTTTTACCTTTAGGAATTCGACTTATGGGATTTATCACCGGAACCATCCTTGTTCTTTTTGTTTTTGTCAGTCTATTTCTGATCCTTCTTGTTATGATCCAAACAGGCAAAGGAGGAATGGGTGGAGTTCTAGGTGGAGGCGCAAGCCAATCCGTTTTTGGCTCCTCTACTGCGGACGTTTTGACTAAAGCAACGCGAGTTGCCGGACTCACTTTTTTAGCATTGTCCCTGATTCTTTCTTTCCTTTTTGCGAAGTCTAGTGGATACAATACCACTCCAACGCCTGAGATCCTTCCTCCACCTGGTGCGGAAGAGGCACAGGGCAACCAAGGAGGGACCAATGCCCAAGATACTGCGCCTACTACCGCTCCAAGTACCGAAACTCCAGCGCAATCTAAACCGTAATATTGATTCTTCTACGAAGGCGGCTCCTAAAGCCGTCTTCCTTCTAGTCCTTCTTCTTTCGTTTCTTTCCATAAACGCCCAAAACCAGGATGGGACAAAATCCCAGGCAAATTCCAACACTTCTTCTACCCAAATGTTGAACCAACGCATCTTGCGCGCCTATGAAAGTTTGAGTGTTGCCAGAGAACTTTTAAAATTCGAAAGAATGGATGCCCTCCCCATCGGGACCTTGGTAACATGGGTGGGAAATTATCCGAACCGTAAAGGTGTGAAGATCACGAAATTCTCAGTCACCCAATCCCCTAACCCGGGTGGGATAGAAAGAGCGGAAGAAAAATCCATTCTTCTGGAATTTAACGGATCCACCCTTTCCAAGGTGGTATCGGAAATCAAAACCGCAAATTATTCCGCAGAAGACACCATCATGATCCGAATGACCGATAATACTCCTTTGGATAATAATGTGGATGATCTTGTGATTTATGCGGACCGGAACGGTAAAGAGGCGGAATATCCTCTGAATTTTCTACCTGATGAGGGGGTAAACCGGGATAGATCCGAGTTTAAGAAAGAATTTTACTTAAAACTGATCGAAGATTTTTTTGTGCACGTTCTAAGGCTTCAGGAAATGCAGGCCCAACATTCTTCCAGAAATCAAAAAAAATTACTGCAAAGTTATAAAGAATCCC
Organism: Leptospira sp. WS58.C1; assembly: GCF_040833995.1. Classification (NCBI taxonomy): domain Bacteria; kingdom Pseudomonadati; phylum Spirochaetota; class Leptospiria; order Leptospirales; family Leptospiraceae; genus Leptospira; species Leptospira cinconiae. The sequence continues at coordinate 2,327,085 of NZ_CP162137.1, forward strand.
TAGAATATTGATCCGGATGTCATCCCTAATGGAAAACCTCCACGAAAGAGCGGAGGAACTCCAAGCAATTCTGGACGGAATCACGGAGCCCCTAGTTCTAATAGACTCGGGCTTTAGGGTCCGTCGTGTAAACAAGGCCACTCTTGAATTTTCTAGAGAGCCTGATTTTCCTTCTACCTTGGGCAGAAAATGTTACGAGGTTCTATACAATCGTACTGCAGTTTGTCCTTACTGTCCAATGAAGGATCATCATGAGAATGAATCCGACTTCGACGCACAATTTGAAGGAAAGGGAGAAGTTGGGCGCGAGATCTTTCATGTGGCGAACGACCAAAAAGAAACGTTATACCTGGATTTTTTCCCGATCCGAAAGGACGGAAGTATAGTTTCGATTGTAGAGAAGATCAGTAATATCACTCGTATCAAAGAAAAAGATGAGGAAAATCTGAGGATCCGTAACCTTGCTTCTTTAGGAATTTTCATCTCCGGTGTGGCCCATGAGTTGAATAACCCACTCACAGGAATGAGCCTCACTCTCCAGAATTTAATGAATAATTTGTCCAGCATGGATCCTGCTTTTTTTCGGAAAAGATTAGAGATGATAAAAGAGGATCTTACCCGTGCCGCAATGATCGTTTTGGATGTGATCAGTTTTGCTAAACCGGATAAACTAGTCACAACCAATGCAGATATTCATGAAACCATCATGAAGGCCAAGGACTCGGTCACCTGGGTCTACCCTGTTCTTTCGAAAAACACCGAATGGGAAATTTTAAGCGAACCGGGTATGACCTTCCAATTCAATCCGGTTAAGATGGAAAGATTGTTTATTAATCTTTTCAAAAACTCCCTACAAGCTTACGATTATGGAGAAGGTAAGATCAAAGTAGAGGTTAGACGCACTCGTAATATGATGCATATTTTTGTGGAAGATACCGCGGGCGGGATTCCGGAAGATATGCTGGATAAAATTTTCTCTCCATTCTTCTCCAAAAATAAGTCGGGAATCGGAACAGGCCTCGGACTTTCTATCTGTCATTCCATCGTTAGGGAACATTCCGGAGAATTAACAGTTCGTTCTTACGATAGAAAGACCAGATTTAAAATTTCTCTTCCCTTAGTACAACCAAAAGGAAACTAAATTGTCCCATCATCGTATCTTAGTAGTAGAAGATATACATTCCATCCGGGAAGCGGTTAAAGATATCCTGGTCCGAGATTACGAAGTTTTCGATGCAGAAAATTACGATGAAGCGGTCAAAATACTTTCTAACGAACATATAGATCTTGTCATCACGGATATACGTATGCCTGGGAAATCGGGGTTGGATCTGATCAAGACCATCCAAAAGGAATATCCTTCCGTCCAGTATTCCTTAATGACTGCTTATAATATTAACGACTATATCAATTTCGCTTACCAACACGATATCTGGAATATTATACCTAAATATTCCTTCTTGGACATCAATCTGATCACGATCATGGTCAAAAAACTTCTCTACAAGGACATCTTCGGAGTAGAAAAATATTTTGGTCCGGATTTCAAGATCTTGGAAGGAGATAGAGAAGAGGAATTTTTAGTCCCTCCGGAAAACGGCATCGTGTTCCGCAAGATCAGTTCCGACAAGGATCGGAATTATATCTGCAACCGTGTAGGTAAATTCCTGATCGAAAAAGGAGCGCCTAACGCTGTACAACAAATTTTAGAAGAACTCACTTCCAACGCCATGATCCGCGCTCCAAGAGACTCCAAGGGAAATTCTAAATACCAGTATGAACTTCCTTCTCGCGATCTTCTCGTTCCTTTAGAACATATACAACTCGCAGAGACGGATTATTTTGAGATCGGCTATGGAATTGCAGAAAATTCTTATATTGTAGTAGTCCGCGATCATTTCGGCTCCTTGAACAAAAAAGAAATTCTAAAACGTTTAGACAGGCATATCACTGTGGACAGTCCTTCGGGTTTGCCAGCAGGTCTTGCGGATTCTCACGGTCGTGGTTTATATATTTGTAGAGAGATCTCGGACCAGTTGATCTTTAATATAGAGAAGGACAGACGAACTGAAATTATCGCGTTATTAGACAAGCAAACAAATAAGGGTTATAAGTCGCTTTCGATTTATGAGGTTTGAGTTTTTCGCACGGAGAACACTGAGTCCACGGAGTTAAGAAAAAGCGCAGGGTAATTTCACGCAGAGATGAGAACCATTTGGGAAATAATTAATTCTATTTATAGTCAGGGTTAAATTAAATAATATATTCTTCCGAACTTTAGGGCTTGATTTTATCCGTTCTATTTTAATCCTAATACGATACACTATATCGTCGTAATTCATTAATAACTCAAGTAGCGAACTTTAAACATGAAAAAATCCTTATATATAACTCGAGTAATAATTTTCAGCTTATTTTTGAACACACTTACCGTTTCCTGCAGCAACGATAAGGATAATAACAACCTAGTATTAGCAGCTTTATTGCTCACAAATAACAATTGCGAAATCCACCCCGAAAATTGTAAACTAGGTGAATTCATAAGCGCCTCTGCAACGGAAGCAAATGTATGGGCGGCAATTACCTTTGCTCGGAATCAATTTGTTGCATTATCTCAAGACGGCACGAATCGAGTAATGACTTCTTCCGATGGCAAAGTTTGGACATCTAGGACGGCTGCCCAGGCAAATCAATGGTTATCGATAACTTACGCGAATAACCTATATGTGGCAGTTGCGAATTCAGGCACAAACCGCGTCATGACTTCCCCCGACGGGATATCCTGGACGAGCAGAACGATACCTGCGCTAAATTACAATTGGGTGACCTATGGTAAAGGGCTTTTCATTGCAGTGGCTGACGGGTCGACATTTCAAACTTCTCCGGACGGGATCAACTGGACCCCAAGGTCCGCACCTGCAAATCAGTCCTGGCGCAGCGTGGTGTTCGCTAATAATAAATTTGTGACAGTCAGCTCAAGTGGCGGAGTCGGAACCTCTTCAGACGGGATTAACTGGACTCTGCGCACGGCAGCAGAACCGAACGATTGGCGTTCTGTTACTTTCGGGCATAATCTTTTTGTAGCGGTTGCTTTGACCGGCACGAATAGAGTAATGACTTCACAGGATGGGATCAATTGGGCTGCTCGCTCCGCTTCGGAACAAAATGAATGGTACGAGGTGTATTACGCGAACGGGCTATTTATGGCAGCGGCCGCTACCGGAACAAATCGAATTATGACCTCGACTGACGGTATTAACTGGACAGCTCGCCAACAAACTGAAAACAATTTTTGGAAGGGGATCGCTTATGGAAATGATAAATTCGTGGTCGTTGCTGTAGACGGTACGAATCGAGTCCAATATGCAACTTGGAAATAACTTTTCTATCTTACCAATTCCCTATAAAGCACGATATCGTTCCCACCTTCTAAGAATGCTTCTCCTTTGCGGCCAGAAGAATAAAAACGAAACGGCTTTTCTCCGGTGCGGATCTTCTCTTCTTTAAGGATATTGCCTTCTTCATCTAAGAAGAATAAGTTTCCTTCCCATTCACCCGCAAACCAAGAGCCCGAATGGAATACCGTTTGGTAAACTGATTGTGCCTTGTTGCGATTTTTTTCGAAGATTACTTTTCCGGATTTGGAATATAAGGTTAGTTTATCGGAGAAGCCAGCGAGAACCCCTCCATTATCCGAAACTGCAAGATTTACCTTATACGGGATCACACGGCCTAAATTCCATTCTTCCGATTCGGAACCGTCTCTGTCATACACTCGGATAAAGTCTCTATTGTTTTTCAGGAAATGAACTGCGAGTTTTTGACCATTCGCTGAGATAGAAAGGCTTTTTGCAAAAACAGGTTCCTTCTCCCCTAACTTAGCTTCAAAAAGTTTTTCTCCCTTTCCGTCCAAAAGGAATAATTCCCCGCCCGAAAAAAGTACCGCGGTCTCTCCATTAGAAATTCCTTTTGGAGCAAAGGAGACATCGGTTAAAAATCTACCGTCCAATTTTTTAGCGCCCAAAGAATTTCCGTTAATATCGGAAACCAAAACTTGGTTATTATCTCCAGACAAAAAGAGCACAAGATTTCCATCCGGATGAATACGAGGATAACTTTTATATTCTTTGGTCCAAAGAAGTTCTCCTGATTCGGAAAAGAACTCTACAGAATTTCCAATCTTTTTATACGCTAAATATCCTTTGGCTCTCAGTGGATATTCTATTCGAAGGGAATCGTCGGTCGGAATGGATTCTCCCCAAGGAATTCTAATATAAGAAGTTTTGGTTTTATATCCGTTGATGGTTTTTTCTGGATCGAAATCACTGCGCGGGTCAGGAAAGCTGGCAAGCTTAGATTCTTTATTCCAGTACCAGGTTTTTTGTACCGTTCTCGCAGGCTCATACGGATTTCCTAAAAAATAATAAAACCCTAAAAATAGCACAAAACTTAAGGCCAAAATTTTAGAGATCATACAAGTTTCCTCAATCGATTGTACATTAGATAAAGAGAAGTAGCGGCCACTACTTCTCGGAACAATTCTCTCTTAAAAGGGAGAAAGAGTTCCTTCACTTCCGTTTTTTCACCCTTGATATGGATTCCTATAAATACGGTCCCGACCTTTTTTGCAGGAGTTTCACCACCAGGGCCAGCGATCCCCGTGATGCTAATCGCAAGGTCTGTCCCGAGAAGCATTGCTCCCTTATCCGCCATCTCTGTTGCAGTTTCCTCACTCACCGCACCATGAGCTTCTAGGGTTTCTTTTTTAACCCCTACTAGATTTTCTTTGATCAAATTGGAATAGCTGACCACGGAACCTAAAAAGTATTCCGAAGAACCTGCACGGTCTGTAAGTATTTTCGCAGCGAGTCCGCCCGTACAACTTTCGATCGTTCCGATGGTGAGTTTTTTTTCTAAGAGAAGTTTAGGAAATTCCTCGAATAAGTCCCCCGTACAAAGTCCACGATATTTCTCTTTGGTCTTTTGGATGAGTTCTTGGACTAAATTTTTGTCTTCAGACTGATAAGTAACTCGTATAAATCCTTTTTTGGCGGCAACGCCCCAGACTGCTTTTCCATTCTTCAAAGGCTCGATATCTATTATAAATTCCTGTTGGAATAAGGACTCGCTCATTCCCCAGATAAAGAGAAAATCCGAATATAATTCACCAGAGTGAAATTGTTTTTGGATCAGGGGAACTAATTCCTCTTTAAACATGGTCACCATCTCGGATGGGACCCCGGGCATGCAGGCCAGGTACGCTCCCGGTTGGAGCTCCGACCAAAATCCCGGAGCAATTCCTACAGAGTTATTCAGAGCGGTGGAATTAGAAGGAATGGAAACTTGGCGTAATGCCGTGGTTAACGCCTCTTGGAATCCTTTTCCGCGAAGACGATACAATGCTTGGAGCCTGTCATTCGCCTTTTCATTCAGAACTGGTTGAGAAGAAGTAAGTTCGCATACTACTTCTAAAGTATAATCGTCTTCAGTAGGTCCAAGACCACCGGTCATCACAAGAAGGACCGGATTTTCTTTCGAAGCTCCAAGAGCCAAATTTTGTAATTCTTTTCGGATCAGTTTAGGATCGTCGGGTAATACCAGGAATTTTTCAGTAGAATATCCGAGTCCAAAGAGTTCGTTTGCGATCCAGGACGAATTCGTATCTTGGCTTCTTCCTGCAGTCAGCTCCGAACCCGTGGAAATGACAGTGACCCTAGGAGAATTCACTCTTCTTTCTCCAATCTTTCGCGGGCGGAAACTCCAAGTAGAGCCAAACCTTCGGCCAGTACGACACGCACAGCTTGGCAAATCCTTGCCAGTCCGAGTCTTGTAGACTCATCGGCATCTTTCAGTCTATTGTTCTTTGCGATATAGAATTGCGTAAAAGCTCTTGCTAGATTTTGGAGATAATTCGCGATCCGATGCGGTTCCAAGGTGGCCGCGGCATCCAAAACCTCTTCCGGAAAACGAGAGATCCAGAAAAGAAGTCGTTTTCTCTCTTCCGTCATTTCAAGATTTTTTAATGCGTTTGCATCCGAGTTATTCCCTACTTCCCTGAAGATGGAACAAACTCTCGCATGAGCATATTGTAAATAAAATACGGGATTTTTATCCGATTCGTCCTTTGCCAGATCTAGATCGAAATCCAACGGGGAATCCAAGGATCTCATCGTGAAAAAATAGCGTGCAACATCCTTGGCATGTTTTCCCAAATATCCGAGCAGATCTTCCATTGTTTGGAATTCTCCCGCACGTTTGCTCATCTTCATCTTCTGGCCGGCCATAAGAAGATTCACTTGTTGGGCGATGATCACTTGGAAATTTTCCTTTGGATAACCTAACGCCTGAACAGCACCCGCAAGTCTTGCGATATATCCGTGATGGTCCGGTCCCCATATATCTATGATCTTCTCGTAACCTCTGGAAATTTTATCATTATGATAAGCTATGTCTGCGAGAAGGTATGTAGGACGTCCATCATCCCGAACAACCACACGATTTTTATCGTCTCCATAATCCTCTGATTTAAAGACCTGTTTCCCTTCTTCTTCAAAAACTTTGCCGGACTTTTTTAGGTTTTCGAGCACTCCTAAAACTTTTCCAGATTCGTGAAGTGTGGTTTCCGAAAAAAATCGATCGAAGTTTACTCCGAATAGATCCAAATCTTTTTTTTGCCAAACCAGATTGGACTCCACGGTCCAGCGGGAACATTTTTCCGCAAGAGCGGAATATTCCTTTTTTTCCAGATGGGACTTGATCTCTTTTTCCCTATGGCGATTTTCTAATAATTGTTTAGCGATGATCTTAAGGTAATCTCCCCTATATCCCTCCGCTGGGATCACATTGTCGGAAAGTAACTCTTCAATGGATCTTCCATCCTCAGCATTCTCTTGGATGGAAGAAGATTCTCCCAGAGCCTCTCTAATACGCACCATTGTGGAAACACCAAGCAAAAACACCTGGTTCCCGTAATCGTTCACGTAAAATTCCTTATCCACCGAATGTCCGACTGCTTTAAGCAGATTGGCAAAAGCTTCTCCGGTAGCGGCAGCTCTTGCGGATACGATATTCAAAGGTCCGGTCGGATTCGCGCTTACGAATTCCAAATTTATTTTTTTAGGATTTTTTAATTTAGGAAATAGTTCTTTTTTCTGGACCGTGTTTTCTAGAAAACGGATGAGGAAGGAAGGAGAGATCCTAAAATTCACGAAGCCCGGAGGAGTAAAATCCACCTTCTCGAATAGATCCGTTCTTGTTTGCAGATAACCTACCAGAAGTGCTGCCGAATCCAAAGGTTTTTTAGCTAAAAGTTTGGAATTTTCCAAAGCAAAAGAAGTGGAATAATCTCCAAAGGATTCCTCTCTGGAATATTCTATTCGGATCCTAAGATCGGAAAAAGAAACATTAGACGCTTCCTTTTCGCAATAGAGTTTTACTCCTTCCTTTAAAGCTTCTAAAACGAGTTGTTTAAGAGTATCCGTTTCTTTCATTCTATCTTTTGCAGTAGTTCCTATTTTTTAGGGGACATCATCTCAATCCGGAAACAATCTCTTGCTTCCGATCAATTTCCAACTTTTATCCAGGGCCCCAAGGACCAGATTTTTCTCCCTGAGGATACATTCAAGATATTGGCACCTGGAAACCTCGGTTATTACGGGACGAGGTGGAAAATCCTTTTTCCCCCATCTTTCCTGAAGAACGATCAGAAAAATCAGACCCACAGTATAGATCATTAAAAATGCGGTTTTAAAAAGTTTATCCAAGATTTTCCCCTAAGGATTCGTACAACATAGGTTCCGATTTGAGTCTTTTTCCAAGAAGCGGTTTTAAGGCCCGGTTGCTTAAGCTATCCGCCTCCTTCAGGAGTTCAAGGGAAATCTTTTTGTCCTTTAGGTCCCTGTATCTTAAGGCAAGGCAATCTTGAACGAATAATACGAGTCCAAACTTGTCCGGTTTAGGAGTTCCGCATTCCCCGCATACGATCTCGAAATGTGTCTCGTCCAAACTGCAGGATTGTATCTCCGAGAGATTTTTTCCACAGCTTGCACATTCCATCTCCTTTGATAAAAACCCGCCCACATACAATAGTTTGAGCTTGAAAAAAGGCAAAAACACTGGTTTATAACCGTCTTCATCCAATTCTTTTAAGGCACCCAGAAGAAGTTTATATTCCAACGGGTGAGAGCCTCCTTCCGTTAAAAAAGAAGAGACTAATTCCACTAGATACGAAACCAAAACGGTTCCTGAATACCCTGTTTTTGCCTTATCGAATCTTCTGACTAAACCGATCTCTTTTACGTTAAAGGTCTCCCGTCCTTGTGTGAAATAATAATCTAAGACCGTTAATGATCCTGGTTCCACTGCAGCAATGGGTCTTGTTTTACTTTTTTTGATCCCTTTGACTCGAAAACTTCCCACTTCTCCATCTTCCGGTAGAAGTCGCAAGAATGCATCTCCTTCCGGAAGGATGCGGCTTTCCATCACGATACCGGTGGTTTTTCTTAAGGCCCCAGGATTAGATCCAGACATAGATCCTCTTTCTCCTTCATTAGAGCCTCGTCTTTTTCTCCTCGTTCATGATCGTAACCGATCAAATGTAAAAAACCATGCACGAATAATCTGAAAAATTCATCTTCTTCACTATGACCTATACTTTTTGCTTGGGTCTTACAAGTTTCCCAAGAGATCACGATCTCTCCTAGGCTTAAGATAGGACCGAAGTTTTCTTTTTTCCGGGGGGGAAGTTCCCAAGGAGTCAGATCAAAAGTTAATGGGAACGAAAGAACGTCCGTTGCGTAATCTTTTCCTCTGCGGACCCGATTTAATTCGCGAATCGATTCGTCATCGGTCAAAACCAAGGAAAGATCGGTATTTACATTAGGAAAAGAGAATGCACTTAAAATTTTCCAACGAGATTCCAATGCGGGTTTAGATAACCAAGAAGGAAGCGAATTCGGATCGAAATCCGAAGAGAACTCGAACAAATTAGTGGCTCTTTGGGGCCTGTTTCCCCAAGATATTTTTATTCTTCTCCTCTAATGCTTTTGTATCCTCAGGTTTCGGATATTTAGGTCGAGAGTGAAGACTAGAAAGAAGAACTTCCTTAAAGGAAGATTTTACAACTTCCAGATCTCCTAATGTAAGTCCGCATTCGTCCAATTGGTTTTCCGCCAACTTGCCGTTTACGATCTTAGTGATAAGAGCGTCTAAAGATTCGGGTGTCACTTCTTCCAAGGATCTACTCGCAGCCTCCAAGCTGTCCGCAATCATGACGATCGCAGTTTCTTTTCTCTGAGGTTTCGGTCCCGGATATTGAAAGTCCGCTTTTTTGAGTTTCTTCTTCTGAGAGGGAGAAAGTTCCGCAAGCGCCTTATGATAAAAGAAAGCCATGGTAGAAGTTCCATGATGTTCCGGAATAAAATCGATCACTTCCCGCGGAAGCCTAGCTTTTTTAGCCATCTCGATGCCGTCCAAGACATGATCAATGACTATCTTTGCCGCTTTTGCAGGATTATTCTTATCGATGTTTTCCTTTTTAGGGATCAAATGCTGGTTCTCTACGAAAAATCCTGCATTCGGGATCTTACCTATATCGTGAAAATACACACCCACTCTAGTCAATAGCCAATCTAATTCCAAGTTTTGAGCCGCTCTTTCCGACATAGCAGCCACTAAAAAAGTATGAGTATAAGTAGAAGGTGCCTTGGTCAGTAAATCCTGCAGTAACGGGTGTCCTGTATCCGCAAGTTCCATCAGCTTAAATCTTGTAGGTATATTGAATACATACTCGTAAATAGGAAGAAGCAGCTGGGTCAATGTGGAACAGACAAACCCATTCACTAAACATAATAAATATAACCTGAATATATTCGATTCCCAAAGATCTCTCAAATGAGAGCCGGAAGGAACCGCTACCCAATAATTCCTGGAATCGAACAGGTACCCGGAGGAAGAGATGAGCATCTGGACCAAGGCCATATAGAACCCGGCCTTGATAAAATCGATCCTCTTTCTCATCTTTCTTCCGTAAGTGGCGGCAACCACTGTCATTACGAAAGCAAGAATGAAAGAAGTAGGATTATATCTGGAAGCTGCGAACACAAAGAACGAAAGGAAAAACCCGATCGCGATCGATAATTGTTCGTCATAGATCATGGATAGGATCAAACAAACCATTCCTGTCGGTATCACCAGCGCGAAATAAAAGACGGAATCGTAACTATTCTCAAAACTAAAAAAAGCCTTGGAAGCTAAATACGTCCAGAGCACCAAAGACCAGATTAACGTGAACACGATCACGTTACTCGATACGTCGTTCAATCGTTTCGGATTGTACTTCTTCAAAAACGCGTATACAATAATTACAAAAATGGATTGAATGAGAAGAATAGAAATGATGGACGCGATGTTTGCTCGAGTGGCGTATCTATTCACTATCAGCAATTTCTTATAAATATCCGGAGTAATGATCTCCCCGGCCTTGACGATGGTTTCTCCCGCATTGATCCTGCTACTCACAGGCTCGGTTCTGTCCATAACGGCTTGTTTTTGGTTTTTGGTTTCTTCCGCGTTGTAAGTACAAGCAGGGTTCGAATACACATAAGTCAGCGCGAGTTTTTGGATAACGGAAAGAAGCTGAGGATCCGTGGCCTGTAATTTTTCCGCGGCCAAACGGTTGAGAATTTCTACCGTAGCGCTGTCTCTATAGAGATACATACGAGGAATTACAAGAGTTCCTTCTACCGAAGAGATCTGCTCCTTATTCCCGCTTGCGCCTGAATTGCGGATCCGAGCTTCCGCGGAACGGATAGCGGAATAATCCGCCGGTTGGTCTCTTAAAATACAAAAATTAGAAAAAACTAAATTACTATATTGTTGGACTAGATCCCTGACCCTTGACTTGCCCGGGGTTTTGAGCAGAAGTTCCAGCTCTTCTTTGGATCTATTCTTCCATCTAGGAACCGCGGCCAATAATTCCGCGGAAGTTTTCACTTCTCCCGTTGGCTTCGGTTCCCTATATTTCTCCATATCCTCTTGGATCGCAGGGCGAATTACATCGGTTAAAACCCGATAGTCTCGATCAAAAAAATTCGGAGCGGATTGAAAGGCTTTCAGCCTTTTTGCTCTCGTTTTTTCTTCGTCTTCATAAACGATATCTTTGGTGGAAACGACCTTATCCAAAGCATTCTTGCCTTCCGAATAAGGACCATCCTGAGAAAGATTAATTTTGTCCTGACCGAAAAACGGGATCGCAAGCATCCAGGTCACGATGATCAAAGTGATCGCCGTGAGAATTACCTGGAATTTTCTCACGAAAGAAATCGGACGGATCTTGGTCAGGGTATCCGTGATCCAAGCCATTCCTCTTTCTAAAAGTGATCCCAAGGGAAACATTACAATTCCTCGAACTTCCTCACGATGGTTTCAACCAGAGGGTGTCTCGTGATATCTTCTTTTCCGAAAAACACCTGGCCAATTCCTTCGGTCTGTCTGAACAAGCTTACCACACGATCGAATCCGGATCTACCATGTTCTAAGTCGATTTGGGTCACATCCCCGGAGATACACATCCGAGAATTGCGGCCCAAACGGGTCATAATCATCTTTAACTGAGCAAGAGTACAGTTTTGGGCCTCGTCCAAAATGATAAAACTTTTGGAAAGAGT